>NZ_CP120983.1:3094666-3404132 GCF_030719215.1 Streptomyces sp. Alt3 | reverse complement strand
TCTCCGCGCCGAGCAGCGGGCAGGGCGCGTACGCCCGGAGGCCGACACCTGTGCCGCGGCCTCGCTGCTCCTGGGCGCCTGCGCGCAGCGTGCCTTCGCCTACGAGGCCGGCGGTGTCCAGCAGCCGTTGGACGACTTCGCCGCGTCCCTCGCGCGCACCCTGCTGGGCGGCCTCAGCTAGCCAGCCACGCGTCGATCCCGCCCAGCAGCTTCTCCCGCACCTCGACGGGTGCCACCGACCCGCGCACGGACTGCCGTGCCAGCTCGGCCAGCTCCTCGTCGGTGAAGCCGTGGTGCCGGCGCACGAGGTCGTACTGGGCGGCCAGCCGGGAGCCGAAGAGCAGCGGGTCGTCCGCCCCCAGCGCCATCGGCACCCCCGCGTCGAACAGAGTGCGCAGGGGTACGTCGTGGGGCTTCTCGTAGACGCCGAGCGCCACGTTGGAGGCCGGACAGACCTCGCAGGTCACCCCCCGCTCCGCGAGCCTGCTCAGCAGCCGGGGGTCCTCGGCCGCCCGGACACCGTGCCCGATCCGGGACGCGTCGAGGTCGTCCAGGCAGTCCCGGACGCTTGAGGGGCCGGAGAGCTCACCGCCGTGCGGAGCCGCGATCAGGCCGCCCTCGCGGGCGATGGCGAAGGCTCGGTCGAAGTCACGGGCCATCCCGCGCCGCTCGTCGTTGGAGAGCCCGAAGCCGATGACACCCCGGTCCGCGTACCGCACGGCGAGCCTGGCCAGCGTCCGGGCGTCCAGCGGATGCTTCATCCGGTTCGCCGCGATGACCACCCGGATCCCGAGCCCGGTGTCCCGGGCCGCGCGGTCCACGGCGTCCAGGATGATCTCGATCGCCGGGATCAGCCCGCCGAGCAGCGGGGCGTACGAGGTCGGGTCGACCTGGATCTCCAGCCACCCGGAGCCGTCCGCGACATCCTCCATGGCGGTCTCGCGCACGAGGCGCTGGATGTCCTCCGGCGAGCGGAGGCAGGACCGCGCGATGTCGTAGAGGCGCTGGAAGCGGAACCAGCCGCGCTCGTCGGTGGCCCGTAGTTTCGGCGGCTCACCGCCGGTCAGCGCCTCGGGCAGGCGGACACCGTACTTCTCCGCGAGTTCGATCAGGGTCGTCGGCCGCATCGACCCGGTGAAGTGCAGGTGCAGATGGGCCTTGGGCAACAGCCGTACGTCACGCTCCATTGAAGGATCTTGCCGCACACGAGGGGTGCGGCGGTAGCCGGATCCCCTTGTGAGTTACCCCTCGAACGAAAAAGTGACCCCCGGCCGGAACCGGGGGTCACCTTCTCGGGGCGGGTGCTCCGCGTCAGTCGCGGGCCTCGCCCAGCAGCTTCTGGAGCCGGGAGACGCCCTCGACGAGGTCGTCGTCGCCCAGCGCGTAGGACAGCCGCAGGTAACCCGGGGTGCCGAAGGCCTCGCCCGGGACCACGGCGACCTCGGCCTCGTCCAGGATGAGGGCCGCGAGCTCGACGGAGTCCGCCGGGCGCTTGCCGCGGATCTCCTTGCCGAGCAGTCCCTTCACCGACGGGTACGCGTAGAACGCGCCCTCGGGCTCGGGGCAGAACACGCCGTCGATCTCGTTGAGCATGCGCACGATCGTCCGGCGGCGGCGGTCGAAGGCGGTCCGCATCTCGGCGACCGCGTCCAGTGGGCCGGAGACGGCGGCCAGCGCGGCGACCTGCGCGACGTTGCTGACGTTGGAGGTGGCGTGCGACTGCAGGTTGGTCGCGGCCTTCACGACGTCCTTGGGGCCGATGATCCAGCCGACCCGCCAGCCGGTCATGGCGTACGTCTTGGCGACGCCGTTGACCACGATGCACTTGTCACGCAGCTCGGGCACGACCGCGGGGAGCGAGGCGGCGGCAGCCCCGCCGTAGACCAGGTGCTCGTAGATCTCGTCGGTCATGACCCACAGACCGTGCTCCACGGCCCATCGGCCGATGGCCTCGGTGTCCGCCTCGTTGTAGACGGCGCCGGTCGGGTTCGAGGGGGAGACGAACAGGACGACCTTGGTGCGCTCGGTGCGCGCCGCCTCCAGCTGCTCGACCGAGACCCGGTAGCCCGTGGTCTCGTCGGCGACGACCTCGACCGGGACACCGCCGGCGAGACGGATGGACTCCGGGTAGGTGGTCCAGTAAGGCGCGGGGACGATGACCTCGTCGCCCGGGTCGAGGATCGCGGCGAAGGCCTCGTAGATGGCCTGCTTGCCGCCGTTGGTCACCAGGATCTGGGACGCGTCGACCTCGTAGCCGGAGTCGCGCAGGGTCTTCTCCGCGATGGCGGCCTTGAGCTCGGGAAGCCCGCCGGCGGGGGTGTAGCGGTGGTACTTCGGGTTGCGGCAGGCCTCGACCGCGGCGTCGACGATGTAGTCGGGTGTCGGGAAGTCGGGCTCGCCGGCGCCGAAGCCGATCACCGGACGCCCGGCGGCCTTGAGGGCCTTCGCCTTGGCGTCGACGGCGAGGGTGGCGGACTCGGAGATCGCACCGATGCGGGCCGAGACCCGGCGCTCGGACGGAGAAGTTGCAGCGCTCATGCCCCCCATGCTCGCAGACCGGAAAACCCCCCGGCACAGGGGTTTCAGGGACCGGACAGGACTCGGACAGCATCCGGACAGGACCGGTCGGTTGTGGTCTGTTCGACGCGGCGGCGCTGAGCACGTACACTCACCTGTCGTTGGCCTTCATCAGCCGCACCGTTTTCCCGACCGGTACACCGGGGAGGATGCGGTAGGTTGGTGGAAACCACAAAGGGTCGTAGCTCAATTGGTAGAGCACTGGTCTCCAAAACCAGCGGTTGGGGGTTCAAGTCCCTCCGGCCCTGCTACACACTCCTTCGCCAGGATGTGTGCGCATGTACGTACTTCAATGCACCGCCGTGCGGCTCCACCGGGCGCGGCACGGCCATGACCCGGAATCAGGTGAGTAGCGTGACGGACGCCGTGGGCTCCATCGACATGCCTGATGCCGAGGACGAGACCCCCGAGTCGAAGAAGAAGACCCGGAAGGGCGGCAAGCGCGGCAAGAAGGGCCCCCTGGGCCGTCTCGCGCTGTTCTACCGCCAGATCGTCGCCGAGCTCCGCAAGGTCGTCTGGCCCACGCGCAGCCAGCTGTCCACGTACACGGCCGTAGTGATCATGTTCGTGGTCGTGATGATCGGTCTCGTCACCGTGATTGACTTCGGATTCGCGCGGGTCATCAAGTACGTCTTCGGCTGATCCCGCGGAGGGCGCCTCATCGGCGCCCCTTTCGCATGTTCCACCCATATGTATCCAGGAAGAAGCAGCCATCGTGTCTGACCCGAACCTGAACGACGACGCCGAGCCCACGGCGAGCGCCGTCGAGTCCGCCGAGGACGAGCTCGACATCGTCGAGGCGGCGGATGCCGTGGCCCCGGACCAGGTCGACGCTGCTGACGCCGCCGCGGGCGAGCCCGCCGAGCAGGCCGCCGTGAACGCCGAGTCCGACGACGACGAGGCTGTCGAGCCCGCCGAGGGTGACGAGGACGCTGCTGAGGAAGAGGCCGCCGAGGACGCCGAGCCGGCCGCCCCCGTCGACGCCGTCGCAGCCCTGCGCGACGAGCTCCGCGGACTTCCCGGCGAGTGGTACGTCATCCACACGTACGCCGGTTACGAGAAGCGCGTGAAGGCCAACCTGGAACAGCGCGCCGTCTCGCTCAACGTCGAGGACTTCATCTACCAGGCCGAGGTGCCCGAGGAAGAGATCGTCCAGATCAAGAACGGTGAGCGGAAGAACGTCCGTCAGAACAAGCTCCCGGGATACGTCCTGGTGCGCATGGACCTGACGAACGAGTCCTGGGGTGTTGTCCGCAACACCCCCGGCGTCACCGGCTTCGTGGGCAACGCCTACGACCCGTACCCGCTGACCCTGGACGAGATCGTCAAGATGCTCGCCCCCGAGGCCGAGGAGAAGGCGGCCCGCGAGGCTGCCGAGGCCGAGGGCAAGCCGGCTCCGGCCCGCAAGGTCGAGGTCCAGGTCCTGGACTTCGAGGTGGGCGACTCGGTCACCGTCACCGACGGCCCCTTCGCGACCCTGCAGGCGACGATCAACGAGATCAACGCCGACTCGAAGAAGGTCAAGGGCCTCGTCGAGATCTTCGGTCGCGAGACCCCGGTCGAGCTCAGCTTCGACCAGATCCAGAAGAACTGACGGCTTTCCGCCCGTTTCTGGACACATGCCTACCGAGCAGGTCAGACAGGCTTCGCAGCCCGTCTGACCTGCTCGGTTTTTGGTCGCGCAGCTATACCCGTTATCGTTGCGCGGTATGCCTCCATCCGGATGACCGGAATGGCGGCGAAACACTCTCACTAGGACCCGGAGAGAGCAATGCCTCCCAAGAAGAAGAAGGTCACGGGGCTTATCAAGCTCCAGATCAACGCCGGTGCGGCCAACCCGGCGCCGCCGGTCGGTCCCGCACTGGGCCAGCACGGCGTCAACATCATGGAGTTCTGCAAGGCCTACAACGCCGCGACCGAGTCGCAGCGTGGCATGGTCGTGCCGGTGGAGATCACGGTCTACGAGGACCGCTCCTTCACCTTCATCACCAAGACTCCGCCGGCCGCCAAGCTGATCCTCAAGGCCGCGGGTGTGGACAAGGGCTCCGGCGAGCCGCACAAGACCAAGGTCGCCAAGCTCACGGCCGACCAGGTCCGCGAGATCGCCACGACCAAGCTCCCCGACCTGAACGCCAACGACCTCGACGCCGCGTCGAAGATCATCGCTGGCACCGCCCGTTCCATGGGCATCACGGTCGAAGGCTGAGTCAGCCCCGTAGCCCCACAGTGGTAGGACCAAGCGCTGGTCCGCACCACGACTCCACACTCTGAAAACCACAGGAGTAGATGTGAAGCGCAGCAAGAACCTCCGCGCTGCGGACGCGAAGATCGACCGGGAGCGTACCTACGCCCCGCTCGAGGCCGTCCGTATCGCCAAGGACACCGCCACCACCAAGTTCGACAGCACCGTCGAGGTCGCGTTCGCGCTGGGTGTCGACCCGCGCAAGGCCGACCAGATGGTCCGTGGCACCGTGAACCTCCCGCACGGCACCGGCAAGACCGCCCGGGTCCTGGTCTTCGCGACCGGTGACCGTGCTGCGGCCGCGGAAGCCGCGGGCGCCGACATCGTCGGCGCCGACGAGCTCATCGACGAGGTGGCGAAGGGCCGTCTGGACTTCGACGCCGTCGTCGCCACGCCGGACCTCATGGGCAAGGTCGGCCGCCTGGGCCGCGTGCTCGGTCCGCGTGGTCTGATGCCGAACCCGAAGACCGGCACCGTCACCCCCGATGTCGTCAAGGCTGTCAACGACATCAAGGGCGGAAAGATCGAGTTCCGCGTCGACAAGCACTCGAACCTGCACTTCATCATCGGAAAGACCTCTTTCGATGACACGAAGCTGGTCGAGAACTACGGCGCGGCCCTGGAGGAGATCCTCCGTCTGAAGCCGTCCGCCGCGAAGGGTCGCTTCATCAAGAAGGCGACCATGAGCACGACGATGGGCCCCGGCATCCCGCTGGACTCCAACCGCGTGCGCAACCTCCTCGTCGAGGAGGACCCGGCCTCCGTCTGAGCCCCCGTGCTCAGCAGGTAGCCGCGTCACGGCACAGGGCGGGCCCCGCAGCCTCTTCGGAGGGTGCGGGGCCCGTCCTCGTACGCCGGGGCGGTGCGCCGGTCGCAGGTGCCGGCGAGCGCCTAAACCCCTTTCGGGGGGCGGGTCATGACGGATTTGCTCCCGAAGGCCCCGGTCGCGTACTCTCGTGAAGAAGCCAAAGACCGCTGGTCGTTGCCGCTTCCTCGTCAGAGGAACGGTGACCGAAGGTTCCGCTAGATCGGACGACCTGCGCAGGTGACTGTGGATCGCTCCCGGACTCTGTCCGGTTGAGCTGCGCCCTGGCACTTGTGCTGGGGCGTTTCGTCTTTCCCGGCCCCTTCTGAGCGGTCCTCATCACCCGGAAGGAGGCCGACGCTCATGGCAAGGCCCGACAAGGCTGCCGCGGTAGCCGAGCTGACGGACCAGTTCCGCAGCTCGAACGCCGCCGTGCTGACCGAGTACCGGGGTCTCACCGTGGCGCAGCTCAAGACGCTGCGTCGTTCGCTCGGTGAGAACGCCCAGTACGCCGTGGTGAAGAACACGCTGACCAAGATTGCGGCCAACGAGGCCGGGATCGACACGCTGGACGACCTGTTCGCAGGTCCGACGGCGGTTGCCTTCATCACCGGTGACCCGGTGGAGTCGGCGAAGGGTCTTCGTGACTTCGCCAAGGACAACCCGAACCTCATCATCAAGGGCGGTGTCCTTGACGGTAAGGCGCTGTCCGCCGATGAGATCAAGAAGCTCGCGGACCTCGAGTCCCGCGAGGTTCTGCTCGCCAAGCTGGCCGGTGCCATGAAGGGCAAGCAGACGCAGACTGCGCAGCTCTTCCAGGCTCTGCCGTCGAAGTTCGTCCGCACCGCGGAAGCGCTTCGCGCCAAGAAGGCCGAGCAGGGCGGTGCCGGTACGCCGGCTCCCGCCGAGGCTGCCGAGTAATTTCGCTCAGCGGTCCAGCGGGCACCACGTACGCCCGCCGACATATACAACCGGCACCTGCCGAATAGTGGAAGGACGCCATCATGGCGAAGCTCAGCCAGGAAGACCTGCTCGCCCAGTTCGAGGAGCTCACCCTCATCGAGCTCTCCGAGTTCGTTAAGGCGTTCGAGGAGAAGTTCGACGTCACCGCCGCCGCGGCCGTCGCCGTCGCCGCCCCGGGTCAGGGTGGCCCCGCCGCCGAGGCCGAGGCCGAGCAGGACGAGTTCGACGTCATCCTCACGGGTGCCGGCGAGAAGAAGATCCAGGTCATCAAGGTCGTGCGTGAGCTGACCTCGCTGGGTCTCAAGGAGGCCAAGGACCTCGTCGACGGCGCCCCGAAGCCCGTCCTCGAGAAGGTCGCCAAGGAGGCCGCCGAGAAGGCTGCCGAGTCCCTCAAGGGCGCCGGCGCCTCCGTCGAGGTCAAGTGACTTCGAGAGTCCTCTGACTCTTCCGAGGACGCTCACGCCGCACGGCGCTGAGTGACCTCAGCCAAGGGCGATCACCCATCCGGGTGGTCGCCCTTCGGCATGCCCCCGGAGGCTGCCTTGATCTTCGGCGTGCGACGAGTAGGGTGATCTTCGCCGTGCGTTTCTCCAGGAGCGCCGCGAGGCGTCAACCGGCGTCCTCCGGGCGCAGGTGAAGATCGCCGGACGTCCGCCGAGGCCCGCGAGGCCTTGACGAACCGCACGCGGCGCGCAATTCTCAGGACGCGTCGTCATCTCGATCCGCTTCCGAGGCATGGATCGAGAGCGAAGAGGGCAGTAAAGAAGAGCGCACCCCGCGCGAGGGCTATTCATAGGTGTTGAGAACAGCTGTTTAGAGCAACGTGGGTCTCTGAGAACCCCGACTGGACATCAGTGTGCCGCTTGGCTACACTGACCCTTTGCGCTGCCTGTTAGCTGCCTCCTGCCCGTCACCAGGGGCATGCCCACGCCTAGCACCGATGGCCGGACTTCCCTGACCTTGGGATTTCTGTCTCTGTGTGCGGCTTGGGGCCGGTACGCGCGTAGTGAGTCCGAGCCCTCGGAAGGACCCCCTCTTGGCCGCCTCGCGCAACGCCTCGACCTCGAATACGAACAACGGTGCCAGCACCGCCCCGCTGCGCATCTCTTTTGCAAAGATCAAGGAGCCCCTCGAGGTTCCGAACCTCCTCGCGCTGCAGACCGAGAGCTTTGACTGGCTCCTCGGCAACGCCGCCTGGAAGGCTCGCGTCGAGGCTGCTCTGGACAGCGGACAGGACGTCCCCACCAAGTCCGGCCTGGAGGAGATCTTCGAGGAGATCTCGCCGATCGAGGACTTCTCCGGGTCGATGTCGCTCACGTTCCGCGACCACCGCTTCGAGCCCCCGAAGAACTCGATCGACGAGTGCAAGGAGCGCGACTTCACGTTCGCCGCGCCGCTCTTCGTCACGGCCGAGTTCACCAACAACGAGACCGGCGAGATCAAGTCCCAGACGGTCTTCATGGGCGACTTCCCGCTCATGACCAACAAGGGCACCTTCGTCATCAACGGCACCGAGCGTGTCGTCGTGTCGCAGCTCGTGCGCTCGCCGGGTGTCTACTTCGACTCCTCCATCGACAAGACGTCCGACAAGGACATCTTCTCCGCCAAGATCATCCCCTCCCGGGGTGCCTGGCTGGAGATGGAGATCGACAAGCGCGACATGGTCGGTGTCCGCATCGACCGCAAGCGCAAGCAGTCCGTCACCGTCCTCCTGAAGGCTCTCGGCTGGACCACCGAGCAGATCCTGGAGGAGTTCGGCGAGTACGAGTCCATGCGCGCCACCCTGGAGAAGGACCACACCCAGGGCCAGGACGACGCGCTGCTCGACATCTACCGCAAGCTGCGTCCGGGCGAGCCGCCCACGCGCGAGGCTGCTCAGACGCTGCTCGAGAACCTCTACTTCAACCCGAAGCGCTACGACCTCGCGAAGGTCGGCCGCTACAAGGTGAACAAGAAGCTCGGCGCCGACGAGCCGCTCGACGCCGGTGTCCTCACCAGCGACGACATCATCGCCACCATCAAGTACCTGGTGAAGCTGCACGCCGGTGAGACCGAGACGGTCGGCGAGTCCGGCCGTTCGATCATGGTCGAGACCGACGACATCGACCACTTCGGCAACCGCCGTATCCGTAACGTCGGTGAGCTGATCCAGAACCAGGTCCGTACGGGTCTCGCCCGTATGGAGCGTGTCGTGCGCGAGCGCATGACCACCCAGGACGTCGAGGCGATCACGCCGCAGACCCTGATCAACATCCGGCCGGTCGTCGCCTCCATCAAGGAGTTCTTCGGCACCAGCCAGCTGTCCCAGTTCATGGACCAGAACAACCCGCTGTCGGGGCTGACGCACAAGCGTCGTCTGAACGCCCTCGGCCCGGGTGGTCTGTCCCGTGAGCGGGCCGGCTTCGAGGTCCGTGACGTCCACCCGTCGCACTACGGCCGCATGTGCCCGATCGAGACGCCCGAAGGCCCGAACATCGGTCTGATCGGCTCGCTGGCCTCCTACGGGCGCATCAACCCGTTCGGCTTCATCGAGACGCCGTACCGCAAGGTCGTCGAGGGTGTCGTCAGCGACGACGTCGACTACCTGACGGCCGACGAGGAAGACCGCTTCGTGATCGCCCAGGCGAACGCGACGCTCTCCGAGGACATGCGCTTCACCGAGGCCCGCGTCCTGGTCCGCCGCCGTGGCGGGGAGATCGACTACATCCCCGGTGACGACGTCGACTACATGGACGTCTCGCCGCGCCAGATGGTGTCGGTCGCGACCGCGATGATCCCGTTCCTCGAGCACGACGACGCCAACCGTGCCCTCATGGGCGCGAACATGATGCGTCAGGCCGTCCCGCTCATCAAGAGCGAGGCGCCGCTGGTCGGTACCGGCATGGAGTACCGCTGTGCCACCGACGCCGGCGACGTGCTCAAGGCGGAGAAGGCGGGTGTGGTCCAGGAGGTCTCCGCGGACTACATCACCGTGACGAACGACGACGGCACGTACACCACGTACCGCATCGCCAAGTTCTCGCGCTCCAACCAGGGCACCTCGGTCAACCAGAAGGTCGTCGTCTCCGAGGGCGACCGCGTGATCGAGAGCCAGGTCCTCGCCGACGGGCCCGCCACCGAGAACGGTGAGATGGCGCTCGGCAAGAACCTGCTCGTGGCGTTCATGCCCTGGGAAGGTCACAACTACGAGGACGCGATCATCCTGTCGCAGCGCCTCGTGCAGGACGACGTCCTCTCCTCGATCCACATCGAGGAGCACGAGGTCGACGCCCGTGACACCAAGCTGGGCCCGGAGGAGATCACCCGGGACATCCCGAACGTCTCCGAAGAGGTCCTCGCCGACCTCGACGAGCGCGGCATCATCCGTATCGGTGCCGAGGTCGTCGCCGGTGACATCCTCGTCGGCAAGGTCACGCCCAAGGGTGAGACCGAGCTGACCCCGGAGGAGCGTCTGCTCCGTGCGATCTTCGGTGAGAAGGCGCGCGAGGTGCGCGACACCTCGCTCAAGGTCCCGCACGGCGAGATCGGCAAGGTCATCGGCGTCCGCGTCTTCGACCGCGAAGAGGGCGACGAGCTGCCGCCGGGCGTGAACCAGCTGGTCCGCGTCTACGTCGCGCAGAAGCGCAAGATCACCGATGGTGACAAGCTCGCCGGCCGTCACGGCAACAAGGGCGTCATCTCGAAGATCCTCCCGATCGAGGACATGCCGTTCCTGGAGGACGGCACCCCGGTCGACATCATCCTCAACCCGCTGGGTGTCCCGTCCCGAATGAACCCGGGACAGGTCCTGGAGATCCACCTCGGCTGGCTCGCCAGCCGCGGCTGGGACGTCTCCGGTCTCGGTGACGAGTGGGCCCAGCGCCTGCAGGCCATCGGTGCCGACCAGGTCGCCCCCGGTACCAACGTCGCCACCCCCGTCTTCGACGGTGCGCGCGAGGACGAGATCACCGGCCTCTTCCAGGCCACGATCCCGAACCGCGACGGCGACCGGCTGGTCCTGCCCTCGGGCAAGGCCAACCTGTTCGACGGCCGCTCCGGCGAGCCGTTCCCGGACCCGGTCTCGATCGGGTACATGTACATCCTCAAGCTGCACCACCTGGTCGACGACAAGCTCCACGCGCGTTCGACCGGTCCGTACTCCATGATCACGCAGCAGCCGCTGGGTGGTAAGGCACAGTTCGGTGGGCAGCGATTCGGTGAGATGGAGGTGTGGGCCCTTGAGGCTTACGGCGCCGCATACGCCCTCCAGGAACTGCTGACGATCAAGTCCGACGACGTGACCGGCCGCGTGAAGGTCTACGAGGCGATCGTCAAGGGCGAGAACATCCCCGAGCCCGGCATTCCCGAGTCCTTCAAGGTGCTCATCAAGGAAATGCAGTCGCTCTGCCTCAACGTGGAGGTGCTGTCCTCGGACGGCATGTCCATCGAGATGCGCGACACGGACGAGGACGTCTTCCGCGCGGCGGAGGAGCTCGGTATCGACCTGTCCCGGCGCGAGCCGAGCAGCGTCGAAGAGGTCTGACGGGTTGCCCGGCCGGATCCTCGTGATCCGGCCGGCCCTCCCCGGACCCGTTCAGACCATTGCTGAAGTGCCCCGATTTCTCGCGTGAAGCGAGGGGGCTCGAACCCCCGAAAGAGGGATTGACGACAAGTGCTCGACGTCAACTTCTTCGACGAGCTGCGGATCGGCCTTGCCACCGCGGACGACATCCGGACCTGGTCCCACGGCGAAGTGAAGAAGCCGGAGACCATCAACTACCGCACGCTCAAGCCCGAAAAGGACGGACTCTTCTGCGAGAAGATCTTCGGTCCGACCCGGGACTGGGAGTGCTACTGCGGCAAGTACAAGCGTGTCCGCTTCAAGGGCATCATCTGTGAGCGCTGTGGCGTCGAGGTCACGCGCGCCAAGGTGCGCCGTGAGCGCATGGGTCACATCGAGCTTGCCGCTCCCGTCACCCACATCTGGTACTTCAAGGGCGTCCCGTCGCGCCTCGGCTACCTGCTGGACCTCGCGCCGAAGGACCTTGAGAAGGTCATCTACTTCGCCGCGTACATGATCACGTTCGTCGACGAGGAGCGCCGCACGCGTGACCTCCCGTCGCTGGAGGCGCACGTCTCCGTCGAGCGTCAGCAGGTCGAGAACCGTCGCGACTCGGACCTCGAGAACCGCGCCAAGAAGCTCGAGACCGACCTGGCCGAGCTCGAGGCCGAGGGTGCCAAGGCCGACGTGCGCCGCAAGGTGCGCGAAGGCGCCGAGCGTGAGATGAAGCAGCTGCGCGACCGTGCGCAGCGCGAGATCGACCGTCTCGACGAGGTGTGGAGCCGCTTCAAGAACCTCAAGGTCCAGGACCTCGAGGGCGACGAGCTGCTCTACCGCGAGCTGCGTGACCGCTTCGGCACGTACTTCGACGGCTGCATGGGCGCCGCCGCGCTGCAGAAGCGCCTGGAGTCCTTCGACCTCGACGAGGAGGCCGAGCGCCTCCGCGAGATCATCCGTACCGGCAAGGGCCAGAAGAAGACCCGTGCGCTCAAGCGCCTCAAGGTCGTCTCCGCGTTCCTGCAGACCAGCAACAAGCCCAAGGGCATGGTGCTCGACTGCGTGCCGGTCATCCCGCCGGACCTGCGTCCGATGGTGCAGCTGGACGGTGGCCGCTTCGCGACCTCCGACCTGAACGACCTGTACCGCCGCGTGATCAACCGCAACAACCGCCTGAAGCGGCTTCTCGACCTCGGCGCGCCCGAGATCATCGTGAACAACGAGAAGCGCATGCTCCAGGAGGCCGTGGACGCCCTCTTCGACAACGGTCGTCGTGGTCGCCCGGTCACCGGTCCCGGCAACCGCCCCCTGAAGTCCCTCAGCGACATGCTGAAGGGCAAGCAGGGCCGTTTCCGTCAGAACCTCCTCGGCAAGCGCGTGGACTACTCCGCGCGTTCCGTGATCGTCGTCGGTCCGCAGCTCAAGCTGCACCAGTGCGGTCTGCCGAAGGCGATGGCGCTGGAGCTCTTCAAGCCGTTCGTGATGAAGCGCCTGGTGGACCTGAACCACGCGCAGAACATCAAGTCGGCCAAGCGCATGGTCGAGCGCGGCCGCACCGTGGTGTACGACGTCCTCGAAGAGGTCATCGCCGAACACCCGGTGCTGCTGAACCGTGCGCCCACCCTGCACCGCCTCGGCATCCAGGCCTTCGAGCCGCAGCTCGTCGAGGGCAAGGCCATCCAGATCCACCCGCTCGTCTGCACCGCGTTCAACGCGGACTTCGACGGTGACCAGATGGCCGTGCACCTGCCGCTCTCCGCGGAGGCGCAGGCCGAGGCCCGCATCCTGATGCTGTCCTCGAACAACATCCTGAAGCCGGCCGACGGTCGTCCCGTCACCATGCCGACCCAGGACATGGTGCTGGGTCTCTTCTTCCTCACCACGGACGAAGAGGGCCGCAACGTCAAGGGCACGGACCGCGCGTTCGGCTCCACGGCCGAGGCCACCATGGCCTTCGACGCCCGCGAGCTGTCGCTCCAGGCGAAGGTCGACATCCGCTTCCCGGTGGGCACCATGCCCCCGCGTGGCTGGGTGCCGCCGGTCGCCGAGGAGGGCGAGCCCGAGTACCAGCCGGGTGACACCTTCCGCCTGCGTACGAGCCTGGGCCGCGCGCTCTTCAACGAGCTGCTGCCCGAGGACTACCCGTTCGTCGACTACTCGGTGGGCAAGAAGCAGCTCTCCGAGATCGTCAACGACCTGGCCGAGCGCTACCCCAAGGTCATCGTGGCGGCGACGCTCGACAACCTGAAGGCGGCCGGTTTCCACTGGGCGACCCGCTCCGGTGTGACCGTGGCCATCTCCGACGTCGTCGTGCCCGAGGCCAAGAAGGCCATCGTCAAGGGCTACGAGGAGCAGGACGAGAAGGTCCAGAAGCAGTACGAGCGCGGTCTCATCACCAAGGACGAGCGCACGCAGGAGCTCATCGCGATCTGGACCAAGGCGACCAACGAGGTCGCCGAGGCGATGAACGCGAACTTCCCGAAGACGAACCCCATCTTCATGATGGTCGACTCGGGTGCCCGAGGAAACATGATGCAGATGCGTCAGATCGCGGGTATGCGTGGTCTGGTGTCGAACGCCAAGAACGAGACGATTCCCCGTCCCATCAAGGCGTCCTTCCGTGAGGGCCTCACCGTTCTGGAGTACTTCATCTCCACGCACGGTGCCCGTAAGGGTCTGGCGGACACCGCCCTGCGTACCGCCGACTCGGGTTACCTGACCCGTCGTCTGGTGGACGTCTCGCAGGACGTCATCATCCGCGAGGAGGACTGCGGCACCGACCGCGGCCTCAAGCTGAAGATCGCCGTCAAGGGTGCGGACGGTGTCCTGCGCAAGACGGAGGACGTCGAGACCTCGGTCTACGCCCGCATGCTCGCCGAGGACGTCGTCGTCGACGGCAAGGTCATCGCGCCTGCCAACGTCGACCTCGGTGACGTCCTGATCGACGCCCTCGTGGGTGCCGGCGTCGAGGAGGTCAAGACCCGCTCGGTCCTGACCTGTGAGTCCGCGGTCGGCACCTGTGCCTTCTGCTACGGACGCTCGCTCGCCACCGGCAAGCTGGTCGACATCGGTGAGGCGGTCGGCATCATCGCCGCCCAGTCCATCGGTGAGCCCGGTACCCAGCTGACGATGCGTACCTTCCACACCGGTGGTGTGGCGGGTGACGACATCACGCAGGGTCTGCCCCGTGTCGTCGAGCTCTTCGAGGCGCGTACCCCCAAGGGTGTCGCCCCGATCTCGGAGGCCAAGGGCCGGGTCCGCATCGAGGAGACCGAGAAGACCAAGAAGCTCGTCGTCACCCCGGACGACGGCAGCGAGGAGACGGCGTTCCCGATCTCCAAGCGTGCCCGTCTCCTGGTCGGCGAGGGCGACGCGGTCGAGGTGGGCCAGAAGCTCACCGTCGGTGCCACGAACCCGCATGACGTGCTGCGGATCCTCGGTCAGCGCGCGGTCCAGGTCCACCTGGTCGGCGAGGTCCAGAAGGTCTACAACTCGCAGGGTGTGTCGATCCACGACAAGCACATCGAGATCATCATCCGGCAGATGCTGCGCCGTGTGACGATCATCGAGTCCGGCGACGCGGAGCTGCTGCCGGGCGAGCTCGTCGAGCGCTCGAAGTTCGAGACCGAGAACCGTCGTGTGGTCACCGAGGGCGGTCACCCCGCCTCCGGCCGTCCGCAGCTGATGGGTATCACCAAGGCCTCGCTCGCCACCGAGTCGTGGCTGTCGGCGGCGTCCTTCCAGGAGACGACCAGGGTCCTGACCGACGCGGCGATCAACGCCAAGTCGGACTCCCTGATCGGCCTCAAGGAGAACGTCATCATCGGTAAGCTCATCCCGGCCGGTACGGGTCTGTCCCGCTACCGCAACATCCGGGTCGAGCCGACCGAGGAGGCCAAGGCCGCGATGTACTCGGCCGTCGGCTACGACGACATCGACTACTCGCCGTTCGGCACGGGCTCCGGCCAGGCCGTTCCGCTGGAGGACTACGACTACGGTCCGTACAACCAGTAACAGTGAGTGAGAAGGGCGCCCATCCCGTCAGGTACGGGGTGGGCGCCCTTCTGCGTGCCGTGGTCCGGCACGCGGCGGGTCAGCGCAGGGTCTCCCACAGGGCGACGGCGAGTCCGGCGGTCGCGGTGAGCGCGCCGATGCTCGCCAGGGGCCAGCGGGAACGTTCCAGCGTGTCGAGGCGGGCCTCGTGGTCCGCCAGTTGCTTGTCGGTCTGGTCGCTGCGCTGTACCAGCAGCGCCAGCTGGCCGTCGGCCCGGGCGAAGCCGGCCTCCAGCGAACCGCGCAGGCGTTCCAGCTCCAGGGCGACGGCGACCGGGTTGTTCGGATCAGTCTCGGTCACGGGCGGCTCCCACGGTCTCGTCCTCCGGCGGTTCGGTGCGTAGCCACGCCGGGAGGAGCGCCTGCACCCCGGGCACGGCCATCACCCGGGTCAGCGCCCCCGCGACGGCCAGGGTCCCGGCGACCCGGGGCAGGGTCGCCGGGAGCCCGGACGCGTCGACAAGCGCGGGCAGGAGCACGGCAAGGGAGAGGGCGGTCTGGACCACGGTGCGGGTGGTGCGGCGGGTGGCGTCGGACATGGCTGTGGACTCCTCACTTCGTGTGCGGGACCTTCAGTGCGTTCCAGGAGGTGCGGCCCGGGACCCCGTCGGCGTCGCCGCCCCGGAAGCCGAGCTTGCGCTGCCAGGCGGCGTACGAGCGGCGGTCGGCGTCGCTCCAGCGGGGGCCCGGCCCGACGGCGTAGGACGAGCAGCCCTCGGCGACGAGCCGGCGGCCCATGGCGGTGATCACGGGGGAGCTGGTCCGGCCTGAGAAGAACGAGGCGCCGGGGAACGGCTGGTACCGGGGGGCGGATGTCCCGCCGCCCGGCTTGCCCGCGGACCCGCCGCTCGCCGGGCCGTCCGCCGGGCCGCTCAGCCGGGTGGCGACACGCTCCCGCAGGGACGGCATGGTGAATCCGCGCGGGTCGACCTTCCGGTCGGACCACTCCAGGTGGCCGATGACGCTGCGAGCGGACCAGCCGTGGGCCCGGCAGAGGGCCGCCGAGACGCGTTCGATCGCGTCCAGCTGGGCAGCCGGCCAGGGGTCCGCGCCGTCGCCCAGGTTGACGCACTCGAATCCGTAGAAGCGGGCGTTGCCGTCGACGGAGCCCGCGCTTCCGTCGTGCTCGTGGGAGGCCGGCGGCCGGTCCCCGTAGTCCTCCGCGATCACCCGCCGGAGTACGGCCGGATCGCCGCCGCCCGCGTGGTTGGCACGGCCGTGGCCCACCAGGTGGACGGTGCCCGCCTTGTCGATGACGCCGTGGCAGAGCGGGCCCGGCAGGGCGGCGTAGCCGTTTCGGCAGAGCGCCACGGACGCGTCTGTTCCGCTGCTGACGGTGTGGTGGATCATGACACCGTTCAGCGGGCCCCAGGTGCCCTTGTGGTTGCGGTTGTGGGTGCGCCAGCTCTTGTGCTCGACGACGTCGACGCCTTCGGCGCGCAGCGCTGTGAGCAGCTGGTCGGCGGTCAGGGGAGTGGCCATGGGTGTCTTCCTTCCGGTGGGGCTCTTCACTGCGCGGGTGAGGGGCCCGGCACCGGGCGGGTGCGGGGCCCCTCGGGAGGGTGTGGTCAGGAGAGTGCTGCCCAGATGGCGTTGGAGTCGGCGACGACGTTGCCGATGGGGAAGGAGGTGGGCAGGGAGGTCTGGCCGGTGGTGCTGAGCCGGCCGTGGCGGATGAACGCACCAGGCATCCGGGCGCTGCCGCCCGGTGCCTCGCCCACATGGGCGCCCCGCGAGAAGGCGGGGCCGTTGGTGTTGGGGCTGGGCCCGTTGACGACGAGCCCGATCCAGTAGTTGCCCGCCTTCGCGGCGTACGGCACGCTCAGCGGGCAGACCACGGTCGTTCCTTCGGTCTTGGGGATCAGGGTGCTGAGGCCGGCGGTCAGCCCGACCCGTGCACCGGCGTCGGTGTAGAGCCCGGCGTAGGAGGAGGTGGTGCTGAGCGTGCCGCCGACGTAGCCCGGGACGTAGAACACCAGGTTCTTCACGGTGGTGGGCGCGTGCAGCGGGATGCCGATCAGGTACACCCAGCCGCTGATGCAGTACTGCGGGGTGGGCGCGGCGGCCGCGGCCGGGTCGAACGCCCAGCCGCTGAAGCCCATCGACGACGGGGACCAGGTGCCGGCCGACGAGACCGCGTCCACGTAGCCGCGCCGGGCCAGGTGGTCGTCGGCGGTCGGGGCGGCCGTGGTGGAGGGCGGGACGACGAACGCCTTGGCGCCGTCGATCTGCTGGTCCCCCGTGAGCAGGACCCCTTGGCCCACCGGTACCGCCGCGACGTCGGAGGCGGTGAGGGTCACCTCGCCGGTGAGGCCGTTGACCGAGGTGACGGGGGCGCCGTCGAGTGCCAGGTAGCGGGCGTCGCCCGCCGCCCGGGTCAGGGCGCCCAGGTCGTTCGCGGTCAGCAGGACCGCGCCGGTCTGCCCGTTGACGGATGCGACGGCTCCGCCGCCCGCCGGGAGCTGGGCGGCCGGGACCAGGCCGTTCGCGCCGAGGGTGGCCACCCCGCCCGGCGCGCCGGCCGACGCGGCGGCCAGGGCCGAGACGTCCGCCGCGCCCAGCACGATGTCGGCCTCGGTGTGCCCGTTGACGGAGTGCACCGCGCCGGCCGGGCCGGTGGGGCCCTGCGGGCCGAGTTCACCGGCCGGTCCCGGCGGGCCGGGTACGGCGACGTACTGCGGGGCGGCCGGATCGGCCGGGGCGATGTCGGCGAGGTCCACGGCGGGCAGGGCGGTGGTGAGCGCGATCTGGTAGGTCCGTCCGCCGCGTGCGAGGCCGGCGAGCTTCTCGGTGACGGTGTACGTCCAGACGGCGGGATTCCAGCCCGGGTCGTCGGTGGCGGGCAGGACGACGCTGATCCGGCCTTCCGCGTCGAGGGTGGTCCGGGTCGGGCCGCCCAGGAAGAGGTCCTCCTCGGCGTGCGTGAGGAGCGCCGGGGGCCGGAATTCGACGGTGCCGCTCATCGGGCGGCCGTCGGGGGTCATGTAGCGGGCGGTGACGGTGACGGTGGGGATGTTTTCAGGCAGCACTCGGTGCCCTCCTCGGTGGTTGTCTGGGTGGAGGTCCGGCCTGGCCGGGCGTCAGGACTGGACGCCGTACAGGGCGACCGGACGGCAGCGCAGGGTGTCGCCGGCGGCCGCGACCCTGGCCTGGATCTCGAAGGTGACCGTGGTGCCGAAGCCGGCGGCCAGCCTCTCGGTGAACACGAGGCCGCCGCCCGGCGCGCCCACCCCGGCGAGCTGTACGCCGTCGACGAGCAGCCGCACCTCGGCGCCCGTGCTGCCCTCGGCGGCGACAGCGCAGTGCAGCCGGGGGTGCTGGACGATGCCCGGACCGCGGTAGAGCGTCGTCCAGGCGGTCGACCCGGTGGATTCCCAGCGGGCCGCGTCGGCCGGGGCGGGCAGCGGGTACGGGATGTAGGGGCGGGCCAGACCGCCGTGGGCGGCGTCGTCGGCGACGACCACGTTGCCCCGGCGGTCGAAGACCTGCACCGGCTGCACCGGCAGGGTGTCCGGGGCCGCCGTCCAGATGGTCAGGGCGAGGGAGCCGTCGTCACGGCGTACGACGAAGCCCTGCTGCGGGTCGTCCTTGCCGCGGTCGGGCTGGACGCGGCCCAGGTAGAGCAGGTCCTCGTCGCCGGAGGTGCGGACGCGCAGCCGTCCCTTGTCGCCGATGACCACCTCGCCGCCCATGATCTGGTTCAGCGCCGGTGTGGTGTTGGCGCTGCCCATCAGGTCTCTGACCTGGCGTTCCAGTGCGCGGATACGGTCGAGCAGATCGGTGGGGATGATCGCCACGGGTCACGCTCCTTCCAGGTAGAGGACGGCGGTCTCGGCCTTGGTGCGCTGGGGCGGGGTGACGGCGATGCCGACGATCCGGTAGGCGGCGTCGAGACCCTCGTGATGCCACAGGTCGTGGATGCGCAGCCGGATCCGGGCACCGAGCAGCGCGGGGGTGATCCGCCCGTCCAGCAGCACGGTCAGCTCCGGGATGACCTCGGGACGGTTCTGCCGGGCCAGTTCGGCGCGGGCCAGCGAACGCAGGGTGGCCTCCTCCGAGACACCGCTGTGGTCGGACGTGAGCTCCAGGCGGGGCCAGCCGGCTTCCAGGTCTCCGGGCGACTCCTCGCTGACGGTCAGTGGCTGGGAGTCCTGGGACTGATCGGTGTTGGCGGAGTCGCCCCGCGCCACCCAGACGTTCGCCTGCACCGTGGAGTCCGTCGGCAGGCTGTAGGTGAGGACCTGGCCGGGGTGGTCCAGCACGATGTCCGTGTGTCCCGTGCGGATCTGCGGGTGGCCGAGCTGGAGTCGCTTGACCCGGCGGCCCTCGGCGTCCCGGTAGCAGTGGATGCGCCACTCGAACCCGTCGCTCAACTGGCCCAGGTTGTCGATGAGTTCCCTGACCCGGGCGAGTGCGGAGTAGGCGTAGGCGTAGTCGCGCACCACCCCGGACCGGTCGTGGCCCGGGCTGATGCCGATGTCCCCGCCGGTCTGTTCCTGTGCGTGCGTGATCAGGGCGCGGGCGATGTCGAACTGGTCCATTCCGGTGCCCGCCATGTCCTCGGCGAGGATGCGGTGGTCCAGGTACGAGTCGAACGTGCCGGCCTGGAACTGCACCATGATCCGGCCCTGCTCGTCGGAGACCGGGGTGCAGGTCCACAGGATCCCGCCCCACCAGATGTCCCCGTCACGCTCCAGCCAGACCGCGGTGCGGCCGGGCTGGAGCGCGGCCCGAGCCCGGGCCGCCAGCGCGCCGCCCGGCAGCGGAACGTTGGCGGTGAGCGATCCGGGCTTGCCTATGTAGTCGTCGAACTTGGCCTCCGTGAGCGGCAGTACGTCCAGCAGGCGGTCGGTGCGCAGGTCGCAGAAGAGCGCCCGGTAGACGGGCGTGGTGATGGACGCGGTCATCGGCTGCCTCACACGAGCGGGTCGACGCGGATGAAACGGTTGTCGAACCAGCCCTTGTTGCTGGCCGCCGACGAGCAGTAGGCGGAGACCGCCGTGTAGACGGCGCCGGGCTGCAGCCCGGTGACGCGGGAGGTGGCGGACACCGAGGTCAGCGCCTTGGAGCTGACCGTGGCCGAGCGGACCTCGTTCGCCTCGACGACCAGGACGCCGTCCTTGCGGATGTTGACGCCCATGCGGGACCACTGGCCGTCCACGCCGGTGTTCCCCATGAAGCCCACGGTCACCAGCACCGCACCCGTCACCGGCACCGTGAAGGTGGCCGTGATCGTGGGGCCGACCGTGTCGGTGACCGCCTCGACCCAGGAGGTGGAGGCGCAGTAGCCGCCGTCGGTGTTGTTCGCCCACGCGGTGGACGGGACGGCCGGCCGCCACACGGTGCCGTCCCAGCGCTGGAGCCGTCCGGCCTCGTCGCGGTACTGGCCGGTGTACTCGCCCGCGGCCAGCGCCCCCTGTGGGGCGATGCCGCCGATCTGCCGGGCGTAGTTCACCCAGCGCGTTCCGTCCCAGCGCTGGAGGGTGCTGGAGGTGTCGCGGTACTGGCCCGGGTACCCGCCGGCCGTCTCACGGTTCCAGGAGTCGGCGAGGATGCCGCCCACGGCCACCGTGGACACCCGCATGTCGTACACCGCGTCGGCCCACGCGATGCCGCCCGTGCCCACGGAGGCACCGGCGGGCACGGTGACCCGGGCGAGCGGGAGCGAGGCTTCCGGAAGCTGCGGCGACTGGGGGGTCGCCTCCGGCTCGCCCTCGATGACCTCCAGCACGGCCTCCGTACGGACTCCGCCGTCGACCTGGGCGTCGTGCACCCGCAGCACGACCAGGTCGATACGCGGGTTGGAGGCGTTTCCGTCGCCGAAGGTCACGTCCGTGTAGTCGGTCAGGACGACCGGGTAGGCGCCGGCCGAGCCCCGGCCCTGGATCACCGCGCGGCCCGGTGCGACGGAGGCCTTCATCCCGGCGCTCTCGCCGAAGACGTAGAGCCCCGACATCAGGTACTCGCCGCCGGCGGAGCCCGGGATCACGCCGCCGGTGCTGGACAGCGCCCCGTTCGGGGCCATGGTGCCGACCGGGGAGAGCCGGGTGTCGGCCCGGGACTGACCGGTCTCGGTCTCGGTGCGGTTGATCAGCCAGGCACTGCGTACGGGCATGGGGTCCTCCTGGGAAGTGGTGGTGGATGGTGGTGGGCCGCCGGGCGGTCACCAGTGGGCGTCGCGCCAGCGCAGGGTGACGGAGGCCCGGGGGTCGGGGGTGGCGTCGTCGGAGCGGAAGGCCAGCTCCGTGGTGCCCGGCGGCAGCTGGAACAACTGCTCGGGAACCGAGGCGGGGGACGCGGTGTAGAGCCGGGAGGCGGTGGCGTTGAGCAGCACCGTGCCGGACTCGGTGTCCACCGTCAGCACGTCCTGGGAACCCAGCACGATGTCGTACCGGAGCTGCCGGCCGTCGCCGAGCCGGGTCAGCGTGGGGCGTCGCAGCGGGCCGCGGAACTCGATCACCGGGTGGGCCGTCGCGGCGCCGCCGTTGACGGCGGTGCAGGTGCCCGCGGTGCCGGTCGTCCCCCACTCCAGCGGCCATTCGAGTCCCATCCCTGCGGCCCCGGGCTCACCCGGCCAGTCCAGGCCCGGCTCCGTGACGGGCAGAACGGCCCGCGCCTCCCGGTGGACGGCCCCGTACCGGCGCGGGTCGGTGGCGGTCCACTGGAGGCTGGCCTTGGACGTGCCGTGCACCACGAACGCCCGGTCCTGCGGTACGACGCGTCGGCTGACCCTGGCCCGTACGGCCAGGGTCTCGCCGTGCAGGCGCACGGCCAGCCACTGCTCGCCACCGTCGGCGCCGGTGGCGGCGCGGAACGCGGAGACGACGCCGAGAGCCTCGCCGGTGCCCCGGGGCAGCAGCCAGACGGACGCGCCCACGAGCCGGGGCTGCGCCCAGCGGGCGCCGGGCCAGGCGCCGTGCTGGTCGGGACGGACGATGTCTCCGGTGTCGAGCGTCGGCAGGTCGTCCCAGCCGGTGAGTCCGGTGCGGTCGATCTCGTACGGAGTGCCGGGGCCCATCAGCAGTCCGGCCCACTGGATCTGCCCGTCGCGGGTGATCAGTGAGCCGGGTGCGGCCTCCTGGGAATATGTGGTTGTGGTCTCGGCCATGAGGGGCCGTCACCTCGTCTCAGTCGTGGGGCGGGTGGGCGCTCATGCCGCCGCCCCGTGCAGGAACAGCAGGTCGGTGGCGACGGCGAGCGGGCCGTTGCCCTCCGCCGCGTGGTACGTGCGCAGCCGGGAGCGGTCCGTCGAACCGGTGGGCCCGGTCGTGCGCGCAGCCGGTTCGGCGGGGCGCAGCCGGCTGAGCGCGGACAGCGGCAGTACGGAGGAGGCGGTGCCGGGCCCGGCGGGCCGGACGACACCGCCCTCGGCGAGCTGCGGGATCTTGGGCAGGTCGACGCCGAACTTCTTGCCGAGGAGGCTGAAGCTCAGCTTGTTGAGGCCGTCGATGACCCAGTTGGCGAAGGAGATCAGCGCCTTGACCGGCCCGGTGACCGCCGCCATGACGCCCTGCATGCCGGTGCTGAGGAAGCGGCCGATGCCCTCCAGGGTCTTGGACATGGCGTCCTTGACCCGGGTGAACATGCCGGGGATCCTCTTCGTGATCCAGTCCAGGACGGGCTGGATGACGGTGCGGAAGCCGCTCCAGGCGCGGCGGACGAGGCCGGTCACGGCGTTCGTGGCGGAGGCGACGGCGTTCCGGGTGCCGTCGAAGTCCCTGGAGAGGAGCGCGCCTACGACGGCCAGGACCGTGGTGACGACCTTGAAGGCGGTCGTGAAGTAGGCCGAGATGACGGTGGCGTACGCCTTGACGACGGGACCCAGGAACTTCCAGATGGTCCGGAACACCTGGAGGACCTGGTCGAAGACCTGCTTCATGATCTTCTGGCCGGTCTCCGAGCTGAGCGCGTACTCGATGAGGTAGCCGGCCAGCGGGGCGACCAGACCGAGGACGAATCCGAGGGGGTTGGCCCGCATGGCGACGTTGACGGCGGTCATCGCGCCGGAGGCGACGGTGAGCGCGCCGCCGAAGAGGCCCATGAGTTTGGACACCGTGCCGGAGCCCTTGCCCAGCACACCGACGACTCCGCTGAAAGCGGCGCCCTCGGTGGCGATGGAGTCGAGGGGTGCGGCGGTGGCGCGGGCCTTGGTGGAGCCGGTACGGAGCTGGGTCGCCGCACGGCCGGCTGTCCGGCCTGCCCTGGTGAGGGACTTCCCGGCCTTGTCCGCGCCCGTTCTGATCTGCCGGAGCTGGGTGCCGGCGGAGGCGGCGGAACCCTTGATGCGGTCGGCGGCCGACCCGGCCCGTCCGATGTTCTGTGCGGCGGCCCGTACGGACCGCGCGGCGCCGGTGAGGCCGGCGCGGAAGGAACTCAGTGCTCCGGCGACTCCCGCGAGCGGGTCCGCGCCCGCACCGATCGCCGCGGCGCTCATCCGCGTGCCTTGGACAGGAACAGCAGGGCGGTGGCCGTCTCCTGGAGGTCGGCCGTGGACGCCTCGTAGTAGTTCTCGATCTGGAAGCCGGAGACGGCTCCGGCCGTGGCGTTGACGGAGTCGGCCCTGGCCCGGTGGGCGGTGTGGCGCAGCAGCCGGTCCAGCTTGGACAGCGGCAGCACGGCCTCCGCCTCACCGGCCTCGGCGACGATCGCGTGCACACCGCCGTTGCGCGGTGCCACGATGCCGCCGGCCGCCAGCTGCGGGATCTTCGGCAGGCTGATGCCGAACGTCTTGCCGCCGACCCCGGGGACCCAGCCGGGGATCGAGACCTTGATGCGGTTGAGCTTGTCGATCGCGGAGTTGATGAGCCGGATCACGGAGTTGACCGGGCCCTTCACCGCCCCCGTGATCTTGTCGAAGGCCCGTTTCGCGATTCCCTGCAGTCCGCCCCAGATGCTGGACAGCTTCTCCTTGACCCTGCTGAAGGCCTTGGGGATGACGTCGCGGATCCAGTTGACCACCGGCGAGATGACCTTCTTGATGCCGTTCCAGACGCTGGAGATGACCTTCTTGACGGCGTTCATCACCGTCGTGATGATCTTCTTCCAGGCGTTGAAGTAGGTCGTGATGACGGTGGCGACGGCCTTGATGACGACGGTGATCGCCTTCTTGATGCCGTCCCAGACCGTCTTGATCAGCGCGCCGGCCTTCTTCATGATCGGTCCGACGGCCTTCATGACCGAGCTGATGACCTTCTTGATCGCGTCGAAGGCGACCTTGAGGACCTTCTGCATCGTCTTCGAGCGGGTGGCCATCTCGACCACCTTCTCGATCAGCGGGGCGAGGAGGGAGAGCAACTGACCGATGAGGTTGCCCTTCATCGACTTGTTGAGCCCCTTCATGCCCTTGGACGCCTTGTCGGCCCCGGACTTGAACTTCCCGACCTGGGTGCCGCTCGTCTGGCCGGTCTTGCCCGCCTTGGCCATGGAGCGCTCGGCCTTGTCGGCGGAGCCCTGGATCTTGGCGAGTTCGCGGGCGGAGGTCTGGGCGGAGGTCTTGATCTTCTTCAGCTCTCGGTCGCCGTTCGTGGAACCGGTGGCGAGCGCTTTTGTGGATTTCGCGGCATTTTCGGCCTCCGACCGGAACTTCCGCAGGGCGCCGGAGGATCTCCCCAGGGCTTGGGTCAGGTTCATTCGAGGTCTCCCGTGGATGGGCGCGCTGCCGGAGTGGCAGCCGTGCTTCAGACGGTCCTTGCGAGATCGGCCGCGGCCCCGTTCGCGTCCCTCAGCGCTGAAGCGGCGCGGCGGCTCTCGTCGTTCGTACGGCGGAGCGCGTCCTGCAGGCGTCGTTGCTGCTCGGGGTCCGCGCGGGGTGCTGCCTGAGCAGCTGCGGTCCGGGGGCGCGCGGGCGGGGACTCGGGCGGGGACGACGCGTTCCGGCGCCTCCTCCGGGCGGGCTGTCCGGCCGGACGTGCAGGGTCGGCGGGGGTGGGCTGTCCAGCCGGACGTGCGGGATCGGAGGGGCGTGCCGGGTCGGGCGGGCGTGCGGGGTCGGACGGGGTGGGCTGCCCCTCGCCCCCGTTCTCCGGATTGGCCGGCCTCCGAGTCGGAAGCAGGAGACCGTACTCGTTACGCGCGATGTGAAATCCGCGGCCCTCCGCATCCTGGAAGAGATTCATTCTCCCGAGCATTTTTTCGGTGAATATTTCCAGGTTGAAGAGAGTGGGAAGTTCGAATTTCAATGCCTGCCAGGCAAATGCGAGGCCGACTAATTCGGCCGGCTTGACGTGGGTCCAGAGGCTGGAGGCTGTTGCTTCCTGGAGTTCTTGTTGTGTGGCGAGATCCTGCTGGTCCGGTGTGCCCGGAGGTGTCGCCCCCTCGCCGGATCCGGTCGACCGGCCCGGGGGGGCCTCGTCCTCCGGGCCGTCGACCAAGGCCTTCGGCCTGACATCCGATCGTTTGAGCAGCCCCTCGACGGTGGAATTGTCGGCCTTCTTCCCAAGGGCCTCCTTGATGCCTGCGATGTCTTCGGCGAGCTTTTCATTTGTGGGTTCTGTCATAACCTCTCCACCATCTTGTCCGTACAGGTGTGGTGTGATGTGGTGCATCGTTGTCCGCACTGTCTTCGAAGGAGCTGCGCGTGGGCTCGGAAGTCCTTCTTTTCATACCGCCACTTCTCGGCCTTATTGCCATCATCTGGATATTTCGGCGACGGCTGCTGGTGCGGGCGCGCGGTATCGAGGCCGAGGCGCGTTGTTACGACCGGGAGTGGCGCACTCAGGGGGGCGGTCCCACGTTCCTCCTGAGCTTCACCCTGGCGGACGGCCGCCGGATGACCTGTTCCGCAGATGAGAGCGATGTGCCGGCGGGGACTCGAGTGGGCGACACCGTGACGGTCCGCTACGACCCGCAGGCGCCCGGCCGGGTGGAGACGGCGCTCAGCGCTCAAAAGCCTCTGTGGAAACGCATGGACCTGATCACGCTCACATTGGTCGAGGTCGTGTTCCTCGCCCTCGCCCTCAGGTAGGGCGGAGCCGTGCGGGCGCGGAGAGCGTCTGACTCAGGTGAAAGGCACATGAGTTCGGCTCTGCCGGGTGCCTCGGGCGGGTCGGCCTTCTCGCTCGCCTCGTGGTCCACGCGTATCGATAAATTCTGGGGCTTTCTGTGCTCGCGATAAGAATCTTCCTCTTTGTCATGGTGTGCGCTTCGTCTCTCGTATTGATCACTAACCTCTATGCCCTGCGAAAGGCGAAGCGCCTTGAATCCTCCGGTATGCGCGTCGAGGGTGAATGCGTCGACCATTACTGGCCCAGTGGCGGGTATGTGGGGGTCGTCTGCGCTTACTCCGCGGGAGACAGGGCTGACCTGTCCGTCCGCTCGTCGCGATACTCCGTCGCACCCGTGGAGATAGGTGATGTCGTGGACGTCATCTACGACCCGCAGAACCCGGAGCGCTCGATGTTGTCGTTCGAGGTGGGCAAGCGGGTGGGGTTCGACACGGGGCTGTCCGTCGTCGTGGGGACGCTGGCGGTGGCGGCGGTGGCGGGGATTCTCCTCACGCTGTGAGCCGGTTGCCCCCGCGGTGACCGTCGCCGTCAGGCGAAGAAGCGCATCAGCTCGGCGCGGTCGGGCACTTCTGGCGGTATGGGCTCTCCCGCGGGTGGTTCCTCGGGCTCCGCGTGGTCACCGGGCCGCGGTACCGGAACCGGACGCTCCGGTGGTTCCGAGTCCTCGTCCGTGTTGACGGAGGCGAACATCCAGTTGGCGGCGGCGAGATGGTCGACGGCGGCGGCCAGCAGGTAGTCCGTCACCGTCCATTCGGCGCCGTCGCCGTGGAGCTCCTGCGCGACGGCGCTGTCGCGTGGCATGTGCTTGACCAGCACCGCGAGCCGGCGTGAGGACAGCCGGCCGCGGTGCCAGTCGAGCAGGTCCACGCCGAAGTGCCGCAACAGGTCGGCTTCGAGTGCCTCGGCGTGTTCTTCGGCGAACGCGTCGAGGCTCAGCCTTCCCCCAGGCCGAGCCCGGTCTCCTTGCCGTACGCCTCCAGGATCGCGGCGATGTCCTGCATGGTGATGTCGTGCTGCTCGAAGCGCGCGAACTGTTCCTCGCCCAGCAGGAGTTTGAGCAGTCCGTCGACGTCGTTGTCGTCGAGGGAGCGGAGCGCCTTGGCGGTGGTGCGGCCGAGCTCGGTGGGGAGTTCGAAGGTGTCGTCGTCCAGGTCGAAGGCCCAGGAGCGGCCGAGCGCCTCCATGCGCTGGGCGCGGGCCGCGTTGACGTCGAATGAAGCCATGGGTGGGGAGTCTCCTTGCGTGGTGGTGCGGGCGGGGGTGCCGGGCGGGACCGGGGTGGACCGGCCCCACCCGGCAGGGAGATCAGGCCTCGGTCGGCACCGCGTAGGCGGCGTCCTTCATGACGAACGTCGCGAGTGCCTGGCCGTCGCCCGGGGAGAGCGCGGTGAAGGTGACGCCGAGCATCGCGGCGGCCTTGCGGGCCAGCTTGATGTCGTCGGTGGCCGTCACCTGGCCGCGCGGGATGACGAAGCGGTAGGTGACCGCCGTGCCGTCGGTGAACTCCAGTCCGAGGGCGCGCTCGTCGAAGGTCGGGCCGTCCGGCACATCGAACTGGACGATGTCCGAACCGGCCGAGCCCCGGCGGATGTCACTCCCGGAGCCGCCCAGGAAGAAGGGCAGCGTGTCCTCGTTGAACTGCAGCATCGAGAACTTCAGCGTCAGGTCGCGGTCCGCGTAGACGAACCGGGCCGGGCTGATCGACTGCCACGTCTCGACCGGGTCCAGCTTGTCCTTCTTGGAGAAGGTCACCCCGTCCGTGGAGGTGTAACCGAGGTCGGTCCACTCCGAACCCCAGTCGGCCGCCGGTGTGTCGGAGAACGCCTCCGGGAGAGGGGCGTTGAGGTTCCCGACCAGGATGCGGCCGGTGCCGGCCACGCGGATCTCGGACGAGTTGTTGCCTGCCATGGATGACTCCTTGGGATGGGTGGGCGTGGGTGGTGCCTGCCGTGGGTACGGCGAAGGCCCCGCCGGTGGCGGGGCCTTGTCTGTGGGGTGCGTGAGCGCGCCGGGTGGGGCGCCTGTCCGCGCCGTGGCGGTGCCGGGTCAGCCGATGCGCAGCGAGACCCGCAGCACGGTGAGGTAGCGGTTGGCCGCCGGGTACAGGTACTCGGGCAGCCAGCGCGGGCCGTCGGCCTCGACCACATCGGTGATCACGACGTTCGTGCCGTACGTCCGGCCGACCGCCGAGAGCAGCTCGGCGCGGGCGGCGTTCGCGAGGCGGTGTGCCGTCACCTTGTCCGGCCCGTAGGCCTCCAGTTCGATGAGCGGCTGGTCGAGGTGGAGGTCGTCGATCCAGGCGCCGCCGCGCCGGCTGACGATCACCGCCGGCTGGGTGCCGTCGAAGCCCGGCGGGGGAGTCTCGTCCACGACCGCGTCCGCTAGGTCCGGGCGGTCGGAGAGGAGCTCCACGACGATGGCCTCCACGTCGGGGAAGGTGCTCGGTGGTGAACTCATGACGGGGCATCACTCCTGTTCGTGGGCCTGCCGGCCGACGGGCGTACGGATACGGGAACGGCGGAGCTGCGCCCCGGAGGGAAGGTGGGCGCAGCTCCGCCGCTGCACCAACTGTGACGCATAACGTGCGTGCGCGCAACCACTTAGTGCGCGTCGGCAACCTCACGGGTCGCGCAACTCCCGCATTCCCTACGGCGGGTGCGTTAGTCTGCGACTATCGAACAAGCATTCGAGAGGTGGGGTTATGAGGCCCTGAGCGCCGCTGCTGGGCGTGTGGAACGAGGAAGTGGAACGGGTGTGGACGGGAGCGCGATGGTGATCAGTGCCCAGGAACGGCTGGCCGATGTGATGGCCGCCGTGGTCGAAGTGGCCGCGGAGTCGGGGGAGTCGGGTACCTACACCGCTGACGTCGCCAGGACGCTCACCGCCGTCGTCGGCAAGGTCGGGGCGAGAATCGCGGTGGAGGCGGAGACGCGCGGGTTCCGCAGCGGCTGGGGTGAGGCGGTGGCTCTGACCACCGGGAGTTCGGACGACGACGCCCAGGTGCTCCGGATGCAGCCCGCGCCCGAGGTGTAGACGCGGGGAAGCGGAGGGGGCGGGCCCGATCGGGCCCGCCCCCTCCGCTTTCCTCCTCCGTCAGCCGGCCGAGTGAGGCTTCCGCCGTACGGCACGCTCTGCCGCGAAGACGTCCTCCAGCCGGAACAACTGCGCACGGCCCTGCTTCCCCGCAGGGGCGAGGCGGCCCAGCTGGACCCACTTGCGGATCGTCGCCGGGGTCACGCCCGCCTCGTCGGCGGCCAGCACTCCCGTGATCAGGGTCGCGGCCGTCATCGGCGCACCTCGCGCTCCGCGGTGTCCACCGTCGAGCCGTTCAGTTCGGTGAGGTCCCCGCCGGATTCCTTCGCCAGTCGCGCCCAGGCGCCCTCGCTCCAGGCATGCCGGTGGGCGGGGTCCGTACGGCAGTCGCACTCCCGGTCGGCGCACCGGCAGGCCGGGTTGACGCACAGCACCGACCGCCGGGCCGGGAAGGCGCGCAGGGAGACCGAGTCGCACCAGGGGCAGCGGCCGCGTACCCGGACGACCGGTTCGGCCACTCCCAGGGCGCGGGTGCAGCGCCTCGCCATCCGCCGGACCTCGTCCCGGATGTGGGCCATGAGCAGGGCGTCTTCGGCCGCCCGTCCGAGCAGCGAGGCGACGCGGAGCAGCCGTTCGGCCAGCTGGGCGCGGCGGGGGCGCGGCAGGCGGAGCCTGTCGTGCACGGCCTCGTCGAGCTCCACCACCCCGTCGCTGATGTCGCGGATGGCGTCGGACACGTGCAGCCGCAACGGAGCGGTGGTGGGGCCCGACGGCGTGAGGCCGTGCAGCTGCTCGGCGCGCAGGGCCTCGTCGCGTTCCACGCGGGAGCGTCCCTGCGGGGCGGACGGCCTCGCGCTGTCCTGCGGAGGGGCGGAGGGGGAACGGTGGGTCGGTGCCAGCTCGCCGAGCAGCTCGGGGAACTGCTTCAACAGCAGTTCGATCCAGAGCAGGGCGTCACGGGCGGTCTTCTCGTTCTCGGTGGCGCGTGTGGTCATGGGCGGTCCCTTCTCCCCGGACACAAGTTGTTGCGAGGTCGCACGTTCGCATGTTGCGCGCTCGCTCGCAAGAGCATTTGCTGGAAACAGCCTGCATTTATGTCAGCAGAAACTTCACAAAGGAGACGGTGTGAGTGGGTAATTCTGTGCGCGCAAGCGCGATACTCTGAGGTCCGCTTCGGAGGGAGGCGACCGCTCATGACCACAGGCGAACTCGACCGCTTCGCGACCTGGATCGAGGAACTGATCCGTCGGCGCGGCTTCGACATCGACAGCCCGCGCGGTGGCGGAAAATCTCGCCTCGCAGACGAGGCCGGAGTCCATCGGGCGGCCATCACGCGGCTGCTCCAGCGTCAGAGCATGCCCGACCTGGAGACGACGCGCCGACTGGCCCAGGTCCTCCAGGTCCCGGTGCGCGACATGCTCATCCAGTCCGGCCGACTCACCGAGGACGACCTGCCGCTGCCGTCGGTCGGCCAGGCCCCCGCGGGTGGGCGGCGCCTCACGCTGGAGGAGGCTGCGGACGGTCTCGGGATCGCGCCGGACCAGCGGGAGATGTTCATCCGGATCGCCGGCCAGTTCCTGCCCTCGGAAGCGGTCAGGGCCTCCGGGGGGCGGACACCGCTCGCCTCCGACTGACTGCCGCTCGCACTCCCCGGGCGGCCGGCGCCGCCCGGCCCAGGACCCCTTCCGCCGGGTCCCTCCTGTGGATCATGAAGTGTCCCCGTAGGAGTCGGCTCCGGGACCGGCCCGTAAGCTGAGTCGGCCTGTCCCCCCGCTCCAGCAGGCATGCACGCGGCGATGACGCATGTTCCGTCTCGCCCGCGTGCGATTCGGGCTGGACGGAACGGGGGCGCGCGTGGTGGGACGTAACGGGCGATCCCGGATTCCGGTCGAAGAGGTCCAAGAGGCCGGAAGGGTCGAGGAGACCGGCGAGGCCGAAGAGACCGAAGGGTCCGCCGCTCGCGGCGCCCCCGCCGACTCCACCGCGGACACCCCTCCCGCGACGGACGCCCCCGTCGGGGCGGCCGGGACCCCCGGTCACGCGCCGGACACGCTCAGCGGGCTCCTCGCCGTACTCGGCGGCCACCTCGAGAGCCACGCGCCGGACGAGGTCGTGGTGCTGCTGCGGGACGAGCTGGAGCGGAGGGAGCTGCGCGCCTACTCCAGCGGCTGGCGTGACGCCGCCACCCACTACGAACCCGCGCTCCAGGAGGCGAGGGCCGCCGGCGGACGCGCGTTACGGCTGGTGAGAGGGGTGCCCGGGCAGGCCGCGGTGATACCCCTCCGGCAGCAGGGCCGTGACGCGGCCGACCGCGGTGCGGACGGCCGGAGCCGGGAGGGCGACCCCGCGGACGGGCGGACCGAGCGGTCCGCGCCGGCGGCCCACGGTGAGCGGGCGGGCCGGTCCCAGGCCCCTGCCCCCGCCCTGGTGCCCAAGAGCCGCAGCTCCCGGGTGCCCACGATTCCGAGGCTGCGTCCTCCGCCGCGCCGGTCGGCGGAAGGTGCGGCCCCCGTGACTCCCGACGGTGAGTCCGTGTGAGCCGGGGCCCGGGAGAGCGCCCGCCCCCAGGGCATTTGTTTTGACCCAGCTCCGTGAGGTAGGTACGCTCAAGCCTTGTGCCTGGGGTGTGCCTGGGCTCGGGTGCGTGTCCTCAACCGCATGGCGAGTCCGTAAGTGGCCACCGCAATCTGTGTCTCCTCTGCTTGAACGCAGGGGCGTGCAGTATTCGACACACCCGACCGCGTGGGTCGGCGAGTGTTCCAGGTTAGTTTCACGAACGGCACACAGAAACCGGAGAAGTAGTGCCTACGATCCAGCAGCTGGTCCGGAAGGGCCGGCAGGACAAGGTCGAGAAGAACAAGACGCCCGCGCTCGAGGGTTCGCCCCAGCGTCGTGGTGTCTGCACGCGTGTGTTCACGACCACCCCGAAGAAGCCGAACTCGGCCCTCCGTAAGGTCGCGCGTGTGCGTCTGACCTCCGGCATCGAGGTCACGGCCTACATCCCGGGTGAGGGACACAACCTGCAGGAGCACTCGATCGTGCTCGTGCGTGGCGGCCGTGTGAAGGACCTGCCGGGTGTTCGTTACAAGATCATCCGCGGTTCGCTCGACACCCAGGGTGTCAAGAACCGCAAGCAGGCCCGCAGCCGCTACGGCGCCAAGAAGGAGAAGTAAGAATGCCTCGTAAGGGCCCCGCCCCGAAGCGCCCGGTCATCATCGACCCGGTCTACAGCTCTCCTCTTGTCACGTCGCTGATCAACAAGATCCTGCTCGACGGCAAGCGTTCCACCGCCGAGCGGATCGTCTACGGCGCCATGGAAGGCCTCCGCGAGAAGACCGGTGCTGACCCGGTCATCACGCTGAAGCGCGCGCTTGAGAACGTCAAGCCCTCGCTCGAGGTCAAGTCCCGCCGTGTCGGTGGCGCGACCTACCAGGTGCCGATCGAGGTCAAGCCCGGTCGTGCCGCCACCCTCTCGCTGCGCTGGATCGTCGGTTACTCCCGCGCCCGTCGTGAGAAGACCATGACCGAGCGCCTCATGAACGAGCTGCTCGACGCCTCCAACGGTCTTGGCGCTGCCGTCAAGAAGCGCGAGGACACCCACAAGATGGCCGAGTCGAACAAGGCCTTCGCGCACTACCGCTGGTAGTCGCTCACCCCATCGAGACCGAGAGAAGATTGAGCCTTATGGCCACCACTTCGCTTGACCTGGCCAAGGTCCGCAACATCGGGATCATGGCCCACATCGACGCGGGCAAGACGACCACCACTGAGCGGATCCTCTTCTACACCGGCGTTTCGTACAAGATCGGTGAAGTCCACGACGGCGCTGCCACGATGGACTGGATGGAGCAGGAGCAGGAGCGCGGCATCACGATCACGTCCGCCGCGACGACCTGTCACTGGCCGCTCAATGATGTTGACCACACCATCAACATCATCGACACCCCGGGTCACGTCGACTTCACCGTCGAGGTGGAGCGTTCGCTCCGCGTCCTCGACGGTGCCGTCACCGTGTTCGACGGTGTGGCCGGCGTCGAGCCGCAGTCCGAGACCGTCTGGCGTCAGGCGGACCGCTACGGCGTGCCGCGCATCTGCTTCGTCAACAAGCTCGACCGCACCGGCGCCGAGTTCCACCGCTGTGTCGACATGATCGTCGACCGCCTCGGTGCGGTTCCGCTCGTCATGCAGCTCCCCATCGGCGCCGAAGCCGACTTCAAGGGCGTCGTCGACCTCGTGTCGATGAAGGCCTTCGTGTGGTCGGACGAAGCCGCCAAGGGCGAGATGTACGACACCGTCGAGATCCCCGACACGCACAAGGAGGCCGCCGAGGAATGGCGCGGCAAGCTCCTTGAGGCCGTCGCGGAGAACGACGACCAGATGATGGAGCTGTACCTCGAGGGCACCGAGCCCACCGAGGAGCAGCTGCACGAGGCGATCCGTCGGATCACCCTCGCGTCGAAGGGCTCGGCCGACTCCGTCACCGTGACCCCCGTCTTCTGTGGCACGGCGTTCAAGAACAAGGGCGTCCAGCCCCTGCTCGACGCGGTCGTCCGCTACCTGCCTTCCCCCCTGGACGTCGAGGCCATCGAAGGCCACGACGTCAAGGACCCGGAGCTGGTCATCAAGCGCAGGCCTTCGGACGACGAGCCGTTCTCCGGCCTGGCGTTCAAGATCGCGAGTGACCCGCACCTGGGCAAGCTCACCTTCGTCCGGATCTACTCCGGTCGCCTCGAGGCCGGCACCGCGGTGCTGAACTCGGTCAAGGGCAAGAAGGAGCGCATCGGCAAGATCTACCGCATGCACGCGAACAAGCGTGAGGAGATCGCGTCGGTGGGCGCCGGTGACATCGTCGCCGTCATGGGCCTGAAGCAGACCACCACGGGTGAGACGCTGTCCGACGACAAGAACCCGGTGATCCTGGAGTCCATGGACTTCCCGGCGCCGGTCATCCAGGTCGCCATCGAGCCCAAGTCCAAGGGTGACCAGGAGAAGCTGGGTGTCGCCATCCAGCGGCTCTCGGAGGAGGACCCCTCCTTCCAGGTGCACTCCGACGAGGAGACCGGCCAGACCATCATCGGTGGTATGGGCGAGCTTCACCTCGAGGTGCTCGTCGACCGCATGAAGCGCGAGTTCCGCGTCGAGGCGAACGTCGGCAAGCCCCAGGTCGCTTACCGCGAGACGATCCGCAAGACCGTCGAGCGCATCGACTACACGCACAAGAAGCAGACTGGTGGTACCGGCCAGTTCGCGAAGGTGCAGATCGCCCTCGAGCCCATCGAGGGTGGCGACGCCTCCTACGAGTTCGTCAACAAGGTCACCGGTGGCCGCATCCCCCGTGAGTACATTCCCTCGGTGGACGCGGGTGCTCAGGAAGCCATGCAGTTCGGCATCCTGGCCGGTTACGAGATGGTCGGCGTCCGCGTCACCCTTCTCGACGGTGGTTACCACGAGGTCGACTCCTCGGAGCTCGCCTTCAAGATCGCCGGTTCGCAGGCGTTCAAGGAGGGTGCCCGCAAGGCGTCCCCCGTGCTCCTCGAGCCGATGATGGCCGTCGAGGTCACCACGCCCGAGGACTACATGGGCGATGTCATCGGCGACCTCAACTCCCGCCGTGGCCAGATCCAGGCCATGGAGGAGCGCAGCGGCGCTCGCGTCGTGAAGGGCCTCGTGCCCCTCTCGGAGATGTTCGGCTACGTCGGAGACCTCCGCAGCAAGACCTCGGGTCGCGCAAGCTACTCGATGCAGTTCGACTCCTACGCCGAGGTTCCGCGGAACGTCGCCGAGGAGATCATCGCGAAGGCCAAGGGCGAGTAACTCTTCCGAGCGCACGCTTTAGGCTTGTCACCGGAGCCTGGTCGGGCATTCGTCGCAGTGCGTAAGCAGCGCGGCGAATGCCCCCGGCACCGGCATTCCAGCAAAGATCACCTGGCGCCGATGAAGCAAGGCGTACAGAACCACTCAGGAGGACCCCAGTGGCGAAGGCAAAGTTCGAGCGGACTAAGCCGCACGTCAACATCGGCACCATCGGTCACATCGACCACGGTAAGACGACCCTCACGGCCGCCATTACCAAGGTGCTGCACGACGCGTACCCGGACCTGAACGAGGCCTCGGCCTTCGACCAGATCGACAAGGCTCCTGAGGAGCGCCAGCGCGGTATCACCATCTCGATCGCGCACGTCGAGTACCAGACGGAGTCGCGTCACTACGCGCACGTCGACTGCCCGGGTCACGCCGACTACATCAAGAACATGATCACGGGTGCGGCGCAGATGGACGGCGCCATCCTCGTGGTCGCGGCCACCGACGGCCCGATGCCGCAGACCAAGGAGCACGTGCTCCTGGCCCGCCAGGTCGGCGTTCCGTACATCGTCGTCGCCCTGAACAAGGCCGACATGGTGGACGACGAGGAGATCCTGGAGCTCGTCGAGCTCGAGGTTCGTGAGCTCCTCTCCGAGTACGAGTTCCCGGGCGACGACCTTCCGGTCGTCAAGGTCTCGGCGCTCAAGGCTCTCGAGGGCGACGCCGAGTGGGGCAAGACCGTTCTCGACCTGATGAAGGCCGTGGACGAGAACATCCCGCAGCCCGAGCGTGACGTCGAGAAGCCGTTCCTCATGCCGATCGAGGACGTCTTCACGATCACCGGTCGCGGTACGGTCGTCACCGGCCGTATCGAGCGTGGTGTCCTCAAGGTCAACGAGACCGTTGACATCGTGGGCATCAAGCAGGAGAAGACCACCACCACGGTCACCGGCATCGAGATGTTCCGCAAGCTGCTCGACGAGGGCCAGGCCGGTGAGAACGTCGGTCTGCTCCTCCGTGGCATCAAGCGCGAGGACGTCGAGCGCGGCCAGGTCATCATCAAGCCCGGTTCGGTCACGCCGCACACCGAGTTCCAGGCCCAGGCCTACATCCTGTCGAAGGACGAGGGTGGCCGTCACACCCCCTTCTTCAACAACTACCGCCCGCAGTTCTACTTCCGTACCACGGACGTGACGGGCGTTGTGACCCTTCCCGAGGGCACCGAGATGGTCATGCCGGGTGACAACACCCTCATGGACGTCGCGCTGATCCAGCCGGTCGCCATGGAAGAGGGCCTGAAGTTCGCCATCCGTGAGGGTGGCCGGACCGTGGGCGCCGGCCAGGTCACCAAGATCGTCAAGTAATCACCTGACTGTCTGACCTGGTTGCTCCGCACTGAGCACCAAGAAGGGCCCCGCACCTCGCGAGAGGTGCGGGGCCCTTCGGCATGCGCGGCGCGGGTACGGGGCTCCGCCCAGCAGCACCGGGGTCGTTGCCGCCGACGTACGAACGGGCAGGGGCAGGGGACGGCGGGGGAGGTCAGGCAGTGGGCAGGAGTGCCTCGACGGTGAACGAGTCGTCCTCCCGGCCGGCGGCGAAGGTTCCGCCCAGCGTGTGCGCCCGGTATCCGAGCCCGGACAGGCCGGTCCCGCGCCGGCCGGGTTCCTGGGGCGGCGCGTCCGGGGCGAGGGCCCCGTCGTTACGGATGAGCAGCCGGATCCCGGAGGCGTCGGAGCGCAGCTCTATCTCGCACACGGCGGCGCGACTGTGCTGGAGCACGTTCCCCACCGCCTCGCGCAGCACGAAGCGGAGGCACGCCGACACCTCGGGGTCCGGTGCGGCACAGGGGGACAGCGCGGTGCGCACCGCGATACCGGAACCGTGGAGCACGCGCTGGGCGTGGGCCAGTTCCTCGGAGAGCGAGGGGCCCTCGTCGTCCGGCTGGCCGATGGCCCGTATCTCCGTGTGCAGCCGGCGGGCGAGCCCCACGATCTCGGTGAGTGCCCTCCGTGCGGCGTCGGGAGCCGTGTCCGCCGGGACGGGCCCGCGCAGCGCGGCTTCGCCCTGCACCACGATCGCGGAGAGCGAGGAGCCCGCCAGGTCGTGGAGGTCCTGTCGCATCAGGGCTCGCGCCCGCTGCTCCGCGAGCCGTGCCGCTTGTTCCCGGCCGGCGTGGAGGCGGGCCGAGAGCAGAGCGAGATGGCCCACCGCGAAGACGGTGCTGGCCGTGATCGCCGTGCTGAGCAGCACGCTGACGGCGCCGCGGTCGGTGCGCACCAGGTCGGTGTGCACGATCAGCGGCCCACTGGCACCCACCAGCAGGGCGATCGGGACGGAGCTGGTCGGCGGCAGGGTGAGCAGCACGGCTCCGGCGAGGAAGCCGAGCAGGCTGAGCCACCTGTAGTGGAAGAGCAGCAGTGGCAGATAGGTGAGCAGCACCTGCATCATCAGGAGCCCCCACCGCCAGCGGTAGGGCAGCCGGTAAGGGGGCGGTGCGTACTGGCCCAGCAGCACGGCGGGCATCAGGACCAGCAAGGACAGGCCGGTGGCGACCGAGCGCCTGCTGAGGTGGGAACCGGCTACGTCCAGCGCCACCAGCGCCAGGGAACAGACCACCAGGACCACCAGGGCCCCGAGTGCCACCGGGGAGCCCTGCGGCCACGCGGCCCGATGCAGCTTGCCGCGCACGTGATCCCCCTGTCACCTCGGCTGTCGCACCATTCTCGCGTATTCATGGGCCTTTGAAGATCGTGCTCGGGCCGCTGCCGGGCGTATCGCCCGCACACCGGCGTAAGACGTGAAGTCTTCCCTTTTTCCGCGGCCTCCCCGCTGCTTTGCTCACCGCGTTCCTCCAGTCATCGACAGAGAGTGGTCAGCGGTGTCAGAACGTATTCCCCCCACCGGAGTGTGGGCGGGGTCAGCGGTGGCGATGCAGAGGCGAAGACGGCTCCTGCCCCGGATCGCCATGGGTGTCGCCCTCCTGCTCGCGGTGGAGACGGCCGCCGTCACCGACGGCGTCAGGGCCGAGGCCGCGGAGCCCTCGCGGACAAGGGCGGCAGGCGACGCGGCGCCGGAGGGGCCGGACGAAGCGGCCGACATACTCTCGGCGAAGGTCGCTGCCCGGTTGTACGGCAAGAGGGTCGAGGCGCTGTCCGAGCGCTCCGGGACGTCGACGACCTGGGTGAACAAGGACGGCACCCTCACGACCGAACTGTCGGCCGGACCGGTCCGCTTCGAGCGGGACGGCGCCTGGACCGATGTCGACCTCGCGCTCCGGGAGACGGCGGAGGGGGTGCAGGCCAAGGCCCATCCGCACGGACTGCGGCTCGCGGGCAGGGGCGGGACCCCGCCCCGCTCACTCGCGGCAGCCGACGCCTCCCCGGCCCGCGACCTGGTGAGCCTCGGTGAGGGTGACGAGCGGATCACCCTCCAGTGGAAGGGCGGACTGCCCGCGCCGGAGCTGGACGGTACCCGGGCGACGTACCCGGACGCCCTGCCCGGTGCCGATGTGGTGGTCGAGGCGACCCGCACCGGATTCGAGCAGTACGTCGAGATCAAGCGGCGGCCCGCGGAGGGCTACTCCTACACGCTGCCCCTGAGGACCGGTGGGCTGACGGCTGCCGAACAGCCCGACGGAAGCGTGGTGTTCACCGACCGGAAAAAGAAGAAGCGGGCCGTCATGCCCGCCCCCGTGATGTGGGACGCGACGGTGGACAGCGTCTCCGGTGAGCACACCCGGCGGGTGCCGGTGGCCATGAAGGTCGTGCAGCGCAAGGGCGCCGTCGACCTGGTCGTCACACCCGACGCGGACTTCCTCGCCGACGACAGGACCCGGTACCCGGTGACCGTCGACCCGTCGACCTCGTCACTGTCCAACGTCTTCGACACCTACGTCCAGCAGGGCGAGACCGGCAATCTCTCCAACGACGTCGAACTCGACTTCGGTGATCCGGGCACGACGAACGCCAACGGCACACCCCGTACCGCTCAGACGTTCATCAGCTGGAACACCTCTCCGATCGCCGACTCCCTGGTGTCGGGTGCCAAGCTGAGCCTGTGGAACTTCCACTCCGCCAACACCACCTGTGCGGTCCAGCCGTGGCAGGTCTGGTCCTCGCCCGCCGCTTCCACGGCCAGCCGCTGGACCAACCGTCCGACGATGAGCGCCCTGAAGGCGGAGTCCACCGAGACCCGCGGCAACGCGGCGTGCGCGTCCCAGCCCGACGGGTGGATCAACGCGGACGTGACCGCGCTCGCTCAGGAATGGGCGTCGGCCAAGGCGACGCGCGGCCACGTCGGTGTACGGGCGAAGAGCGAGTCCACCGTCGCGCAGTGGAAGCGGGTCAACTCGGCCAATGCCGCGAAGAACCCGCCGAAGCTGACGGTCACCTACAACTTCCGGCCGAAGACGGGCACGAAGCAGGAGGCCGGTCCGCCGTTCTTCTCCTACTCGGGCGTCTACATGGTCAACACCCTGACGCCGACGCTCCGCGACACCTTCGTCGACGCGGACGGTGACAAGGTCAACGGCACCTTCCAGATCCACGACACCACCACCGGCACCCAGGTCGGCGGCAACATGGTGTCGAAGTACGTGCCCTCGGGACAGCCCGCGTCGGTGACCGTACCGGCAGGTGTGCTCGCCGAGGGGAAGACGTACAGGTTCCGGACCTCGCCGTACGACGGTACGCACTACAACACCGGCTGGTCGGCGTGGAAGACGTTCACCGTCGACACGAAGGCCCCGTCCGCGCCCGGCGCCATAACCTCGACGGACTACCCGGCCGGCCAGTGGGTCAAGGGTGAAGGGCAGCCGGGGACCTTCACGGTGACACCGCCGTCCGGATCCGACCACCACTGGCTGGAATGGTCGATCGACGGCATGACGTGGACCAAGGTCGACACCGGAGGGTCGGCCGCGGCCAAGCCGATCCGCGTCACCCCGGACAGGAACGGCACCCACACCCTCCAGGTCCGTGCGGTGGACAGGGCGGACAACAGGTCCGAGACGCTCGACCACGTCTTCCACGTCGGCTCGGGGGGCTTCATCCAGCCCTCCGAGGGAGAGCGCACCGCGCGCAGGCTACCGCTGGCGGCCGAGGCCGAAGCGGGCACCTACACCGCGGTCTCCTTCTCCTGGCGACGTTCGGAGGCGGATCCCTGGGTGCGCATACCCACCGGCGACGTCACCTCGGGGGGCAGCGCGCTGTCCGCGTGGCCCGTTCCGCTCGTCGACGGGAAGAACTCCCCGCTGGTGTGGAACGCCACGGACACCGTCGACCCGGACGGCAGTGTGCAGATCAAGGCCGACTTCACCGGCCCCGGCTCCGCGGCCGGCAGCGCCGCCCCGCTGACCGTGACCGTGGACCGAAACGCGGACGGTGCGGCCACCTCGGCGGTGGGACCGGGCACGCTCAACCTGCTCACCGGCAATTTCACGCTCAGCGAGAGCGATGTGTCGCTCTTCGGGATGTCCGTGTCCCGGACCGCGGCCTCCCGCACCCCCGACCGGGGGGCGTCGCAGGAGGGACAGGCCGCGATCTTCGGCAAGGAGTGGGTCGCCGGCACCACCGCTGAGATGACCGAGTCCGACTACAGCCACGTACGGCGGGTCTCCGACACCGCCGTCGACGTGGTCCTGGAGGAGGGCGACGCGATCCACTTCAGCGCCGACTCCGCCCGGACCGGATGGATACCGGAGACCGGCGCCGAGGACCTCACACTCAAGGGCTCCGTGACCGGGACCTTCACACTGTCGGACACCGAGGGCACGGTCACCACCTTCGCCAAGGCCGACCCGGCGGCGACGACCTGGCAGGTCGCGAGCACCCTGCTCGACGGCCTGGCCAACAGCACCACGAAGGTGGTCTCCGAGACCGTGACGGTGGGCGGGGCCAAGCTGGCCCGGCCCAAGCGGGTCATCGCCCCCTCCTCGGCGGCGACGACGGCCGCATGCGAGGCCGCGCCCGCCACCAAGGGCTGCAGGGTGCTGGACTTCGTCTACGCGGCCACCACCACCGCCACCGGCACGGGCGGCAACGAAGAGTTCGGCGACATCGCGGGCCAGGTGCGCGAGATCCGCGTGTGGACCACCGAGCCGGGCGCGTCAGCCGCCACGGCGACGGCCGTCGCGACGTACCGCTACGACTCCAACGGCAGCCTGCGGCAGCAATGGGACCCCAGGCTGAGCCAGGCGACCCAGACCCAGTACGCGTACTGGGGCGGCCGGGTCACGTGGATGCAGCAGCAGGGGCAACTGCCGTACACCTTCACCTACGGAAACGCCGGTGCGGGAACGGCGCCCGGCGACGGCATGCTGCTCACGGCGTCCCGGGAGGCCCTGCGGCGGGGCACCTCCGCCACGGTGGAGGGCAGCGCCGTCACGGGCATCGTCTACGGCGTGCCCCTCACGGGCACCAAGGCGCCGTACGCGATGGGAGCCGGCGACGTGAGGGCGTGGGGCCAGCTCGACGCCCCGACCGACGCCACCGCCGTCTTCCCCGCGGACGCCGTCCCGGCAGCCCACTCGGGTGCGGCACTGGGGGCCCCGGACTACCGGCGGGCCACGTTGACGTATCTCAACGCCTCGGGACTCACCGTCGGCACAGCCGCTCCCGGTGGCCACATCTCGGTCACGGAGCACGACCGCTTCGGCAACACCGTCCGTGAGCTGAGCGCGGGCAACCGGACGCTCGCACTGGGTGCGACCGCCGGCGAGCGGGAGACCCTCACCGATCTCGGCATCGTCGGCAGGTCCTCGGCGGAGCGGGCTCATCTGCTGTCCACCACCTCCTTGTTCGACGCGACCGGAACCCGTGAACTGGAGGAATTCGGACCGATCCGCCGGGTCGACCTGACGGAGGACCTGAAGGAGGGCGGCACCGTGCTGGTCACCGCCGGGACCTCTGTGCCCGCACGGGCGTGGACGGTGAAGGAGTACGACGAAGGGCGCCCGACGGACGGCACGGCGGCCGTCAAGGACCAGCTGACGCTGACCGTCACCGGAGCCCGGGTACGCGACTTCTACTCGGTGATGGGCGAGAAGCGCGTGGACGAGACCGTCTACGACTGGGTGAAGGGTCTGCCCACCCTCACGATCAAGGACTCGGGAGGGCTGAATCTGACCACGTCCACCGGATACGACGACCAGGGACGGGTGACGTCCCAGTCGCTGCCCGGAAGCACGGGCAGCGACGCGGGCACCCGCATCACGGCGTACTGGTCTGCGACCGGTACCGGCTGGTGCAAGGGACGCCCGGAATGGGCGGACCAGGAGTGCTGGACCGGCCCCGCGGGTGACATCACCGGCGGCGGGACGCAGCCCGCCCAGCTGGTCGACACGACCACGGAGTACGACGGCTGGGGCAACGCCACTCTGGTCACCGACCACACCGGCGGGACGACCCGGACGACGGCCACCACGTACGACGCGGCCGCCGGCCCACCGGCGTGACCGTCGGGGGAGGCCTCGGGCAGCCGGTCCCGAAGTCCACCACCGACTACGACCCGGCCACCGGCCAGATCACCAGGGTCAGCTCTCCCACGGCCGGCACCGTGACGAAGGAGTACGACAGGCTCGGACGCCAGATCGTGTACACCGACGCCGACGGAGGCGTCACCCGGACCGAGTACGACCTGCTCGACCGCCCGGTCACGGTCAGTGACTCCGTCCCCTCGGCCGTGACGTACGCCTACGACCACGCGGCAGAGCCACGCGGCCTGGCCACGAGAACGACGGACTCCGTCGCCGGGGCCTTCGCGGCCACGTACGACTCCGACGGTTCCGTCGCCACCGAGCGGCTGCCCGGCGGTCACACCCTCACCGTCACCGAGGACACCACCGGTTCCACCACCGCACGCGTCTACACCCGGGACAGCGACGCGACCACCCTGTACGCGGACAGCGTCAGCGAATCCGTGCACGGTCAGGTCACCTCCCACCAGGGGTGGTCCAGCCAGGGCTACCGCTACGACCGCTCCGGCAGGCTGACCGTCGTCGAGGACACGGCGGGGGAGGTGTGCACCCGGCGGGCGTACGCCTTCGACCGGCGCGCCAACCGCACCGGCCTCACCACCGCCGTCGGCGACCCGGGAAGCGGCTGCACCGCCTCGGGAGGCACGGAGACCACCTTCACCTACGACAGTGCCGACCGGCTCGTCGGTACCGGCTACACCTACGACGTCTTCGGACGGACCACGGCTGTGCCCGGGAGTTCCCTCGGCTACTACGCGAACGACCTGGCCCACCGGCTGACGGCCGACGGCAGCCGGCAGACCTGGGAACTCGACCCGAACCTGCGCTTCCGCTCATGGACGGTCGAGACCGGCAGCGGCAGCACATGGACGCGGACGGCGTCCAAGGTGAACCACTACGACGGGGACAGCGACAACCCCCGCTGGATCACCGAGGACACGGCGGACGGGACCGTGAGCCGCAACGTGGACTCGGCCTCCGGCGACCTCGGAGCCACCACGAGCGGTTCGGGCGACACCGTCCTCCAGCTCAGCAACGTCCACGGCGACATAGCCCTCCAGCTCCCGCTGGACACCGGGACAGCGCCGACGGCCCTGGACAGCGACGAGTACGGCAACCCCAGGCCCGGTGGACAGACCGCACGCTACGGCTGGCTCGGCGCCAAGCAGCGGTCGGCCGAGACGCTCACCGGTCTCACCCTCATGGGCGCCCGCCTCTACAACCCGGCGACCGGACGGTTCCTGTCCGTCGACCCGGTGTACGGGGGCAACCTCAACGCCTATGAGTACGCGCACGCGGACCCGCTGAACCGCTTCGACCTCGACGGCCGGTGGAGCTGGGGCAAGAAGCAGTGGAACCGCGCCAAGAACAAGGCGCGGCGGGTGGGCCGCAACCCCAACTGGCGCTCCGTCTACTGGTCCGGGAAGTTCGCGATCAGCACGGCGGCGCTCGTCTCGCCGTTCGGACGGGCGAGGACCGCCAGGAACGTGTGGCGTGCGGCCAAGAGTCCCAGGAGCACGGCGAAGCGCTGTCTGAAGTCCGGCAGCCGTTTCGTGCACTGCGCAGGTGCGGGCTGGGGTGCGCAGACCGCCGTGAGCGACTTCCGCAACTGGAACAGCAACAGACGGTTCCGCAACGCCTGGAACGACTCGTTGACGAACGCCGGACGCCGTTCCGTCTGCAGGAAGTACACCGGCAGGAACAGCTGCCGCTGACCCGATGGTCCCCGGACGGCGGTGACCGGCCGACGGGGAGGCGGTACGCCCGTCTCCCCGTCGGCCCACCTCCGGCCGGACACAGCAGAATGAGAGAACCTATGCGCAACTACCGACTGACGTCGCTGCTCTTCTTCGTCCCGTTCATGGCCATCAGCGGGATCGACCGGGTCCAGGAGGCCGGTTGGGCCCGGCTCTGGGGCATGGCCGAGATCCTCCTGGCCGTCTGCATCCTGGCGGGTGCCGTCAGGGAGATCCGCACCGGCCTGGTCCGCAGGAAGGAGGAGCGGACCACCGGCCCGAGCGCCTGACCCGCGTCCTGTCTCCTCGCGTGAGGAATTCACCGGTGTCGCCCGTCGCCCCGTGATCGGATCGGTCGTCGTACGGACGCGAGCACGGGGGGACCCGTGGCGGCCAGGACGTTCACGCGGCGTGAGCGGGTCGAGAACGGTGCCGTCGTCGCGCCGGCCGTGCTGGTGCACGGGGCGGCCGTCGTGGCGGTGGTGGCCGCCGGGCCACGCGCACCGGTGTGGTTCCTGCCGCCCGTGCTCGGCTCATTGGTGGCGGTCCGGTGGGTGCGCCGGGGAATCGCGGGAGCCGGGACGGGAGCGGCAGTTCCGGAGCCCGCAGTTCCGGAGCCACGCGTTCCGGGCAGGCCCGGCGATAATCAGGTCCATGATCAAGGTGCTGGTGGTTGAGGACCACGCCGTCGTGCGGGCCGGACTGACCGCGCTGCTGTCCGGGGAGATCGGCATCCGGGTCGTCGGCGAGGCGGCCGACGGCAAGGACGCCCTGGACGAGGCCCAGCGGCTGCGCCCCGACGTCGCGCTCCTCGACATCGACCTTCCGGGGGCGGACGGCATCACGGTGGCGGGAGAGCTCGCCCACCTGGTGCCCGGCTGCCGGGCCCTGATGCTCACGGCACTGGACCGGCCCGGCCACCTGGAGCGGGTACTGGCCGTCGGTGCCGCGGGCTATCTGCTGAAGACCGCGGACCCCGCGGAGATGACGGACGCCATCCGCCGGGTCGCCGGAGGCGGGCGGGTGATCGACCCCCGGATGCGGGACGCCCTGCGTGCGGGACCCAGCCCGCTGACGGACGGCGAGGCGGAGGCCCTGCGGCTGACCGCCTCCGGCGCCCATGCGCGGGAGATCGCCGCCGATCTCTTCCTGAGCCTCGGAACCGTACGCAACCGGCTGTCCTCCGCCGTCGGCAAACTCCACGCCCGCACCCTGGTCGACGCCGTCCGGATCGCGGAGGGCCACGGCTGGCTGTAGCCGCGCGCGGGCAAGCCTGCCCGGTACCCTTCCCCGCCCGCCGGGTGACTCCGGTTCCTCTCTACGGCCGCCAGGCGAAGGGGAGCGCGTCCTGGCCCAGGCCCACCACCACCGGGCGCCCGTCGTCGAGCCGGAGCGTGGCGCCGTCCAGGGCCACTGGCCCCCGCGTACGCCGGGACAGCCGCGTGCCCGTCAGGACCTGGAGCTGCCCCCCGGCGGTGCGGCCGAGCAGGGAGGGGCCGGCGGCTGCCAGCTCCCCGTACCCGTCGAAGCCGACGAGGTCCGTGGCCACCCCGTCGCGTACGGCCGTCGTCACGGCACGCGCCTGTGCCCGGTAGAACAGGTCCACGGAACCGTCGGCCGCGGGCAGCCCGGTGGGTGCGTCGCCCGGTACCGGGCCGGCGTCGATCTGCGTCCGGGCGGTGAGCTCCGAGCCCGGCGCGTCCTGCGTCCAGTGGTGCACGGCGTGATGACCCGCGGCATGGACGTGGACGCGGCCGGTCCCGTCCACCACGACGCTCAGGCCGTCCTGCACTTCCCCGCCGCCCAGGTCGCGCCACTCGCCCCACGTCCTGTCCGCCTCCCGCACCCGGGTGCTGAGCCCCTTCTCCGCGTTGCGCACGAAGAGGTGGGTCCGGCCGTCCGGTGCCGTCACGGCGACGGGTACGCCGATGCGCCGGCCGTCGTCCCGGCCGGGGGAAGGGTTGCCGAGACCCCGCCAGGCGAGGAAGCCGCTGCCGGGAGCGCTCTGCGCCAGCAGCACGATCTCGCGCTCGTCGGCCGCCCCGTGCCCACGCGGTCCGGCGAAGCGCAGCCCGAACAGCAGCAGGGTGCCGTCGCCCGCGGTGGCCGACCCCAGCGCGGGGGCGAGCGGGCCGCCCCCGAGGTCGACCGGCGGGCCCCACACCCCGCCCGCCGGTTCTTCCTCGCGCCACCGGACCAGGCGGAGTCCCACCACGGCGTACGCGTCGAGCCGGCCGCCGGGCCCGGTGGTGACGACGGCGCGGACGCCCGGATAGCGGTGGCGGGTCGAGCGGACCCAGCCCTTCCTGTTGGTCAGCGGCCGGTCGCCGCCCACGTTGTAGTCCCCGCAGCCCGACGGGTTGCCGCAGTCCCAGTCGGGCGAACCGCCGTAGGGGACCAGATGCGCGGCTTTCTCCGCGAGCACGGTCGGCGGGAGGTTCTTGGGCCAGTGCCGGTTGTAGTACCCGCGGAACGAGGTGACCGCGAAGCCCGGTACCTGGCCACCGTCACGGGTGCTCCTGGCGACCCACCGGATCATCGCAGCCCAGGCGAAGCAGGCGGCGGCCGTGTGGTCGGCGTGGTCGGAGTAACCGGGTTGTTCGCTGTCCCTGCGCCGGACGGCCTCGGTGCTGTGCTGGATGTCCGGATCGGGGTCCAGGGTGTGCACGACGGTCGGCCGGTGGCGCTCCAGCAGCCCGACGAGGACGTCGACGAGCCCGTCGTAGGTGTACGCGCCCGGGCGCTCCAGGGGCGAACCCTCGGCGACGACCGTGCGGAGGGTCAGCCGCCGGTCGTGCCACAGGCTGGGGAGTCCGAGGCGGTGGCGGGTGGTGTGCATGGCGGTGTCGATGAAGACCAGTTCGACCCTGCGTCCCCCGGCGGCCAGGGTGTTGACCTCGGCCAGGTGCCCGTCGCCGAGCTCGGCGACGGATATCTGCCAGGGGGTGAACTTCTCCAGCCCGAGCAGGGTCGCGTACGCCTGACGCAGCCCCTGGTGGCGCGCCGACGAGTACGCCGCCTTGTCCGGTGCGGGGCGGGGGCGGCCGGGGACCTTGTTGAGGCCGTCGGCCTCGCCCGCCGTGAGGTACACGCAGACCAGCGGTGTCCCGGTGTCGAGGACGCGCCGGGTGTCCGGGTTCATGAAGTACAGATCGTCGTCCGGGTGGGCGAGTATCTGCATCAGCAGCGCCCGCCGCGCGGTGCTGATGGGCATGCCGGGCGCGGGGTCCGGCGCGGGGTCGGGACGCCGGGGCGGCGGGACCGAGCAGGCGCTGAGCGCCAGCCCGGCGGCGGCCGTGGTGATGACGGTGCGTCGTCGCACACCGCTTCCGGGCAGGGCAGGTCCATTCGTCACGCCACGCACTCCGTCCGCGTCCCCCCGCAGCGGGCGGGTCGGTGCCCTGAGCTGCGTGCTGCTGGTCAGCGCAGGTCAGGGCCGTGTGCCTGCTCCTGCGGGGGGATAGACGGGGAACCGGGCGACCGGGTTGCCCGGAGGGACGGGACCGCTCGGGCCGTCGGCTCGGGACGGACCGGGGCCGGTCGCGTGGGCCGATGGGCCCACGCGCCGGTCAGGCCGCGAGCCGGGTGAGCGTGCCCCGGCGCCAGACCGCGCGGAGGTTGAGGGTGTCGGCGATGGTGGTGGTGGGGTCGCCGTCCACCAGGAGCAGGTCGGCACGGAGCCCCTCGGCGATGCGGCCGCGGTCCGTCAGGCCGAAACGGCGTGCCGGGGTGAGAGTGGCGGCGCGCAGGGCCTGTACCGGTGTGAGGCCGGCCCGGACGAGGTACTGCAGCTCGTGGTGGACGCTGGCGCCGTGGATCATGCCGCCCAGGAACGGCAGCGGCATGGGCGCGGCGTCGGTGCCCGCGAGGAGGTCGACCCCGGCGTCGTGCAGTGCCTTGACCGAGGCCAGGACGTCCTCCAGCTTGCCCTGGGGGTAGCGGTCGTAACTGCTGCGCAGGGTCTCGCTCCACGCGGGGGTCAGACGTGATCCGACGCGCGGGTCGTCGGCGAGGTCCGAACCGGTGATGCCCGTCATCGAGGCGTTCAGGACGACACAGGGGGCGACGAACGCGCCGGAGGCGGCGATGAGGCCGATGATCTCGTCGGTGTGCGGCTGGTCCATGAACAGGTGGGCGAAGCCGTCGATGCCGGCTTCGATCGCCATTCGCGTCGCCTCGACGGTCAGGGTGTGGGCGATCGTGAGCATCCCGTGCCGGTGCGCCTCGGCGACGCCGGCGGTCAGGGTCGCCTGGTCGAGCATGGGCAGACCGGGGTGCCCCTCGACGGAGCCGTCGTCGACCATGAACTTGATGTAGTCAGAGCCGGCGGCGATCAGCTGCGGGATGAAGCCGACCGCTTCGGCCGGGGTGCTGGAGAACGGCATCAGCGGAGCCGGGCCGTGGGCCTGCTGTCCACCGTGGCCCGAGTCTCCGGAGTCCGGCTCCCCGGCATCCGGTTCTCCGTGGCCGCCCGGCTCGAAGTCCTCGGGGAGCAGTTCGCTGGGGTGCCCGCCGGGCGGGGTGATACCGAACCCCGAGGAGCGGACGTCGGCGACGGAGTCGTCGCCGAGCACGTGCTCACGGAAGCTCTTGGTGTACATGCCCTGCATCTCCAGCTCCGTCGTGACGCCGAACCGCAGCGCCAGCGCGAGCCCGTCCTCGGAGGTGTGGACGTGGGAGTCGATCAGGCCGGGCATGAGCGTCGCGCCCGAGGCGTCGACGACGTCCGCCCCGGCGGGCGGCTCCCCGCCGATCGCGGCGATGCGGGTGCCGTCCAGCAGGACGGTGGTCTCCGCGCGGACGCGCTCACCGTCGAACACACGGGCGTTGGTGATGGCCGTGACCATGCTGCTCCACCTTTCTTCGCAGGCCTGAAGGCCTGGTGCGGGCCTGATGTGGGCCTGATGCGGCGAACACCTCACCGCGTCGGTCAGGCCAATGCTACTCGCAACTACATGCATGTTTGCACGCAACTGCTGTTTGCAAGCTTTTGGGGTAAGGTCGTGGCGTGACGAACTCCGATGCCTGCGACCCGCAGGGAGAGGCTCTGCTGGATGCTGTGGGCACGGCTTTCGCCCGACTCCGGCGGCGCACCATGCAGGCCCCTGTCGAGCCCCCGGTGGGCCGTAAGGACCTCAAGCGCAATCTGGTCCTCAATCTCGTCGACGAGTCGGCCGAGGCCGGCAGGGAGATCACGGTCGGCGGGCTCGCCGATCTGCTCATGGTCGATTCGTCCGTCGCCAGCCGGATGGCGAGCGACTGCATCACCCACGGCTATTTGGTCCGCATCGCCTCGCAGCAGGACGGCAGGCGCACCGTGCTCAGGCTGACCGAGGACGGCAACACCCTTCTCGGCCACTTCCGCCGCCAGCAGCGGCAGGCCTTCGAGCACATCACCCGTGACTGGCCCACGGCCGAACGCGTCGAATTCGCGCGCCTGCTCCTGAAGTACGCCGACGCCACGGCCCGGCTTCCCGTGCCCGGCGGCGAGGGCGGTTCCTCCACGCCGTGACCTCCACACCTTCGGCCGCTCCCGCTGCGGGATGTCCGGGGTGTGGCATCACATGATCGTCACCGTTTGCTTCGTACTCTTGTCCGAATGCTGCTCGGCGGCGTGAACTGGTGGTGGCAGAGTCGCGTGGGGGAGTGGAACAGAACAGTGAGTACCAGAACGCCGGCAGGGGAACCGTCCGAGCGCCCGGACGACGGGAGCGTCGTTTCCGACGAGCAGTGGGCGGAGCTCGTCCGGCAGGCCGAGAGGGGTGGAGCCGACGCGCCGAAGGAGCCCTCGGCGCGTGCCCGGATGGTCACCGCGCGCCTGCGCGCGCTGGACGAGGAGGCTGCTGCGAGCGGGCGGCGCTTCGGCCGGAAGCGCAAGCCCGCCGAACCGTGGCAGCCGGACGGGTGGCGCACCGGCCCGGCCTGGCAGGAGATGAACGGCCGCGCACGGAAGCGGCGGCGGCTCGTCGGCGCCCTCGGGTTCGTCGTGGTCCTGGGGGCCCTGGTGGTCGCCATGCGGCCGAGCCTGCTGACCGACCACCTCCCCGGGGGTGGCGACGCGGTGGACATCCTGCCGCTGCCCGCGGAGACCGCACCGCCGACCGCCGCGCCTGCCGACGGGTCCGGTACCGAGCGGCCGACCACGGCACAGCCCTTCCGGGGCTCGCCCGCCCTCCGCTGGGCGGACGGGGCGGCAGGAATCGAGATGCCCCAGGCCAAGGCGGTCGGGGGGATGAGCAGGGACGAGGTCGAGCAGGCACTCCGGACGACCCGGCAGTTCCTCGTCGAGGCCAACCTCGATCCGGCCACCCTGCGCGGGGAGAAGCCCGAGGAGGCGCTGGACCTGCTGGACCCCTTGCAGAAGGGCGAACGGAAGCGGCTCGAACAGTCCCTGGCGGAGCCCGGCGAGGAACGGGACCCGTTGGTGATGTTCACCCGGTTCGACCCGGACGAGATCCGGCTGGTGGGAGACGTCGTCAAGACCCGTGGGCGGATGACCTTCGAAGCGGGCCCCACGGGCTCCGTGGAGGTGCGGGCCGACTACACCTTCGTCTACCCGCTGGTGCGGGTGGGCGAGGACGAGGTGGCGCGCACCATCGTGAGGCGGGAGCTGACGATGGCACTGCACGACCCGGAGAAGTTCGTGGCGACGGCCGGCAAGCTCTCCGTGATCAGCGCGCAGCAGAACGTCGGCAACACCGCCTGCGAGGTGGACGACGGCTTCCTGCACCCGTCCTTCCCCGGTGACGGCCCGGGTCCCAGCCCCACAGGGCCCGATGTGGACCCCTACTACCGCGGCGAGTGGCAGCCCGACGGGGAGTGCGGCACGGTCACCCGCACCTGAGGGGCCCGTGTGTACGGGGAGCGTCTCGATGTCCCGCCAGGCCAGGCCGAGTTGAGGCGCCGGGTCGCGGACCGCCACGCGAGGCCGGGTCCGGCACCCCGCCCGGGGGTCAGGATCCGGCGCCGGGCGGGCGGACCATGAACACGTCCACCGGGTCCTCCCGCTCCGGAGTGAAGCCGTGCCGTTCGTACAGGCCACGGGCGGCACTGCCCTGCAGGACGTTCAGCCGGACCGTCACACCCTCGGCATCGGTGCGGGCCAGGAGTCCGGCCAGGACGGCCGTGCCGATGCCTCGGCCCTGCACTTCCGGTGCGAGGTAGAAGTGCTCCAGCCAACAGCAGTCCTCGGACGGCCGCAGGGCGACGCAGCCCGCGACGGCTCCCCCCGCCTCCACCACGGAGGTGTGCTCCGGCACGTAGGCGTCGCGCAGCCGCTGCCGCACCCGGTGCTCGTCGTACCGGCCCAGACGCTCCAGGTCGGGGCGCATGGCCGAGGCCCGGATCCCGGCTATCGGCTCGACGTCCTCGAAGGTGGCCGGCCGCAGGCGCCAGCCCCGGAGGGTGCTCGTAGACATGGCCGGATTCTGTCAGGCGTCCACGAACAACTCCTCGGCCCTCTCCACCGCGAGTGCCCGCGCCAGCCAGCGGGCCAGTGTGTCGGCGTCCGCGCACCCGTTGATCCGGGCCCTGACACCGTCGGTGACGGTGATGCCGCGCTGTTCCAGTACCTGGACCACCGCCTCCGCCTTGCCTTCCGCCTTGCCTTCCGCGCGCAGTCGCTGTGAGGACTCCGAGCGGAAGAACGAGAGGTCGATGGCCATGAGGTCCCTCCAGATCTGGGCGGCCGGGGTGTTGCCCAGCCCGAGTTCGGTGAGCTCGCTGAAGACCATCGCGGTCTCTTCGTCAGCGGGTGCATCGCTTCGTGCGACGAATTGACCATGATCCGGACGTTAGGGTCGGCATCCCGAGGGCATATGCCGGAGGCGGCAGCTTCACCCCATCCGTGGATGTCCCGAACGGTTCTGCGAACCCGAGGTGCAGAAGCTCCCGGACCTTCGCGTCGGCGCCCGCGTTTGACCGGTCCCTCGCAGGGGGTAAGATCCCGGACCCGATTGGCCAGGCCCATGAGCCGTGTGGCACACTGGCCAGGTTGCTCGGTTGAGTGTCAATGCTGCGCGCCTCCCGCCGGGAGGACCGGAAGCGAGTCCCACGGTACTCGTCGACCCCCAGGGTCGGACGTACGGGAATCTTTCGGGAAGCGTCAGTGGGGCGCTGACCAGGCACCCGGTGGGGTTTCGCCCCCGGCAGCGCGGTTTCGGCCCGCACCCCCTTGGTTGGGAAATCCTTCGGGAGATCTTCGTAGAGGGGATGCGACACGCCCGACCGCGTGGGTCGGAGGCGGAGTTACGAGAACTCCCGGGTTCCAGAGCGTTATGAGAGACAGGACTACTAGTAGCCATGGCGGGACAGAAGATCCGCATCCGGCTCAAGGCCTACGACCACGAGGTCATCGACTCCTCGGCGAAGAAGATCGTCGAGACGGTGACCCGCACTGGTGCGTCGGTCGCAGGCCCGGTGCCGCTGCCCACTGAGAAGAACGTGTACTGCGTCATCAAGTCGCCGCACAAGTACAAGGACTCTCGCGAGCACTTCGAGATGCGCACGCACAAGCGCCTCATCGACATTCTCGACCCCACCCCGAAGACGGTTGACTCGCTGATGCGTCTCGACCTGCCGGCTGGCGTCGACATCGAGATCAAGCTCTGAAGGGACGGGCCGAGATGAGCAAGAACATCAAGGGCGTCCTGGGCGAGAAGCTCGGCATGACCCAGGTCTGGGACGAGAACAACCGGGTTGTCCCGGTGACCGTCGTCAAGGCCGGTCCGTGCGTCGTGACGCAGGTCCGTACGAACGACAGCGACGGCTACGAGTCGGTCCAGATCGCCTTCGGCGAGATCGACCCGCGCAAGGTGAACAAGCCCCTCAAGGGCCACTTCGCCAAGGCCGACGTGACCCCGCGCCGCCACCTGGTGGAGCTCCGCACCCCTGACGCCAGCGAGTACACGCTGGGCCAGGAGGTCACTGCCGAGGTGTTCGAGTCCGGCGTCAAGGTCGACGTCACGGGCAAGAGCAAGGGCAAGGGCTTCGCCGGTGTCATGAAGCGTCACAACTTCAAGGGCCTCGGCGCCGGCCACGGCGTCCAGCGCAAGCACCGTTCCCCCGGTTCGATCGGTGGCTGCGCCACCCCTGGGCGTGTCTTCAAGGGCATGCGCATGGCCGGTCGCATGGGTAACGAGCGCGTCACCACCCAGAACCTGACCATCCACGCGGTTGACGCGGAGAAGGGTCTGCTCCTCATCAAGGGCGCAGTCCCCGGTCCGAACGGCGGCCTCGTCCTGGTCCGTACCGCGGCCAAGGGGGCTTGAGGTAATGAGCACCATTGACATCCTTTCGCCGGCAGGCGACAAGGCCGGTACCGTCGAGCTCCCCGCGGAGATCTTCGACGCGAAGACCAGCGTCCCGCTGATCCACCAGGTCGTCGTCGCACAGCTGGCAGCTGCCCGTCAGGGCACGCACAAGACCAAGACCCGCGGCGAGGTCCGTGGTGGTGGGCGCAAGCCGTACCGCCAGAAGGGCACCGGCCGCGCGCGCCAGGGTTCGACCCGCGCGCCGCAGTTCGCCGGCGGTGGCGTCGTCCACGGCCCGCAGCCGCGTGACTACTCGCAGCGCACCCCGAAGAAGATGAAGGCCGCCGCCCTGCGCGGTGCCCTCTCGGACCGGGCGCGTCACTCCCGCATCCACGTCGTCACCGGCGTGGTCGAGGGTGGGATCTCCACCAAGGCCGCCAAGACGCTGTTCGGCAAGATCTCGGAGCGCAGCAACCTGCTCCTGGTCGTCGACCGCGCCGACGAGGCCGCGTGGCTGTCCGCTCGCAACCTGCCCCAGGTGCACATCCTGGAGCCGGGCCAGCTGAACACGTACGACGTGATCGTCTCTGACGACGTGGTCTTCACCCAGGCCGCTTTCGAGTCCTTCGTGTCTGGCCCCCAGACCGCTGAGACCGAAGGGAGCGCCGCCTGATGAGTGAGGCGACCGTTACCAGCTCGACCATCACGAGCAAGACCTACTCGGACCCGCGCGACGTTCTCGTCAAGCCGGTTGTCTCCGAGAAGAGCTACGCGCTGCTCGACGAGAACAAGTACACGTTCATCGTCGCGCCCGGCTCCAACAAGACCCAGATCAAGCAGGCCGTGGAAGCGGTCTTCTCGGTCAAGGTCACCGGGGTCAACACGATCAACCGGCAGGGTAAGCGCAAGCGCACCAAGACCGGTTTCGGCAAGCGCGCCGACACGAAGCGCGCCATCGTGACCCTCGCCGAGGGCGACCGTATCGACATCTTCGGCGGCCCGACCTCCTGACGGAGGTCGAGTCGTCCGGAATCGGACGAGGACTGAGAAATGGGTATCCGCAAGTACAAGCCGACGACCCCGGGCCGTCGTGGCTCCAGCGTCGCCGACTTTGTCGAGATCACGCGGTCCACGCCGGAGAAGTCGCTGGTCCGCCCTCTGCACAGCAAGGGCGGCCGTAACAACGCCGGTCGTGTGACCGTTCGCCACCAGGGTGGTGGCCACAAGCGCGCCTACCGCGTGATCGACTTCCGTCGTCACGACAAGGACGGCGTGCCGGCCAAGGTCGCGCACATCGAGTACGACCCGAACCGCACCGCGCGCATCGCGCTGCTGCACTACGCGGACGGCGAGAAGCGTTACATCGTCGCTCCCCGTGGCCTGTCGCAGGGTGACCGTGTCGAGAACGGTCCGGGCGCCGACATCAAGCCGGGCAACAACCTGGCGCTGCGCAACATCCCGGTCGGTACGACCATCCACGCCATCGAGATCCGCCCCGGCGGCGGCGCGAAGTTCGCCCGCTCCGCGGGTGCCTCCGTGCAGCTGCTGGCGAAGGAGGGCACGATGGCCCACCTTCGTATGCCGTCCGGTGAGATCCGGCTGGTCGACGCCCGCTGCCGCGCCACCATCGGCGAGGTCGGCAACGCCGAGCAGTCGAACATCAACTGGGGCAAGGCCGGCCGCATGCGCTGGAAGGGCGTCCGCCCGACCGTCCGCGGTGTCGCGATGAACCCGGTTGACCACCCGCACGGTGGTGGTGAAGGCAAGACCTCCGGTGGACGTCACCCGGTCTCGCCGTGGGGTCAGAAGGAGGGTCGTACTCGCTCGCCGAAGAAGGCATCGAGCAAGTACATCGTCCGCCGCCGCAAGACGAACAAGAAGCGCTAGGAGCGGGTTTAGATGCCGCGCAGTCTCAAGAAGGGGCCCTTCGTCGACGGCCACCTCATCAAGAAGGTGGACGTACAGAACGAGGCAGGCACCAAGAACGTCATCAAGACCTGGTCCCGTCGCTCGATGATCGTCCCGGCCATGCTGGGTCACACCATCGCGGTGCACAACGGCAAGATCCACGTCCCGGTGTTCGTCACCGAGTCGATGGTCGGCCACAAGCTCGGCGAGTTCTCGCCGACTCGCACCTTCCGCGGCCACGTCAAGGACGACCGGAAGTCGAAGCGCCGCTAACCGCGGGGTGGAAACGACTATGACTTACACCGAAGGGACAACCATGGAAGCCAGGGCCCAGGCGCGGTACATCCGCGTCACGCCCATGAAGGCCCGCCGCGTGGTGGACCTCATCCGTGGCATGGATGCCACGGAGGCTCAGGCGGTCCTGCGTTTCGCCCCGCAGGCCGCGAGCGTGCCGGTTGGCAAGGTGCTGGACAGCGCCATCGCCAACGCTGCACACAACTACGACCACACCGACGCCTCTTCGCTGGTCATCAGCGAGGCGTACGTGGACGAGGGCCCGACCCTGAAGCGGTTCCGTCCGCGTGCTCAGGGCCGTGCCTACCGGATCCGTAAGCGGACCAGCCACATCACCGTGGTCGTCAGCAGCAAGGAAGGAACCCGGTAATGGGCCAGAAGGTAAACCCGCACGGGTTCCGACTCGGCATTACCACGGACTTCAAGTCCCGTTGGTACGCCGACAAGCTGTACAAGGACTACGTCAAGGAAGACGTCGCCATTCGTCGCATGATGACGAAGGGCATGGAGCGGGCCGGCATCTCGAAGGTCGAGATCGAGCGCACCCGCGACCGCGTCCGCGTTGACATCCACACCGCCCGCCCGGGCATCGTCATCGGTCGCCGTGGCGCCGAGGCCGACCGCATCCGTGGCGAGCTGGAGAAGCTGACCGGCAAGCAGGTCCAGCTGAACATCCTCGAGGTCAAGAACCCCGAGGTCGACGCTCAGCTGGTGGCCCAGGCCGTCGCCGAGCAGCTCTCCTCCCGCGTCTCCTTCCGTCGTGCCATGCGTAAGAGCATGCAGAGCACGATGAAGGCCGGCGCCAAGGGCATCAAGATCCAGTGCGGCGGTCGCCTCGGCGGCGCCGAGATGTCCCGCTCGGAGTTCTACCGTGAGGGCCGCGTGCCCCTGCACACGCTCCGTGCGAACGTCGACTACGGCTTCTTCGAGGCCAAGACGACCTTCGGCCGTATCGGTGTGAAGGTCTGGATCTACAAGGGCGACGTCAAGAACATCGCCGAGGTTCGCGCCGAGAACGCCGCGGCCCGCGCCGGTAACCGTCCGGCTCGTGGCGGCGCCGACCGCCCGGCCGGCCGCGGTGGCCGTGGTGGCGAGCGTGGCGGCCGCGGCCGCAAGCCGCAGCAGTCCGCGCCGGCAGCGGAGGCCCCCAAGGCCGACGCTCCCGCCGCCGCTGCTCCGGCTGAGAGCACCGGAACGGAGGCCTGACCGAAATGCTGATCCCCCGTAGGGTCAAGCACCGCAAGCAGCACCACCCGAAGCGCAGCGGTATGTCCAAGGGTGGCACGCAGGTTGCGTTCGGCGAGTACGGCATCCAGGCGCTGTCCCCGGCGTACGTGACGAACCGCCAGATCGAGGCAGCTCGTATCGCGATGACCCGCCACATCAAGCGTGGCGGCAAGGTCTGGATCAACATCTACCCGGACCGCCCCCTGACGAAGAAGCCTGCCGAGACCCGCATGGGTTCCGGTAAGGGTTCTCCCGAGTGGTGGATCGCGAACGTCAAGCCCGGTCGGGTGATGTTCGAGCTGTCCTACCCGAACGAGAAGATTGCTCGTGAGGCGCTCACCCGCGCTGCTCACAAGCTTCCGATGAAGTGCCGGATCGTTCGGCGCGAGGCAGGTGAGTCGTGATGTCGGCCGGTACCAAGGCGTCCGAGCTGCGCGAGCTGGGCGGCGAGGAGCTCCTCAACAAGCTCCGCGAGGCCAAGGAAGAGCTGTTCAACCTCCGCTTCCAGGCGGCGACGGGGCAGCTCGAGAACCACGGTCGGCTCAAGTCCGTCCGTAAGGACATCGCCCGGATCTACACCCTGATGCGCGAGCGCGAGCTGGGCATCGAGACGGTGGAGAGCGTCTGATGAGCGAGAAGACTGTGACTGAGACCAAGACCGACCGCGGCTTCCGCAAGACCCGTGAGGGTCTGGTCGTCAGCGACAAGATGGACAAGACCGTCGTCGTCGCTGTCGAGGACCGCGTCAAGCACGCGCTGTACGGCAAGGTCATCCGCCGTACGAACAAGCTCAAGGCCCACGACGAGCAGAACGCTGCTGGCGTCGGCGACCGCGTCCTCATCATGGAGACGCGTCCGCTGTCCGCCTCGAAGCGCTGGCGCATCGTCGAGATCCTCGAGAAGGCCAAGTAATCCCTGAGGGGGTCTCCCCTCAGGACAGTTCCGCCAGGCTCGGCAGGGGCTTCAGCAACGGAGCCCCTGCCGGGAACCGGCAGACGATCAGGAGATAGACGTGATCCAGCAGGAGTCGCGACTGCGCGTCGCCGACAACACGGGTGCGAAGGAAATTCTCACCATCCGTGTTCTCGGTGGCTCGGGTCGCCGCTACGCGGGCATCGGTGACGTCATCGTCGCCACCGTGAAGGACGCGATCCCCGGTGGCAACGTGAAGAAGGGTGACGTCGTCAAGGCCGTCATCGTTCGCACCGTCAAGGAGCGTCGTCGTCAGGATGGCTCGTACATCCGCTTCGACGAGAACGCCGCTGTCATTCTCAAGAACGACGGCGACCCCCGCGGCACCCGTATCTTCGGCCCCGTGGGCCGAGAGCTGCGCGAGAAGAAGTTCATGAAGATCATCTCGCTCGCGCCGGAGGTGCTGTAAGCATGAAGATCAAGAAGGGCGACCTGGTTCAGGTCATCACCGGTAAGGACAAGGGCAAGCAGGGCAAGGTCATCGTTGCCTTCCCCGCCCAGGACCGTGTCCTCGTCGAGGGTGTCAACCGGGTCAAGAAGCACACCAAGGCCGGTCAGACGGCTCGCGGTTCGCAGACGGGTGGCATTGTCACCACCGAGGCCCCGATCCACGTCAGCAACGTTCAGCTGGTCGTGGAGAAGGACGGCAACAAGGTCGTCACCCGCGTCGGCTACCGCTTTGACGACGAGGGCAAGAAGATCCGCGTTGCCAAGCGGACCGGTGAGGACATCTGATGACGACCACCACTGCGCCGCGTCTCAAGACGCGCTACCGCGAGGAAATCGCCGGCAAGCTGCGTGAGGAGTTCTCGTACGAGAACGTCATGCAGATCCCCGGTCTGGTCAAGATCGTGGTCAACATGGGTGTGGGCGACGCCGCCCGCGACTCCAAGCTGATCGACGGTGCGGTCAAGGACCTCACCACGATCACCGGCCAGAAGCCCGCCGTCACGAAGGCCCGCAAGTCGATCGCGCAGTTCAAGCTGCGCGAGGGGCAGCCGATCGGCTGCCACGTCACCCTTCGTGGTGACCGCATGTGGGAGTTCCTGGACCGTACGCTGTCGCTCGCGCTGCCGCGTATCCGTGACTTCCGTGGTCTGTCGCCGAAGCAGTTCGACGGCCGTGGCAACTACACCTTCGGTCTCACGGAGCAGGTCATGTTCCACGAGATCGACCAGGACAAGATCGACCGGGTCCGGGGCATGGACATCACCGTGGTCACCACGGCTGCCAACGACGACGAGGGTCGTGCCCTGCTTCGTCACCTCGGCTTCCCGTTCAAGGAGAACTGACCGTGGCGAAGAAGGCTCTGATCGCTAAGGCCGCCCGTAAGCCGAAGTTCGGCGTGCGCGGGTACACCCGCTGCCAGCGCTGCGGCCGGCCCCACTCCGTTTACCGCAAGTTCGGCCTGTGCCGCGTGTGCCTTCGTGAGATGGCTCACCGTGGCGAGCTGCCGGGCGTGACCAAGAGCTCCTGGTAATTCTCCTTCGCCCCTAGGGGCTTGGGAGGACCAGAAGCTCTCGGTAAGTATCCGGTCGGCAGGAGCCCCGCTTTTCATGCCGTAGGCTTGAAGGGTTGGGCGCCTGCCGCCCTGACCGACTTACTACGCCGTAGGTCCCCGCACCGCACCCGTCCCGCCACTGAGTGGGGAGAGGGATGGCGCATACAGGAAACCCCGGCGAGAGAGGCCGAAGGCCAACTCATGACCATGACTGATCCCATCGCAGACATGCTCACGCGTCTGCGTAACGCGAACTCGGCGTATCACGACGATGTCGCAATGCCGCACAGCAAGATCAAGTCGCACATCGCGGAGATCCTCCAGCAGGAGGGCTTCATCACCGGCTGGAAGGTCGAGGACGCCGAGGTCGGCAAGAGCCTCGTTCTCGAGCTGAAGTTCGGGCCGAACCGCGAGCGTTCGATTGCCGGCATCAAGCGCATTTCGAAGCCGGGTCTGCGTGTATACGCAAAGTCCACCAATCTGCCGAAGGTTCTCGGCGGCCTGGGCGTGGCGATCATCTCCACGTCCCACGGTCTCCTGACCGGCCAGCAGGCCAGCAAGAAGGGCGTAGGTGGGGAAGTCCTCGCCTACGTCTGGTAGTCGGGAACGGAGGAATAGCTCATGTCGCGAATCGGCAAGCTCCCCATCCAGGTTCCCGCCGGTGTGGACGTCACCATCGATGGCCGCACGGTCGCGGTGAAGGGCCCCAAGGGTTCCCTCTCGCACACCGTCGCAGCGCCGATCGAGGTCACCAAGGGTGAGGACGGCGTGCTCAACGTCGTCCGCCCGAACGACGAGCGTCAGAACAAGGCCCTTCACGGCCTGTCCCGCACGCTGGTGGCGAACATGATCACCGGCGTGACCGCGGGATACAGCAAGGCGCTCGAGATCAGCGGTGTCGGTTACCGAGTCCAGGCGAAGGGCTCCAACCTGGAGTTCGCCCTGGGCTACAGCCACCCGATCCTCATCGAGGCCCCCGAGGGCATCACCTTCAAGGTCGAGTCGCCCACGAAGTTCAGTGTCGAGGGCATCGACAAGCAGAAGGTCGGCGAGGTCTCGGCGAAGATCCGCAAGCTGCGGAAGCCTGACCCGTACAAGGCCAAGGGCGTCAAGTACGCCGGCGAGGTTATCCGCCGCAAGGTCGGAAAGGCGGGTAAGTAAGCCATGGCATACGGTGTAAAGATCGCCAAGGGCGACGCCTACAAGCGTGCCGCCCTCAAGCGCCGCCACATCCGCGTGCGCAAGCACATCTCCGGTTCGCCGGAGAGGCCGCGCCTGGTTGTGACGCGTTCCAACCGCCACATCGTCGCCCAGGTCATCGACGACATCGCGGGCCACACGCTCGCGTCCGCGTCGACCCTGGACACGTCGATCCGTGGTGCGGAAGGCGACAAGAGCGCCCAGGCCAAGCAGGTCGGCGCCCTGGTCGCCGAGCGTGCCAAGGCTGCAGGCGTCGAGGCCGTCGTGTTTGACCGCGGTGGTAACCAGTACGCCGGGCGGATTGCCGCTCTGGCTGACGCCGCCCGTGAAGCCGGGCTGAAGTTCTAAGCCCCGGTTCCAACGCACAGCGGACGTAACAGAGAGAGGTAAATCCAATGGCTGGACCCCAGCGCCGCGGAAGCGGTGCCGGTGGCGGCGAGCGGCGGGACCGGAAGGGCCGTGACGGTGGCGCTGCCGCCGAGAAGACCGCGTACGTCGAGCGCGTCGTCGCGATCAACCGCGTCGCCAAGGTAGTGAAGGGTGGTCGTCGCTTCAGCTTCACCGCGCTGGTCGTGGTGGGCGATGGTGACGGCACCGTCGGTGTCGGATACGGCAAGGCCAAGGAAGTTCCCGCGGCCATCGCCAAGGGCGTCGAAGAGGCCAAGAAGAGCTTCTTCAAGGTCCCGCGTATCCAGGGCACCATCCCTCACCCGATCCAGGGCGAGAAGGCTGCGGGCGTCGTCCTGCTCAAGCCTGCTTCCCCCGGTACCGGTGTTATCGCCGGTGGCCCGGTGCGCGCCGTTCTCGAGTGCGCCGGCGTTCACGACATCCTGTCGAAGTCGCTCGGTTCTTCGAACCCGATCAACATCGTGCACGCGACCGTGGCGGCCCTCCAGGGCCTGCAGCGTCCCGAGGAGATCGCGGCCCGCCGCGGTCTGCCCCTCGAGGACGTCGCCCCCGCGGCTCTGCTCCGTGCGCGTGCGGGAGCGGGTGCGTAATGGCTCGCCTCAAGATCACGCAGACGAAGTCGTACATCGGCAGCAAGCAGAACCACCGCGACACCCTGCGTTCGCTCGGGCTCAAGCGCCTGAACGACTCGGTTGTCAAGGAGGACCGCCCCGAGTTCCGCGGAATGGTTCACACCGTCCGCCACCTCGTGACGGTTGAGGAGGTTGACTGACATGGCGGAGAACAGCCCGCTGAAGGCCCACAACCTCCGGCCTGCCCCGGGCGCCAAGACCGCCAAGACCCGTGTGGGTCGTGGTGAGGCGTCCAAGGGTAAGACCGCAGGCCGTGGTACCAAGGGTACGAAGGCTCGTTACCAGGTTCCGGAGCGCTTCGAGGGTGGCCAGATGCCCCTCCACATGCGTCTCCCGAAGCTCAAGGGCTTCAAGAACCCGTTCCGCACGGAGTACCAGGTCGTGAACCTGGACAAGCTCGCGACGCTCTACCCCGAGGGTGGAGAGGTCACGGTGGCCGACCTGGTCGCCAAGGGCGCTGTGCGTAACAACCACCTCGTCAAGGTCCTCGGACAGGGCGAGATCTCCGTGGCGCTGCAGGTTTCGGTTGACGCCGTCTCCGGCTCCGCCAAGGAGAAGATCGCCGCCGCGGGCGGCACCGTCACCGAACTCGTCTGAGACAACTCGGACAGGACTGTGGCCTGAACACCCGACCGGGGATGCCTCTCATTTGGGGCATCCCCGGTTGGTCGTTCCTAGGGGGGCATGTCCGCCGGTAAGGTGGCGTGCGTTGCTGTGGTAAGTCCTGGGCAAACGCCCGGGGTCCTTTGGCTGTTACGTAATCGTCGATCCTCAAGACCGTCACCTCACGCTTTTGCGCGGGGGTCGCAGGAGGCACCGTGCTCACCGCGTTCGCCCGGGCGTTCAAGACGCCCGACCTGCGCAAGAAGCTGCTCTTCACGCTCGGCATCATCGTGCTCTACCGTCTCGGGGCGCACATTCCCGTACCGGGGGTGAGCTACGAGAACGTCCAGACCTGTGTTGATCAGGCCAGCAAGGGCAACAACAGCCTCTTCGGTCTGGTCAACATGTTCAGCGGTGGTGCACTGCTGCAGATCACGATCTTCGCGCTCGGCATCATGCCGTACATCACGGCCAGCATCATTCTTCAGCTGCTGACCGTCGTCATTCCCCGGCTCGAAGCCCTCAAGAAGGAGGGGCAGTCGGGCACGGCGAAGATCACGCAGTACACGCGTTATCTGACCGTGGCGCTGGCCATCCTCCAGGGCACCGGCCTCGTGGCGACCGCCCGCAGCGGCGCGCTGTTCAGCGGCTGCCCCGTCGCCGACCAGATCGTCCCGAACCAGTCGATCTTCACGACCATCGTCATGGTGATCACCATGACCGCCGGCACCGCCGCCGTCATGTGGCTCGGTGAGCTCATCACCGACCGCGGCATCGGCAACGGCATGTCGATCCTGATGTTCATCTCGATCGCCGCCAGCTTCCCCGGCGCCCTCTGGGCCATCAAGACCAGCGGCAAGCTGGCCGACGGCTGGATCGAGTTCATCACGGTCATCCTCATCGGCTTCGTGATGGTGGGCCTCGTCGTCTTCGTCGAGCAGGCCCAGCGTCGCGTTCCGGTGCAGTACGCGAAGCGGATGATCGGGCGCCGGTCGTACGGCGGTACGTCCACTTACATCCCGCTGAAGGTGAACCAGGCGGGTGTGATTCCCGTCATCTTCGCTTCTTCGCTGCTCTACATTCCTGCTCTAATCGTTCAGTTCTCCAACTCCACCGCGGGCTGGGCGACCTGGATTCAGGATCACTTCGTCAAGGGCGACCACCCGTACTACATCGCGACGTACTTCCTGTTGATCGTGTTCTTCGCATTCTTCTATGTGGCGATCTCGTTCAACCCCGAGGAAGTCGCCGACAACATGAAGAAGTATGGTGGCTTCATCCCGGGTATCCGGGCTGGTCGACCTACTGCCGAGTATCTGAGCTACGTGCTCAACCGGATCACTTGGCCGGGCTCGCTGTACCTGGGCCTGATCGCTCTGGTGCCGACGATGGCGTTGGCAGGCTTCGGCGGTGCGAACCAGAACTTCCCGTTCGGCGGGACGAGCATCCTGATCATCGTGGGTGTGGGTCTGGAGACCGTGAAGCAGATCGAGAGTCAGCTCCAGCAGCGCAATTACGAAGGGTTCCTCCGCTGATGCGAATCGTCCTCGTCGGGCCGCCCGGTGCCGGCAAGGGAACGCAGGCTGCGTTCCTTGCCAAGAATCTTTCGATTCCGCACATCTCCACGGGCGACCTCTTCCGCGCCAACATCAGCCAGGGCACGGACCTTGGCAAGCAGGCCCGCGCCTACATGGACGCGGGACAGCTGGTGCCGGACGAAGTCACCATCGCGATGGCCAAGGACCGCATGGCCCAGTCGGACGCCGAGAACGGTTTCCTCCTGGACGGCTTCCCCCGCAATGTGGGGCAGGCCGTGGCGCTCGACGAGATGCTTCTCGGCGAAGGCGTCAAGCTGGACGCGGTTCTTGACCTCGAGGTCCCCGAGGACGAGGTGGTCAAGCGCATCGCTGGCCGCCGCATCTGCCGTAACGACAGCTCGCACGTCTTCCACGTGACGTACAACGCCCCGAAGACCGAGGGCGTCTGCGACGTCTGCGGCGGTGAGCTGTACCAGCGTGACGACGACACCGAGGAGACCGTGCGCACGCGTCTCGAGGTCTACCACACGCAGACCGAGCCGATCATCGACCACTACCGGTCCCAGGGCCTGGTCGTGACGATCTCCGCACTCGGCAAGGTCACCGAGGTGACCGACCGGGCCATGGAGGCCCTCAAGAAGTCCGACGAGGGCTGATCACCCCGCTCCACCACTGCAGCCGGCCGCGGCGCCCTCGGGCGTCGCGGCCGACTGTTTGCGCCGTATCGTGGGTACGGCCGCAACCGTTCCCCTTCGTACGCAGAGAGGCGCCCAGCGATGGTGCAGATCAAGACCCCCGAGCAGATCGCGAAGATGCGCGAGGCGGGCCTCGTGGTCGCTGCCATTCACGCCGCCACCCGCGAGGCGGCGGTTCCCGGCGCCACCACGAAGGACCTCGACGAGGTCGCGCGCAAGGTGATCGCCGACCACGGTGCGAAGTCGAACTTCCTCGGCTACGGCGGGTTCCCCGCGACCATCTGCACCTCGGTCAACGACGTCGTGGTCCACGGCATCCCGGATGAGAAGACCGTCCTCAAGGACGGCGACATCATCTCGATCGACGCCGGCGCGATCATCGACGGCTGGCACGGCGACGCGGCGTACACCGCCTTCGTGGGCACGGGCCACGCTCCGGAGCTCGTCGAGCTCTCCCGGGTGACCGAGGAGTCCATGTGGGCCGGTATCGCCGCGATGAAGGTGAACAACCGGCTCATCGACATCTCGAAGGCCATCGAGTCCTACATCCGCCGCCAGCCCCGTCCGGCGACCGGGAAGTACGGGATCATCGAGGACTACGGCGGCCACGGCATCGGCACCGAGATGCACATGGACCCGCACCTGCTGAACTACGTCTCGCGCAAGCGCGGCAAGGGGATCAAGCTCGTCCCGGGCGTCTGCCTTGCCATCGAGCCGATGGTCTCGCTGGGCACGCCGCAGACCAAGGTCCTCTCCGACGAGTGGACGGTGCTCACCACCGACGGCACCTGGTCCTCGCACTGGGAGCACTCGATCGCCCTCACCGAGCAGGGCCCCCTCGTCCTGACCGCCCCGGACTGCGGCCGGGAGAGGCTGGCCCCGTACGGGGTCGAGGTGGCCCCCGACCCGCTGGGGTGACCGTCCACCGGCGGATCTGCGGGCCGGCGCCCGCAGGACCGTCCGGCTGATCCATGTCTAAGGATCAGGGCAAGTGGGCAAACTTGACGGATTCGTCTTTTGGAGTCCGCTGACGTAGACTGACTCGTCGGCTCTCGTGCATCCCTGTGTCTACATGCGGTGGCTTGAGTCGATCAAGGTAGCCGATTCGAAAGGCGAAGCGTGGCCAAGAAGCAAGGTGCCATCGAAATTGAGGGCACCGTGATCGAGTCCCTCCCGAACGCCATGTTCAAGGTGGAACTCCAGAACGGTCACAAAGTCCTCGCGCACATCAGCGGCAAGATGCGGATGCACTACATCCGTATCCTCCCGGATGACCGGGTCGTCGTGGAGCTTTCCCCGTACGACCTGACGCGTGGCCGGATCGTCTACCGCTACAAGTAGATCTTGCCGCCACCCCGCTTCGGCGTGGTGAGGGCACTGACCCGGAGAACCTGACATCCCATGAAGGTCAAGCCGAGCGTCAAGAAGATCTGCGACAAGTGCAAGGTGATCCGCCGTCACGGCCGGGTCATGGTCATCTGCGACAACCTGCGCCACAAGCAGCGCCAGGGCTGACGCACGACCACCTGCATCTCGCAGTTCTTCGCGCGACGCACGTAAACGTACATACGCAGTGCCCGTCCAAGCTTCGGCTGACGACACCTCCGGCGGGGGCCGGGGACCCGGGCGTACCACCTCCACCCATGCGGGCGAGGTCGGCGTTCGGGAGTGGCGCTGCGGAAGACCCCCGAAATGACAACTGGAGCCATTGAATGGCACGCGTTTCAGGTGTTGACATCCCGCGCGAAAAGCGCGTGGAGGTTGCCCTCACCTACGTCTTCGGTATCGGGCGCACCCGGTCCAAGGAGATCCTCGCCGCCGCCGGCGTGAACCCCAACACCCGCGTTCGTGACCTGGCCGAAGAGGACCTGGTCAAGATCCGCGAGTACGTGGACGCCAACCTCCGCACCGAGGGTGACCTTCGCCGCGAGATCCAGGGCGACATCCGCCGCAAGATCGAGATCGGCTGCTACCAGGGCATCCGCCACCGTCGTGGCCTGCCCGTCCACGGCCAGCGCACCAGCACCAACGCGCGTACCCGCAAGGGCCCGCGTCGCGCCATCGCCGGTAAGAAGAAGCCGGGCAAGAAGTAGTCCTCAGCGGACGTACTGCGGGTGTCCGGGCCACCGGACGTTCGCGGAAACCAGCGGTCTTCGCTGTAGGACCGATCACCTCCCCTCTCCATCTGGAGTCAAGACATGCCCCCCAAGGGTCGTCAGGGCGCAGCCAAGAAGGTGCGTCGCAAGGAAAAGAAGAACGTCGCTCACGGCCACGCGCACATCAAGAGCACGTTCAACAACACCATCGTCTCGATCACGGACCCCTCGGGCAACGTGATCTCCTGGGCCTCCGCCGGCCACGTCGGCTTCAAGGGCTCGCGCAAGTCCACCCCCTTCGCCGCGCAGATGGCCGCCGAGTCGGCCGCCCGCCGCGCGCAGGAGCACGGCATGCGCAAGGTCGACGTCTTCGTCAAGGGTCCCGGCTCCGGCCGTGAGACCGCGATCCGCTCCCTCCAGGCCACGGGCCTCGAGGTCGGTTCGATCCAGGACGTCACCCCGACGCCGCACAACGGCTGCCGTCCGCCGAAGCGTCGCCGCGTCTGATCCGTCACGGCCGGTGACGGCCGTGCGGCAGTAGCGTTGGTCCGGGCGGTATGTCCCTTCGGGGGCGTGCCGCCCGTACCCTTGTTTCATCTGTCGGGCATCAAATAGTGGGTGCCCACGACTGAAGGATCACCACATGCTTATCGCTCAGCGTCCGTCGCTGACCGAAGAGGTCGTCGACGAGTTCCGCTCCCGGTTCGTGATCGAGCCGCTGGAGCCGGGCTTCGGTTACACCCTCGGCAACTCCCTGCGTCGCACGCTCCTCTCCTCGATCCCCGGTGCCGCTGTCACCAGCATCCGGATCGACGGTGTCCTGCACGAGTTCACCACCGTGCCGGGCGTCAAGGAGGACGTGACCGACCTCATCCTCAACATCAAGCAGCTGGTCGTTTCCTCGGAGCACGACGAGCCGGTCGTGATGTACCTGCGCAAGCAGGGTCCCGGCCTGGTCACCGCTGCTGACATCGCCCCGCCGGCCGGTGTCGAGGTCCACAACCCGGACCTGGTCCTGGCCACGCTGAACGGCAAGGGCAAGCTGGAGATGGAGCTGACCGTCGAGCGCGGCCGCGGCTACGTCTCCGCCGTCCAGAACAAGCAGGTGGGCCAGGAGATCGGCCGGATTCCGGTCGACTCCATCTACTCCCCGGTGCTCAAGGTCACGTACAAGGTCGAGGCGACCCGTGTCGAGCAGCGCACCGACTTCGACAAGCTGATCGTCGACGTCGAGACCAAGCAGGCCATGCGTCCCCGTGACGCCATGGCGTCGGCCGGTAAGACCCTGGTCGAGCTGTTCGGTCTGGCGCGCGAGCTCAACATCGACGCCGAGGGCATCGACATGGGCCCGTCCCCGACGGACGCCGCGCTCGCCGCCGATCTGGCCCTGCCGATCGAGGAGCTCGAGCTCACGGTCCGTTCGTACAACTGCCTCAAGCGCGAGGGCATCCACTCCGTGGGTGAGCTCGTGGCCCGCTCCGAGGCGGACCTGCTCGACATCCGCAACTTCGGTGCGAAGTCGATCGACGAGGTCAAGGCGAAGCTGGCCGGTATGGGCCTGGCGCTGAAGGACTCGCCTCCCGGCTTCGACCCGACCGCCGCCGCCGACGCCTTCGGCGCCGACGACGACGCGGACGCCGGTTTCGTGGAGACCGAGCAGTACTGATCCGCTTTCCCGGCCAGGGGCGCCCGCCGACGCGGAGCCCCTGGGCCGGTCGCGGATCGACAAGGACTTCCGCGGGGCGGCCGCCTCGCGGGAACTGACACCGGTACCTGATACGGCCGGTGCAGCACACAAGGAGAAAAACCATGCCTCAGCCCGCCAAGGGTGCCCGTCTGGGCGGCAGCGCTGCGCACGAGAAGCTTCTTCTCATCAACCTCGCGAAGTCGCTGTTCGAGCACGGCCGCATCACCACGACCGAGGCCAAGGCCCGCCGCCTGCGTCCGGTCGCCGAGCGTTTCATCACCAAGGCGAAGAAGGGCGACATCCACAACCGTCGCCTGGTGCTGCAGTCGATCACGGACAAGGGCATCGTGCACACGCTCTTCACCGAGATCGCCCCGCGGTACGAGAACCGCCCCGGTGGTTACACCCGCATCACCAAGATCGGCAACCGTCGTGGCGACAACGCCCCGATGGCCGTCATCGAGCTGGTCGAGGCGCTGACCGTGGCCCAGCAGGCCACCGGTGAGGCCGAGGCCGCGACGAAGCGCGCCGTCAAGGAAGACGCCCTCAAGAAGGACGAGGCTCCGGCCGAGACCGTCGAGGACGCCAAGCCGGCCGACGCCGCCGCTGAGGAGTCCAAGGACGCCTGAGCGTTCTGAGACCCAGGTACGGGCCCGCATCTCCCTTCGGGGCGGTGCGGGCCCGTTCGGTTTTGAGAGGATCTTCGGGTGAGTGACGAGGCAGAGCCCGGATTCGTACGGGTACGGCTGGACCTTTCCTACGACGGCAGGGATTTCTCCGGCTGGGCGAAGCAGACCAGCAGGCGCACCGTGCAGGGCGAGATCGAGGACGCGCTGAGGACCGTGACGCGGTCGTCGGTGACGTACGACCTGACGGTCGCCGGGCGGACCGACGCGGGGGTGCACGCGCGCGGGCAGGTGGCGCACGTCGACCTCCCGGCGGAGGTGTGGGCCGAACACGAGGAGAAGTTGCTGCGGCGGATGGCGGGGCGCCTGCCGCTGGACGTGCGGATCTGGCGGGCGGCCGAGGCCCCGGCCGGGTTCAACGCGCGCTTCTCGGCGCTGTGGCGGCGTTACGCGTACCGGGTGGGGGACCGGCCGGGGGGTGTGGACCCGCTCACCCGGGGCCATGTGCTGTGGCACGACCGTCCGCTCGATGCGGCCGCGATGAACGAGGCGGCCGCCCTGATGACGGGCGAGCACGACTTCGCCGCGTACTGCAAGAAGCGTGAGGGCGCCACGACCATCCGCACGCTGCAGAAGCTGCACTGGGTGCGGGACGCGGAGTCGGGCGTACTGACGGCGACCGTCCAGGCCGACGCGTTCTGCCACAACATGGTGCGGGCGCTGATCGGCGCGGCGCTGTTCGTCGGGGACGGACGCCGCCCGGCGGGGTGGCCGGCGGAGGTGCTGGCGGCGAAGGTGCGGGATCCGGCGGTGCACGTGGTGCGGCCGCACGGACTGACCCTGGAGGAAGTGGCCTACCCGGCCGACGATCTGCTGGCGGCCAGGGCCCTGGAGGCGCGGAACGTCAGGACGCTGCCGGGGGCCGCCTGCTGCTGACCGGCCGGCGGCGCAGGGCGCGGATCAGCTTCGCCGCGAAGTACAGGGCGACGGCGCTGGACACGGTGGAGCGGAACCAGCCGATGTCCGGGGTCCACCAGGCGTAGACCGCCGCCACGGTGAAGAACAGCAGCGCCGCGGCCCGCAGCACCCACCAGTGGGCCGGGTGCGGTTCGTCCTGGGGCGGCGTCTCCGGGTGGACACCGTCCTTCGTCGTCATGGTGTCCCGCATGCCCGCGAGGAAGCCACGCCGGGCCAGCACCCGGGCGCCGGGGAGCTCCGCGAGGATCTCCTGCTCGCCGCCGTAGCCGGAGGGCAGCGGGGGGAGCCCCAGGGCGGCGACGAGCTCGCCCTGGTGGCGGGCGGGATCGCCGGCGGCCCGCAGGATGTGGGCCAGCGGGCGCGGGTCGGTGAGCCCGTAGGCACGGGCGAGCGCGGCAGCCGTCGTGGTCGCCTCCGCGTGGTCGGTGGCGGGGGCCGCGGTCTCCCAGGAGTGGTCCGTCACCTTCTTGCCCCGGTGCACGAGCGTGAAGCTGCTGCGTTCCGGGGTGCGGTGCAGGACCAGGGCCGGCCAGTTCTCGGCGGTGGTGAAGTTGTCGGCCGCGGAGGTGAGCGGGTCCTCGGGGAGCAGGGCCGCGCGCTTCCCCCGCACGGGGTCCGGGACGATCTCGACGTACGTGTGGCGGCTGCCGGCCGGGGCCGTCCGCAGGCTGTACCCGCAGATCAGGGCGGCCTGGGCCACCTCGGTGGGGCCGGTGGAGGCGATGGCCAGCGACCTCGGTGCCAGCTCGCGCTCCCAGTCGGGTGTTCCCGCCGCCGGGGGCTCGGGGGAGGCGCGGAAGAAGGGGATCCTCATCGCCAGCTCGACGCGGGTGTCGGAGCGGGCCTCCAGGAACTCCTCGCGGGCCTCGCCGAAATAGGTCCAGGGGAAGGTGGTGGCGTGCACCCCGATGCTGCGGAAGGCGGTGAGCGCCTCCTCGTAGCGGTTCAGCGACCACAGGACGAGGGCCAGGTGGTTGCGGAAGCCGGCGGCCTCCCGGTCCCCCGGGGCGTAGCTGTCCGAGAGCGCCTGCGCGCGGGTCACCGCCGCCTCGGTGCGCGGGGTGTACGGGTCGGGGTCGGGCGTCTCCTCGTCGGCGATCAGGTACTCCACGACGGCCTGGAGCGGCAGCGCGTGGAGCCGGGAGCCGGGAGGGGCCTGGTCGGCCGCGCGCTCGGCGAACGCGAACATCTCCTCGTGCGAGCCGTACCACTTGGCGCACAGGTACTGGAGCGCCTGGACGTGGCAGCCCTCGTGGTGCGGATCACGCGCGTTCGCCTCGGACAGATAGGTGTCGAAGACCTCGCGCGGTGCCTGGATGCCCCGGGCCTGGGTCAGTGCGATGCGCCACGGGACCGGGTCGTCCGGGTTGAGCTCGGCGGCGGCGGAGATCACCGGCACCGAGTCCCGCAGCACGGCGTGGAACGCCCGGAACTGGTCGGCCTCGACGTGCTTGGCGCGGGCACCGGTCCGTATCTGCCAGGCCTGGTAGATGTACTGGTCGGCCTTGACCAGGACGGCGTCGGGGTCCTCGGGGGACTCCTCCAGCCAGCTGTCCAGCCAGCCCGGGTGGTGCAGAGAGGCCCGCGCGAGACGGGAGACGCACGTGTCCCTGCGCTCCCACTGGGCGTGCTCGCGGGTGCCCGCGAGGAGCTCGGCGGCCGGGGCGTGATCCCCCGAGGCGGCGGCGGCGAGGGCCACCCGCAGCGAGGGGTCGGGGGCGTCGAGGACCACGGCGTCGTCCGGCGGGAGGTCGGCGCCCACGGCGTCGCTGTGGCGCAGGACGCGCGGGATGGTGAAGAGGGTGGTCAGACGCACGGCGGCGGGTCCTCGTTCGAGGGGAGGGGACGGGGCTGGTGCGTGGGGGGAGACGCGGGGAGGGTCAGGTGACGGGGGCCCCGGCGGCCGCCGAGGCCTGGACCTCACCGCGGTGCCGGATCTGGCGGAAGGTGAAGTCGGTCAGGTCGTCACCGACCGCGTACACGTCCTTGTGCGCCGTGGTCACGTTCTTCCCGCTGATGAAGCCGCCGACGGTGAAGTAGGCGTAGCGGCCGTAGGAGTTGGCGGTGCGCCGGCAGACGGACCCGCCGCGGCAGAAGGTGGGGACTCCCGAGCCGCTGAGGGAGGCGAGGCCGCCGGATGCCTGCTGGGCGGCCTTCCTGGCCTCCGCCTCGGTGCCGAAGACGGCCAGTCCGACGGTGACCGCGATGCCGTCCTTGCTGTACGTGGCGCGGATCACCTGGTCGCAGCCGTTGTTGTCGAGGATCGAGCCGAGGGCGCCCTGGGTCACCGTCGCGCAGCCCGTCGTACGCGTGGTCGCGCCCTTGGCGTAGACGCGGTCGCCCATGGTCAGTTTCCTGCCGGGGAAGAAGGCGTCCACGGTGACCGGGGACTTGTCCTTCTTCTCGTCGGCTATGTAGTCCTTCGGGTCCGGCGGGGGCGGCGGTGCGACCGAGGAGAAGGAGGGGCCCGGCGCGGACTCCGAGGGCAGGTCGGCGGGAGCCGGCAGCTTGCTCGCGTTCTTCTCCGGGCCCGGGGCGCCGCCGCCCCCGTCGGTGGTGATCACGGCGGTGGCCACGATCGCGCCCACCGCGGCGGTGGCGAGCGCGCCGCCGCCGATCATCAGCCACTTCCTTCGCCTGCCGCGTGCCGCGGAGGCGTCCGCCAGTGCCGCCCAGTCCGGAGTACGGCTGTCTCCCGGCCCCCAGGAGGGCCCCCCTTGCCCAAAGCTCATGCGGCGAATCCTAGACCGACCGTAATCCGGTTGGGCCAACGGTTCGGCTGCCGTGACAATGCTGTGCATGGGACATCTCGAAGCGGGCCACCTGGAGTACTACCTACCGGACGGACGGGTGCTGCTCGGCGACGCTTCGTTCCGGGTGGCCGACGGGGCGGTCGTCGCCCTCGTCGGGGCGAACGGTGCGGGCAAGACGACACTTCTGAAGCTCCTCGCCGGGGAGATCCAGCCGCACGGCGGCTCGGTCTCGGTGAGCGGCGGGCTGGGCGTGATGGCCCAGTTCGTGGGTTCGGTGCGGGACGGGCGGACCGTCCGTGACCTGCTGGTGTCCGTGGCCCAGCCCCGGATCAGAGAGGCGGCCGAGGCCGTCGACGCGGCCGAGGAGCGCATTCTCACCGTGGACGACGAGGCCGCGCAGATGGCGTACGCGCAGGCGCTGAGCGACTGGGCGGAGGCGCGCGGTTACGAGGCCGAGACGCTGTGGGACATCTGCACCATGGCCGCGCTCGGCGTGCCGTACGAGAAGGCGCAGTGGCGCGAGGTACGCACGCTCAGCGGGGGTGAGCAGAAGAGACTGGTGCTGGAGGCGCTGCTCCGCGGGCCCGACGAGGTGCTGCTCCTGGACGAGCCGGACAACTATCTGGACGTCCCCGGCAAGCGGTGGCTGGAGGAGAAGCTCAAGGAGACCCGTAAGACGGTCCTCTTCGTCTCCCACGACCGGGAACTGCTCTCGCGGGCCGCGGAGAAGATCGTGAGCGTGGAGCCCAGCCCGGCGGGCTCGGACGTCTGGGTGCACGGTGGCGGATTCGGCACGTACCACCAGGCCCGCAAGGAACGCTTCGCGCGCTTCGAGGAACTCCTGCGGCGCTGGGAGGAGGAGCACGCCCGGCTGAAGGCTCTCGTCCTGCGGATGCGGCAGCAGGCGGCGAACAGCCCCGACATGGCGAACCGATACCACGCGATGCAGACCCGCTTCAAGAAGTTCGAGGAGGCCGGCCCGCCGCCGGAGCCGCCCCGCGAGCAGGACATCAGGATGCGGCTGCGCGGCGGGCGGACCGGGGTGCGGGCGGTGACGTGCACCGGCCTGGAGCTGACCGGGCTGATGAAGCCGTTCGACCTGGAGATCTACTACGGGGAGCGGGTCGCCGTGCTCGGCTCCAACGGGTCGGGCAAGTCGCACTTCCTGCGGCTGCTGGCGGGCGAGCCGGTCGAGCACACCGGTGAGTGGAAGCTCGGGGCGCGGGTCGTGGCCGGTCACTTCGCCCAGACCCACGCTCACCCGGAGCTGCTCGGCAAGACGCTCGTCGAGATCCTCTGGACGGAGCACGCCAAGGACCGCGGCGGCGCGATGTCGGTGCTGCGGCGCTACGAACTGGAGCGCCAGGGGGACCAGGCCTTCGAGAGGCTGTCCGGCGGGCAGCAGGCGCGCTTCCAGATCCTGCTCCTGGAGCTGGCCGGCACGACGGCGCTGCTGCTGGACGAGCCGACGGACAACCTGGACCTGGAGTCGGCCGAGGCCCTCCAGGACGGGCTGGAGGTGTACGACGGGACTGTCATGGCCGTCACCCACGACCGCTGGTTCGCGAAGTCCTTCGACCGTTACCTGGTCTTCGGCTCCGACGGGGTGGTCCGGGAGACCACGGAGCCGGTCTGGGACGAGCGCAGGGTCCAGCGGGAGCGGTAGGCCCGGCGCGTTTTGACCCGTCCCGGGCGGGGCGGGTACTGTCAGGGGTTGTCATACGTAATGGGCTTCGTCGTTCACACGCGAAGAACCCCTGCGTAGGTTCTCTGGAGCAGTTACCAGTGGCTCGCATACGGGCAGTGTCCCCGGCATTGTGAGCCCCAGCTGCATGATCGCTTCAGGGGTGCCATGTGTCTGGACCTCATCCACTGAAGAAGCGAAGGCTACGAAGTGCGTACGTACAGCCCCAAGCCCGGCGATGTCACTCGCCAGTGGCACATCATCGACGCTGAGGACATCGTCCTCGGCCGTCTGGCCACCACGGCCGCGAACCTCCTCCGAGGCAAGCACAAGGCGATCTACGCCCCCCACATGGACATGGGCGACTTCGTCATCATCATCAACGCCGAGAAGGTTCACCTCTCCGGCAACAAGAAGACCCAGAAGATGGCGTACCGCCACTCGGGCTTCCCGGGCGGTCTCCGTTCGGTGCGCTACGACGAGCTCCTCGCGAAGAACCCCGAGAAGGCCATCGAGAAGGCCATCAAGGGCATGATCCCCAAGAACACCCTGGGTCGTCAGATGATCTCGAAGCTCAAGGTCTACGCGGGCGACCAGCACCCGCACGCTGCGCAGCAGCCGGTCCCGTTCGAGATCACCCAGGTCGCGCAGTAGTTCCGGCCTCCACCCCCTAAGACGTAAAGAAAGATCTGAGGAGAATCGTGGCCGAGACCACTGCAGAGACGCCCGTCGAGGGCACCGAGGGCGAAGAGACCTTCGCCGAGGTGACCACCTTCGAGTCGGAGGTCCCCGTCGAGGGTGAGTACACCTCCGAGTCGCTCGCGGGCCGCTTCGGTGACCCGCAGCCCGCCGCCGGCCTTGGCCGTCGCAAGAACGCCATCGCCCGCGTCCGGATCGTTCCGGGCACCGGCAAGTGGAAGATCAACGGTCGCACCCTTGAGGACTACTTCCCCAACAAGGTGCACCAGCAGGAAGTCAACGAGCCCTTCAAGGTGCTCGAGCTCGACGGCCGCTACGACGTCATCGCCCGCATCTCGGGTGGCGGCGTCTCCGGTCAGGCCGGTGCCCTGCGCCTCGGCGTGGCCCGCGCGCTGAACGAGGCCGACGTGGACAACAACCGCGCCACGCTGAAGAAGGCCGGCTTCCTCTCCCGCGACGACCGTGCGGTCGAGCGCAAGAAGGCCGGTCTCAAGAAGGCCCGTAAGGCCCCGCAGTACAGCAAGCGCTAAATATCGCCTGCTCGTCCGCTTCACACGTTCGCCCCGGCGGCACACACCGTGCCGCTGGGGCGTTCGTTTATCAGCGGCCACGGGCGTATAACGGCTAAAGACGTTTGCATGTTTATCGGGCTGGCGACCTCAGGCGCGCCCTTCTTTGCGGTGCCTTGCCTCTCTATGCCCTGTTTTGTTTACTTTGGTTTTGCGGTTTCGGAGCACCTCGGAGGACACCAGTGGGACGACTCTTCGGTACGGACGGCGTACGCGGTGTCGCCAACGCGGACCTGACGGCCGAGCTCGCGCTCGGTCTCTCGGTCGCGGCGGCACACGTACTGGCCGAGGCGGGCACCTTCGAGGGGCACCGGCCGACCGCCGTGGTGGGCCGCGACCCGCGCGCGTCCGGAGAGTTCCTGGAGGCCGCCGTCGTGGCGGGGCTGGCAAGCGCCGGCGTGGACGTGCTGCGCGTCGGGGTGCTGCCCACCCCGGCCGTCGCGTACCTCACCGGCTCGCTCGGCGCCGACATCGGTGTCATGCTCTCCGCCAGTCACAACGCCATGCCGGACAACGGCATCAAGTTCTTCGCCCGCGGTGGGCACAAACTCGCCGACGAGCTGGAGGACCGCATCGAGTCGGTCTACGAGCAGCACCGCACCGGTGAGCCCTGGGAGCGCCCGACCGGCGCCGGAGTGGGACGCGTCACCGACTACACCGAGGGCTTCGACCGCTACGTCGCCCACCTCATCGCCGTCCTCCCCAACCGGCTCGACGGGCTGAAGGTCGTTCTCGACGAGGCGCACGGCGCCGCCGCCCGTGTCTCGCCCGAGGCGTTCGCCCGGGCCGGGGCCGAGGTCGTCACCATCGGTGCGGAACCGGACGGCCTGAACATCAACGACGGCTGCGGCTCCACCCACCTGGAGCTGCTGCGTGCTGCCGTCGTCGAGCACCGCGCCGACCTGGGCATCGCGCACGACGGTGACGCGGACCGCTGCCTGGCCGTGGACGCGAACGGCGAGGAGATCGACGGCGACCAGATCCTGGCCGTGCTCGCCGTCGCCATGCGCGAGGCGGGCCACCTGCGCAAGGACACCGTCGTCGGCACGGTCATGTCGAACCTCGGCTTCAAGACGGCGATGGAGCGGGAGGGCATCCAGCTCGTCCAGACCGCCGTCGGTGACCGCTACGTCCTGGAGTCGATGAAGGCCGAGGGCTTCGCGCTGGGCGGCGAGCAGTCCGGCCACGTCATCGTCCTGGACCACGCCACCACGGGTGACGGCACGCTGACCGGACTGATGCTCGCGGCCAGGGTCGCCGCCACCGGACGCACGCTCGCCGACCTGGCCGGCGTCATGCAGCGCCTCCCGCAGGTCCTGGTCAACGTGCCGGACGTCGACAAGTCGCGCGTGGAGACCTCGCCCGAGGTGGCCACCGCGGTGGCCCGGGCCGAGCACGAACTGGGCGACACCGGGCGCGTACTCCTGCGCAAGTCGGGCACCGAGCCGCTCGTGCGGGTCATGGTCGAGGCCGCGGACCTGGAGCAGGCGCGCGCCGTGGCCGGGCAGCTGGCCGACGTGGTCAAGTCCGCTCTCGGCTGACGGAGCCTCGAATCCCGGAGGGGCCCGGCCGCACGGCCGGGTCCCTCCGGCGTTGCCAGGCCCACAGCGCCCGCTGCACCAGCAGCGTCAGCGTCCCCGCGAGGACGATGCCGGCGAGGTTGGCCATCAGCTGGACGGACGACCCCCAGGTCTGCTGGAGGTCCTGATAGCTGAACGCGACCGCGGCGTTGGCGGCCGCCGGCACCGTGGTCACCGAGATCGCCACACCGATCAGCGCCCCCGACTTCGCCGAGGTCAGCGAGAGCGTCCCCGCGATGCCCGCCAGGAGGGCGACCACGAACGACATCCAGTCCGGGTGCCAGATGAAGCCGGTGTTGGGCCGTTCCGCCGTGACCATGTCCTCGGTGAACAGGCCGAGCGCGTCCATCAGCCAGGCGAAGCCCGCCGTGAGCGCCATCGCCACCACGAAGCCGCCGATGAGCGCCCACAGGGACCGCGCCACCAGCCGGGGCGCCCGCTGCACCAGTGCTGTCGAGATGCCGGCCAGCGGGCCGAACTCCGGGCCCACCGCCATGGCGCCCACGATCAGGACCGCGTTGTCCAGCATCACCCCGCACGCGGCGAGCATCGTCGCGAGGGCGAGGAAGGCCACATAGGTGACGCTGAACGTCGACTCCTCGTGGGTCACCTCGCTCAGCTCTTCCCAGAGCACCGCGTCCGCGCCCTCGCCCGGCGCCTCCCGTTCGGCCTCGTCGGCGTGCCTGGAGAGCGTGAGGTCCAGGTTCTCGACGGTGATCGAGCCGGTGCTGTCGACGCCCATCTCCCGCAGCGCGCCGATCAGTTCGTCGCCCGCCTCGCGCGCCACGTCGCACATGACCACATCGCCCGCCGGGTTCCGCGCGGCGCCCGTGAGCACCACGACATGGGCGGTGCCCACGGTCCGCTCGACCAACGCCACCACCTCGTCGGTGGTGTCGGCGGGCACGATGAGGCGCAGATGCAGCACGGTGCACCCTTTCCGGAGTCAGAGCTTGCGCAGTGACAGGCGCTGGACCTTGTGGTCCGGCCCCTTGCGCAGCACCAGAGTGGCACGGCCACGCGTCGGCGCCACGTTCTCCAGGAGATTGGGCTTGTTGATGGTCCGCCACATGGTCCGCGCGTAGTCCAGCGCCTCCTCCTCGGAGACCTGGGTGTACTTGCGGAAGTACGAGAAGGGGTTCTGGAACGCCGTCTCACGCAGCCTGCGGAAGCGGTGGAGGTACCAGGTCTCGATGTCCTCGGCGCGCGCGTCGACGTACACGCTGAAGTCGAAGTAGTCCGCGAGCCCGACCCTGGTCCGGCCGTCCTTGCCGGGCAGCGCGGGCTGCAGCACGTTCAGGCCCTCGACGATCAGGATGTCGGGGCGGCGCACGGTCAGCCGCTCGCCCGGCACGATGTCGTAGATCAGGTGCGAGTAGACGGGAGCCGTCACCTCGTCCTTGCCGGCCTTGATGTCGGCGACGAACCGGGTCAGCGCCCGCCGGTCGTAGGACTCGGGGAACCCCTTCCGCGACATCAGCCCTCGTGCTTCGAGCTCCTTCATCGGCAGCAGGAACCCGTCGGTCGTCACCAGCTCCACCCGGGGATGCTCCGGCCAGCGCGCCAGCAGGGCCTGGAGGATGCGGGCGGTGGTGGACTTGCCGACGGCGACACTGCCGGCGACCCCTATGACGAAGGGGGTGCCACGCTGCTCGCCGTGCCCGTTGCCCGCGTCGCCCAGGAAGGTGTTCAGGGCGCCGCGCAGGCCGGAGGTCTTCTGGACGTAGAGGTTGAGCAGCCGTGAGAGCGGCAGATAGACGTCCCGGACCTCGTCGAGGTCGATGACGTCGCCGAGCCCTCTCAGCTTCTCGACCTCCTCGGCGGTGAGCGGCAGCGGCGTCTTGTCACGCAGGGCGCTCCACTCCGCCCGGGTCAGGTCGACGTAGGGCGTCGGCGCGTGCTCGGTGCGGCGGGGGCTCCGTGCGGACGAGGTGATCACGTACTCATTGTTGCGGGAGTTCGAACGGAGTGGGGGGTGGGGTCGGTCACGTGGGGGACGCGGTGCGGGACGGAGCGGCCCCGCGGCGGGGTGGTGGACCCACGACGGCGGCACTTTCCGGGGCAGTGGATCTTTGTAAGAGGCATGTAACAGGGATCAGCCATTCATTGATCATGAATAGCCGCTGTGATGTCCTGCAGTGGAGCCGAGGAAATACATCGGACACGGACGCGTGGCCGATGAATGCAGTGCCCCGGCCGGTACCCGGTAAGGGAACAGTGCTGGGCGGCGAGCGACAGGGCCCGCCGTTTCCGGTCCCCCACTTCCGGAGCCGTGGACATACGAAGCCGCACGCTCCCCAAAGCGGGCGGTGGACCGTACAGAGGAGAAGTGCATGCGTAGGAAGCTCGCGAAGGCAGCTGTCGTGATGGCCGGAATCGCGGCCGTCGCCGGGGGGACCGTCGGGACCGCCCAGGCGGCCGACGGCGCACCGGTCAAGGTCGCCAGCTTCGAGCAGTGCGTCCTGTGGGGCAAGGCCATGGAGGACGCGGGCAAGATCAAGGGCTATCACTGCGACAACATGAACGACGCCCAGCAGTGGTATCTCACGCCCGTCCACTAAAGCCCCAGGGCCCCGCCGAAGGGCCGGATCGCACCACTGGGGCATGAAGGGCCGGACCCTCGCCGGGTCCGGCCCTTCGCCGTGCATTCCGCTTGCGGCCGGGATGACCCGTGCTCATTGCGCGGAACGATAAATCCGTGCAATTCCGCGATCCTGGCGGGGGTATTGCTCATGACGGAATTCGGGTCCGCTGAACGACCACCGCCTGATTTCCCGCCATGAGTGCGCGTGCGCCCACGGATCGGCAGACCCGGACCACGGGCGGTGCCGCTGTGGTGAAGATCGCGCGCGCGTGGCGGGGCGGCGGGGCCGGCCATGGACCCGCCCCGCGCGGCGCGGCCCTACGGGCCGTCGAGCTCCGCCCGGAGCGCACGGGCGATGCCGTCCGCCCGCCCTGCTGTCACCTGCTGCCCCTCCGGCGCCCGCAGCAGCCCGAAGACGCCCGGCCCGCGGTACTCCGGTGCCAGATCGCCGTCGCGCGGCACGATGTGGAAGTGCACGTGGGAGAAGCCCTCGGCCTCGGCGAACTGGACGACGTAGGTCTTGTCGCAGCCCGTGACCGCGCGCAGCGCCCTGGAGATCCGGACCTGCCAGGTCCCCAGTACGGCCGCCTCGGCGTCGGTGAGGTCGTGCACGGCCGTGACGTGGCGTCGGGGCAGCAGCACCAGCCAGCCGGGCAGTGAGGTCCCGGTCGCGTGGGCCACCCGCCAGTGCCGGTCGAACGCGATGCGCTCGCGTGGCGGCAGCGAGTCGAACTCCGCTTCCATGCCGCAGGTGTAGCAATCGGAAGTCGTCATGGACCGAGAGCGTAGAAGCGCCCGGCCGGGAGCGCACCGGTCTCCGCCGACACGGCTCGGAGAACCGCCTCGTCCGCCTCGGGGAGTGTCCCCTGCCGTGGCCTTGCCGTACGGGGTCCGGGAGTCGGGGCCGTACCGGACCTCGGCCCGGTCGGTCGGTGTGGCACCCGTTGTCATCCGCAGCCGCCGGAAGAGTCCACCGTCGGCCGGTGGTCGCCGGCCGGTGTCCGTACGCGGACACGGAGAGGGACTCGTATGGCTCAGCGGCAGGCGCTCCGGCGCCGCCCCGGCCGGTGACAGCGGCCTTATGGTGGCGATATGTGCGGAATCGTGGGTTACGTCGGGGCGCAGTCGGCGCAGGATGTCGTTGTCGCGGGGCTCAAGCGGCTGGAGTACCGGGGGTACGACTCCGCCGGGGTCGCCGTCCTCGCGGACGGAGGGCTGGCCGCGGCGAAGAAGGCGGGCAAGCTCCTCAATCTGGAGAAGGAGCTCAAGGACCGGCCGCTGCCGGCCGGGAACGCCGGGATCGGGCACACCCGTTGGGCCACCCATGGCGGGCCCACCGACAGCAACGCCCATCCGCATCTCGACAACGCCGGCCGGGTCGCCGTCGTGCACAACGGGATCATCGAGAACTTCGCCTCGCTCCGCGAGGAGTTGGCCGGGCGGGGGCACGACCTCACCTCCGAGACCGACACCGAGGTGGTGGCCCATCTGCTCGCCGAGGCGTACTCGTCGGGCGGCGACCTGGCCGACGGCATGCGTCAGGTGTGCCGGAGGCTGGAGGGCGCGTTCACCCTGGTCGCCGTGCACGCGGACGAGCCCGACACCGTGGTCGGGGCCCGGCGGAACTCGCCGCTCGTCGTGGGCGTGGGCGAGGGGGAGATGTTCCTGGCCTCCGACGTGTCCGCCTTCATCGCGCACACCCGGTCGGCGGTCGAGCTGGGCCAGGACCAGGTCGTCGAGCTGCGCCGGGAGGGGGTGACGGTCACCGGTTTCGACGGCCGGCCCGCCGATGTGCGCGAATACCACGTGGACTGGGACGCGTCGGCCGCGGAGAAGGGCGGCTACGCCTCCTTCATGCTCAAGGAGATCGCCGACCAGCCCAAGGCGGTCGCCGACACGCTGCTCGGACGGATCGACGGCTCGGGCACGCTCCACCTCGACGAGGTGCGCATCGCGCAGACCGCGCTCCGCGAGGTCGACAAGGTCGTCGTCATCGCCTGCGGGACCGCCTTCCACGCCGGGATGATCGCCAAGTACGCCATCGAGCACTGGACCAGGCTGCCCTGCGAGACCGAGCTCGCCAGCGAGTTCCGCTACCGCGACCCGATCCTGGACCAGCGCACCCTCGTCGTCGCCATCTCGCAGTCGGGCGAGACGATGGACACCCTGATGGCCGTCCGGCACGCGCGTGAGCAGGGGGCCAAGGTCCTCGCCATCTGCAACACCAACGGCTCGACGATCCCCAGGGAGTCGGACGCCGTCCTCTACACGCACGCCGGGCCCGAGGTCGCCGTGGCCTCCACCAAGGCGTTCCTGACACAGCTCGTCGCCTGCTACCTCGTCGCGCTCTACCTGGGGCAGGTGCGCGGCACCAAGTGGGGCGACGAGATCCGCACCGTCGTGCGCCAGCTCTCCGAGATGTCCGGCGCGGTCGAACGCGTCCTCGGGACAATGGAGCCGGTACGCGAGCTGGCCCGCTCGCTGGCCACCCACGACACCGTGCTCTTCGTGGGCCGGCACGTGGGCTACCCGGTGGCCATGGAGGGGGCGTTGAAGCTCAAGGAGCTCGCCTACATGCACGCCGAGGGGTTCGCCGCCGGGGAGCTCAAGCACGGACCCATCGCGCTGATCGAGGAGGGCCTGCCGGTCGTCGTGATCGTGCCGTCGCCGCGGGGCCGCTCCGTGCTGCACGACAAGATCGTGTCGAACATCCAGGAGATCAGGGCCCGGGGCGCCCGTACCGTGGTCATCGCGGAGGAGGGCGACGAGGAGGTCGTCCCGTACGCCGACCACCTCATCAGGATCCCGGCTACGCCTACGCTGCTTCAGCCGCTGGTCGCCACGGTGCCGTTGCAGGTCTTCGCCTGCGAGCTGGCGACCGCGCGGGGCAACGAGGTGGACCAGCCGCGCAACCTGGCGAAGTCCGTGACAGTCGAGTGAGTGAGTGAGCGCGTGATCATTGGGGTCGGGATCGATGTGGCGGAGATCGAACGCTTCGGCGCCGCGCTGGAGCGCACGCCCCAGCTGGCCGATCGGCTCTTCCTGGAGCGCGAGTTGCTGCTGCCGGGCGGGGAGCGACGGGGAACCGCGTCGCTGGCGGCCAGGTTCGCAGCCAAGGAGGCACTGGCCAAGGCGCTCGGCGCGCCGGGCGGACTGCTCTGGACCGACGCCGAGGTCTGCGTCGAGGAGAGCGGCCGGCCCCGGCTGGAGGTGCGCGGCACCGTCGCGGCACGGGCGGCCGAGCTCGGCGTGCGCAGCTGGCACGTCTCGCTCAGCCACGACGCGGGGGTGGCGTCGGCCGTGGTGATCGCGGAGGGTTGAACACATGCGACATGCCTACAGCGTCGAGACCGTACGGGCCGCCGAGAAGGCGCTCATGGAACGGCTGCCCGAGGGGGCGCTGATGCAGCGCGCCGCCGCCGGCCTCGCGGTGGCCTGCGGTGACCTGCTCCGGCGCAACGGGCGGGTCTACGGCTCCCGGGTGCTGCTCCTGGTGGGCAGCGGTGACAACGGCGGGGACACCCTGTACGCGGGAGCCCGGCTGGCCCGGCGCGGGGCCGGAGTCCGCGCCCTGCTCACCTCGCCGGACAAGGTCCACCGGCCGGCGCTGGCCGCTCTCCTGGCCGCGGGCGGACAGGTACTCGGCGGCCCGGCGCTCGGCGCCTTCGGCCCCGTCGACCTCGTCGTCGACGGCATCACCGGGATCGGGGGCCGCGGCGGACTGCGGCCCGAGGCGGCGGAGCTGGTGCGCGCGGTCACCGCAGGCCACGCGCCCGTGCTCGCCGTGGACCTGCCGAGCGGCGTGGAGGCGGACACCGGCCAGGTGCTCGGCGAGGCCGTACGGGCCGACGCGACGGTCACCTTCGGCACGTACAAGCCGGGGCTGCTCGTCGACCCGGCCGCCGGACACGCGGGCGCGCTCCGGCTCGTCGACATCGGCCTCGCGGGGGAGCTCCCCGCCCGGCCGGACCTGGAGGCCCTCCAGTACGCCGATGTGGCCGCCCTGCTGCCCGTGCCCGACGCCGAGAGCGACAAGTACCGGCGCGGGGTCGTCGGGGTGGCCGCCGGCTCCGAGCGCTACCCCGGAGCGGCCGTGCTCGCGGTCGCGGGCGCGCTCCGCGGCGGCGCGGGCGCCGTGCGCTACGCGGGCCCCGGGGCCGACGCGGTGATCGCCCGCTTCCCGGAGACGCTGGTGCACCCCGGCCGGCCGTCGAAGGCCGGACGGGTCCAGGCCTGGGTCGCCGGCCCGGGACTCGGCGACTCCTCGGCGTCGGCGGAGGCCGTGGCGGACGTGCTGGCCGCGGACGTCCCGGTGCTGGTCGACGCGGACGGGCTGCGGCTGATGGACGCCGGGGCCGTGCGCGGGAGGACCGCCGCCACCGTCCTCACCCCGCACGCCGGTGAGGCCGCCGCGCTGCTCGGCGTGGGGCGCGAGGAGGTCGAGGCGGGACGGCTCGCCGCCGTACGGGAGCTGGCCGCCCGCTACCGGGCCACGGTGCTCCTGAAGGGTTCGACGACGCTCGTGGCGGGCCCCGGGGACGCACCCGTGCGGGTCAACCCGACGGGGACGTCCTGGCTGGCCACCGCGGGCAGCGGCGATGTGCTGTCCGGGCTGACGGGCTCGCTGCTCGCCGCGGGCCTCGCACCGCGCGACGCCGCCTCCGTGGGCGCCTACCTGCACGGACTCGCGGCACGCCGGGCGGCGGACGGGGCGCCGGTCGCCGCGCAGGATGTGGCCGACGCCGTACCCGCGGCGTGGCGGGACGTCCTCGCCTGATCCACGCTGGAGAGCGGAGGCCGGAGCGAGGCCGGAGCGACGGGAACGGGCGGTGATCGGTCATGGGCAGCGGCAGCGGCATTCGCGTACGCAGGGTGTACGACCCGCCGGAGGAGGACGACGGCACCCGTGTGCTGGTGGACAGGCTCTGGCCGCGCGGGATCTCCAAGGAGCACGCGGCGGTCGACATGTGGGCCAAGGACGTGACGCCGTCGAAGGAACTCCGCACCTGGTACCACGAGGACCGCTCGGGCGGAAGGTACGACGACTTCGTGGACCGCTACCGCACCGAGCTCGGCGACCCCGCCCACACCGAGGCCGTCCAGGCCCTGCTCGCACTCCTGCGCCGGGGCGGCCCCGTCACCCTCGTCACGTCCGTGAAGGACGTCCCGGCCAGCCACGTACCGGTCCTCGTCGACCATCTGGAACATGCCCTCGACCACCGGTGACCGCCTCACCGGGCACAGGAGGTCGAGGGCACAGGCGTACGGCTCTGAGACACTGGGCGCGATGAACGAGACAGCGACCCTGAGAGCCCGTGCCGAGATCGACCTCGCCGCGCTGCGCGCCAATGTGCGCGCCCTGCGCGCGCGGGCGTCCGGGGCACAGCTCATGGCCGTGGTGAAGTCCGACGCCTACGGGCACGGAGCGGTGCCCTGCGCCAGGGCGGCGCAGGAGGCCGGTGCGGCCTGGCTGGGCACGGCCACCCCGCAGGAGGCGCTGGCGCTGCGTGCGGCAGGCATCCGGGGCCGGGTGATGTGCTGGCTGTGGACGCCGGGCGGCCCCTGGCGCGAGGCGGTCGAGGCCGACATCGATGTCTCGGTGAGCGGGATGTGGGCGCTCGACGAGGTTGTCGCCGCCGCCACGGAGGCAGGGATTCCGGCGCGGGTCCAGCTCAAGGCGGACACGGGTCTGGGGCGCAACGGCTGCCAGCCCGCCGACTGGCCCGCGCTCGTGTCGGCCGCCCGTGCCGCCGAGGAGGCGGGCGTCCTGCGCGTCACCGGCCTCTGGTCGCACTTCGCCTGCGCGGACGAGCCCGGTCACCCGTCGATCGCCGCCCAGCTGAACGTCTTCCGCGACATGGTGGCGTACGCGGAGAAGGAGGGCGTCCGGCCCGAGGTGCGGCACATCGCCAACTCCCCGGCGACGCTCACGGTGCCCGAGTCGCACTTCGACCTCGTGCGCACCGGCATCGCGATGTACGGCATCTCGCCCAGCCCCGAGCTGGGAACGTCCGCGGACTTCGGGCTGCGGCCGGTCATGACGCTGGCCGCCTCCGTCGCCCTGGTCAAGCAGGTTCCCCCGGGCCACGGCATCAGCTACGGGCACCACTACACGACCGCTGCCGAGACGACGCTGGCCCTGGTGCCGGTCGGCTACGCGGACGGCATCCCGCGCCATGCCTCGGGCCGGGGCCCGGTCCTGGTCGGAGGCGCCGTCCGCAGGATCGCGGGCCGGGTCGCGATGGACCAGTTCGTGGTGGACCTCGGGGGAGAAGCCCTGGAGGCGGGCGCGGAAGCGGTGCTGTTCGGGCCGGGGGACCGGGGCGAGCCGAGCGCGGAGGACTGGGCGCAGGCGGCGGACACCATCGCGTACGAGATCGTCACACGCATCGGTGCGCGCGTCCCGCGCGTCCATCTCCACGAGGACTCCGGCAGGGACTGAACACCCCGGCCGGAGCGGATCACGGTCCGGCGACGACAACCACGACGAAGGAGCACGGCACGGTGAGCGAGACCAGCGCGGAGGACGTGGTGGCGACGGCGGCCGTCGCGGCGGCCGGCTGGCGCCGGGCGGGCATCGCCGGGGCGGCGATAGGCGTCATCGCCGCGGGCGCGGCCGCGGGTGTGGCCGTGGAACGGCTCACCGTGGGCCGGGGCATGCGCAAGAAGGCCCGGCTCGCGCTGGACGCCTCCGGCCCGTACGGCTCCCTGCGGGGACGGCCCGGCCGGGCGGTCGCGGACGACGGCACCGAGCTCTACTACGAGGTCGACGAGATCGAACCGGACAGCGGTACGAGCCGTGCGGGCGGACGCCCCGGGGCGGGGGCCCCCGCGGGCACCGGTCCGCGGCGGCGCAGGCTCTTCGGCAGCAAGGACCCCGCGCCGCTGACCGTCGTCTTCAGCCACGGCTACTGCCTCGGCCAGGACTCCTGGCACTTCCAGCGCGCCGCGCTGCGCGGCCTGGTCCGCACGGTCCACTGGGACCAGCGCAGCCACGGGCGTTCCGAGCGGGGCAGGGCGCAGGCCGAGGGCGTGCCGGTGGGCATCGACCAGCTCGGCCGCGACCTCAGGGCGGTCATCGACGCGGCGGCCCCCGAGGGACCCCTGGTGCTGGTGGGGCACTCCATGGGCGGCATGACGATGATGGCGCTCGCCGACCGGTACCCGGAGCTGATCCGTGACCGGGTCGCCGCTGTCGCGTTCGTCGGGACGTCGAGCGGCAAGCTCGGCGAGGTGAACTTCGGTCTGCCGGTGGCCGGCGTGAACGCGGTGCGCCGGGTGCTGCCCGGGGTGCTCAAGGCGCTCGGCTCGCAGACGGAGCTGGTGGAGCGCGGACGGCGGGCGACCGCCGACCTGTTCGCGGGGCTGATCAAGCGGTACTCGTTCGGATCGCGGGACGTGGACCCGGCGGTCGCACGGTTCGCGGAGCGGCTCATCGAGTCCACCCCGATCGACGTCGTCGCGGAGTTCTACCCGGCCTTCACCGAGCACGACAAGAGCGGCGCCCTGCCCGCCTTCCGTGAGATCCCGGTGCTGATCCTGGCCGGTGACAAGGATCTCGTGACGCCCAGTTCGCACAGCGAGGCCATCGCGGACGAGCTTCCGGACGCGGAGCTGGTCATCGTGCCGGACGCGGGGCACCTGGTGATGCTGGAGCACCCGGAGACGGTGACCGACCGGCTCGCGGACCTGCTGGTGCGGATCGGAGCCGTTCCGGCCGAGGCGCGCTGATCCTCTACCGTTGGTCGGCATGGAAGCAGCGCACAACGGCCCGGTGGCCGACACCGTCGCACCGGGCACCGTCACCCTGGACGTCGCCGTCGAGTCCCCCGAAGAGATGAAGGAGCTGGGCCGCCGGATCGCCGGTGTGCTGGCGCCCGGAGACCTGGTGATGCTCACCGGCGAGCTCGGCGCGGGCAAGACCACGCTGACCCGGGGGCTCGGCGAGGGCCTCGGCGTACGCGGCGCCGTCACCTCGCCGACCTTCGTGATCGCCCGGGTCCATCCGCCGCTGGGCGAGGGCCCCGCCCTGGTCCACGTCGACGCGTACCGCCTGGGCGGCGGGCTCGACGAGATGGAGGACCTGGACCTCGACGTGTCGCTGCCGGAGTCGGTGATCGTCGTGGAGTGGGGCGACGGCAAGGTCGAGGAGCTGTCCGAGGACCGGCTGCGCGTGGTGATCGACCGGGCGGTCGGCGACACCGACGACGAGCGCCGCACGGTGACGCTGGTGGGGATCGGCGCGCGCTGGGCGGGACTGGGCGCCGAGCTCACGGTCCTCCGGTAGCCGGCCCGGTGCGGTGACGTCCGTACCCCGTGTTCCCGACGCGTCGCTTTCCGACAGGACGTCGGTAAAATGTTGCGCCGGGGAGCCCCGTCGTGGTCACATGGGGTAGAGGGACTGGTTAGGTCTACCTAACCACGCCTCTCACCGAAGCCCGAGGAGGCATCCATGCCGGCACCCGAGCGTGAAGTGCAGCCGCAGTCGTCCCAGGTGGAGCCGCCGGCGGTGTCGGCTGTGTCCATGAAGGACCTGCTGGCCTCCTGCGCCGCCGCGACAGCGGTGTCGACGCCGCCCCGCGACGAACACACGGACGTGGACGACACCGACGAAGCACCGCCCGCCGCGGGGCGCGACGCGGCCTGACCCGGTCCGGGGCCCGGCCGCGGACGCGAGGTGTCTCAGGGGACGACGACGACCCGCACGCCGACCGTGGCGAAGGTCCACAGCACGTCGCCGTCGGCCCGCTTCATCCGGACGCCACCGGTCTTCATCGTGGGGTCGGGGCTCTTCATCGAGCCGTCCTGGGCCGCACTGAAGCCCACGGACACGTCGTCGACGTTCGCGAAGCGCACCACGTGTTCGATCAGCACACCGTCGGAACCCTTGATGGTGCCGGAGCGCGAGGACACGGTGTAGACACCGGGCAGCGGGCTCACGGAGCTCGGCATGACGGTGAACGTCCGGAGGGTCTCCTCCTTGTCGTCCACGATCCAGACCCGGCGGTCCTTCAACGCGTACACGACGCGGGCCCCGGTGTCGGAGTCCTCGGGGACCGCCAGCGGTTCCTTCGTCGGCTCCGGCTTCGCGGACGGTTCCACCGGCGAGCTGGAGGGCCCTGCCGAGGGGACGGCGACGGAGTCGGGCGCGTTCGCCGACGCCTGGTAGGCGAGGAAACAGACCGCGGCCACCGCCGCGGCAGTGAGCCCGGCCACGATTCCCGAGCTGCCCCTTGCCACCGTGAGTTCCCCTTTCACATGCATTCGTCGCATGTCGTACAAGCATTTACGTCGTACACGCGTATACCCGGCGACGGTACCAGCAGCGGAAGGGGAGACCGGGACGCCGTACGGGCTGCCGTGACCGAGTCGGCGGAGCCGTAGGCTGTTTGTGTGCTGCTGCTCGCCATGGATACCGCCACCCCCGCCGTCACCGTCGCCCTTCACGACGGGACCTCCGTCGTCGCCGAGACCGGCCAGGTCGACGCCCGGAGGCACGGGGAGCTGCTCCTGCCCGCCGTCGACCGGGTCCTCGCGGAGGCCGGGGTGAAGCTCGACGCCGTGACCGACGTGGCCGTCGGCGTCGGCCCCGGCCCGTACACCGGGCTGCGCGTCGGCCTGGTCACCGCCGCGACCTTCGGGTCCGCGCTCTCCGTGCCGGTGCACGGAGTGTGCACGCTCGACGCCCTCGCGTACGCCGCCGGCCTGGACGGCCTCGAAGGCCCCTTCGTCGTCGCGACCGACGCGCGCCGCAAGGAGGTCTACTGGGCGCGGTACGAGGACTTCCGCACCCGGGACGGCGAACCCTCCGTCGACCGGCCCGCCGACATCGCGGAGCGGCTCGCCGGGCTGCCCGTCGCCGGTGCCGGCGCGCTGCTCTACCCCGGGGCATTCCCGGACGCCCGCGGCCCGGAACACGTCTCCGCCGCCGCGCTCGCCGCCCTCGCCGCCGAGCAGCTGGCCGCCGGCGCCGCACTGCTGCCGCCCCAGCCGCTCTACCTCCGCAGGCCCGACGCCCAGGTCCCGAAGAACTACAAGGTGGTCACCCCCAAGTGACCACCGCGACCGCTGTGCTCCGCGAGATGCGCTGGTGGGACATCGAGCCGGTGCTGGAGCTGGAACACGAACTGTTCCCCGACGACGCCTGGTCGGCCGGCATGTTCTGGTCCGAGCTGGCGCGCACCCGCGGACCCGGGGCCACCCACCGCTACGTCGTCGCCGAGGACCCCGCCGACGGCCGGATCGTCGGGTACGCGGGACTGGCCTCGGCCGGCGACCTCGCCGACGTCCAGACGATCGCGGTCGGCCGGCACCGGTGGGGCGGCGGCCTCGGCTCCGAACTGCTGACCGACCTGCTCCGGCACGCCACCGCACTCGAATGCGCCGCGGTGCTCCTGGAGGTCCGCGTCGACAACACCCGCGCCCAGAAGCTGTACGAACGCTTCGGCTTCGAACCCATCGGCTTCCGGCGGGGCTACTACCAGCCGGGCAACATCGACGCACTCGTCATGCGCCTGACCGTACAAGGAACAGAGACAGACTGATGGCTGACGAACCGCTCGTACTGGGCATCGAGACCTCCTGCGACGAGACCGGTGTCGGCATCGTGCGCGGGACGACGCTCCTCGCCGACGCCGTCGCTTCCAGCGTCGACACCCACGCCCGCTTCGGCGGTGTCGTACCCGAGATCGCCTCCCGCGCCCACCTGGAGTCGATGGTCCCCACCATCGAGCGCGCCCTCAAGGACGCCGGGATCAGCGCGCGTGACCTCGACGGCATCGCGGTCACGGCCGGACCCGGGCTCGCCGGGGCCCTGCTCGTCGGCGTCTCGGCCGCCAAGGCGTACGCGTACGCCCTGAACAAGCCGCTGTACGGGGTGAACCACCTCGCCTCGCACATCTGCGTCGACCAGCTGGAGCACGGCCCGCTGCCCGAGCCGACGATGGCGCTGCTGGTGAGCGGCGGGCACTCCTCGCTGCTGCTGGCCCCTGACATCACGAACGACGTACGGCCGCTCGGCGCGACCATCGACGACGCGGCGGGCGAGGCCTTCGACAAGATCGCCCGGGTGCTGGACCTCGGCTTCCCCGGCGGCCCGGTCATCGACCGGCTGGCCAGGGAGGGCGACCCGAAGGCGATCGCCTTCCCGCGCGGACTGAGCGGCTCGCGCGATCCCGCCTACGACTTCTCCTTCTCCGGGCTCAAGACGTCCGTGGCGCGCTGGATCGAGGCGAAGCGCGCGGCGGGCGAGGACGTCCCCGTGCGGGACTTGGCGGCGTCCTTCCAGGAGGCCGTCGTGGACGTCCTCACCCGCAAGGCCGTCCGGGCCTGCAAGGACGAGGGCGTGGACCACCTGATGATCGGCGGCGGCGTCGCGGCCAACTCGCGGCTCCGGGCACTCGCCCAGGAGCGGTGCGAGAAGGCCGGGATCAGGCTGCGGGTCCCCCGGCCGGGACTCTGCACGGACAACGGGGCGATGGTCGCCGCCCTCGGCGCGGAGATGGTGGCGCGCAACCGCCCCGTGTCCGACCTCGGCCTCTCGGCGGACTCCTCCCTGCCGGTCACGGAGACCCATGTGCCCGGTGCGCACAGCCACGACCACGGCCACGACCACGTGCACGAGATCAGCAAGGACAACCTCTACTCATGACCGTCGCCCTGATGTGGGAGGCCCGCGCCGCGCAGGGCAGGGGCGCGGAGCTGCTGGAGTGGGCCGGGGCGAGGGCGGCCGAGCTGTCGCGGAAGCCGCTGCGCGGCGAACTGCTGCGCGCCCCCGAGGACCGGGTGCTCGTGCTGACCTGGTGGGACGCGGCGTACGACGACGAGCTGCCGGAGCTGCCGGAGCCGGACGCCGGGCTCGTCACCCGCGCCGTCCACCGGTGGCGCTTCGAGTCCCTCGGCCCGGCGGGCGGCTGATCCGGGGGCGGGAGCGCGGGACCGGGTGCCTGCCGGAGAAGAATCCTGAAAAAATCTTCCCGCACGTGTCGATCCGGGCCCCTCCCGTTCGACGCATGGGTGAGAGGCGGGGAACAGCCCCGCTTCCCGAGTCCGAGGAGACACCATGCCGCGCTACCTGACGATGGTCCGCATCGACGAGAAGAACGCCCCCGCGGAGGGCCCCAGCGAGGCGCTGATGGAGCGTATGGGGGCGCTCATCGAGGAGATGACGAAGGCCGGCGTCCTCCTGGACACCGCGGGACTCACCCCGACCTCCGAAGGCACCAGGGTCACCTGGTCGAACGGCGAGTTCACCGTCACCGACGGGCCGTTCACCGAGACCAAGGAGGTCATCGGCGGCTACGCCCTCATCCAGGCCAAGGACAAGGCGGAGATCCTGGAGTGGACCAAGCGTTTCCTCGCCGTCCACGAGCCGTACTGGACGATCACCTCCGAGATCCGCGAGATCGCCGAAGGCTGACGGGCACGGCCGGCAGAACGGGGCGGGCGGACGATCCTTGCCGCGCCCGCCCCCGGCTGCTCTGATATGTGCTCGTGACAGCAACGAGCAGCGCCGTCGAGGCCGTGTACCGCATCGAGTCGGCCAGGATCATCGCCGGCACGGCGCGCATCGTGCGGGACGTGGGCATCGCCGAGGAGATCGCGCAGGACGCACTCGTCGCCGCGCTGGAGCAGTGGCCCGAGGACGGCGTCCCGGACCGCCCCGGGGCCTGGCTCATGGCCACCGCCAAGCACCGGGCGATCGATCTCGTACGCCGCAGGGAGACCTACGCCCGCAAGCTCGCCGAGGCCGGCAGGGCGCTGGAGGACGTGCCGCCGCCCGAACCGGCCGACCCGGACGGCATCGACGACGACCTGCTCCGGCTGATCTTCACCTCGTGCCATCCGGTGCTCTCCACCGAGGCGCGCGTCGCACTCACCCTCCGGCTGCTCGGCGGCCTGAGCACGGACGAGATCGCCCGCGCGTTCCTGGTCCGGGAGTCCGCCGTCGCCCAGCGCATCGTCCGCGCCAAACGGACCCTCGGACGTGCGGGCGTGGCCTTCGAGGTGCCGTCGGGCCCGGAGCGCTCCGCCCGGCTGGGCTCGGTGCTCGACGTGATCTACCTGATCTTCAACGAGGGGTACGCGGCCACCGTCGGCGACGACCTGCTGCGCCCCGCGCTCTGCGAGGACGCGCTGCGGCTCGCGCGTCAGCTGGCGGGGCTGATGGACCGGGAACCGGAGGTCCACGGGCTGGTCGCCCTCCTGGAACTGCAGGCGTCCCGGATCCGCGCCAGGACGGGCGCCGACGGCACACCGCTCCTGCTGGCGGAGCAGAACCGCGCCCGGTGGGACCAGCTGCTGATCCGGCGGGGCTTCGTGGCCCTTGAACGGGCGCACGCGCTGGGAAGCGCCCCGGGGCCGTACTCCCTCCAGGCCGCGATCGCCGCCTGTCACGCCCGCGCCGTGCGCTGGTCCGACACCGACTGGCCGGTGATCGCCGCCCTCTACGGCCGGCTGGAGGTGGTCGCCCCGTCGCCGGTGGTGGAGCTGAACCGGGCGGTGGCAGTCTCGATGGCCGAAGGACCGGAGGCCGGCCTCGCCCTGACCGACGCGCTCCTGGACGACCCGGCCCTCTCCGGGTACCACCTGCTGCCGAGTGTGCGGGGCGACCTGCTGGAACGGCTGGGGCGAGGCGAGGAGGCGCGAGCCGCGTTCGTACGCGCGTCCGAGCTGACGCGCAACGCGCGGGAACGGGAGCTGCTGCTCGCCCGCGCCGAGGGTGTGCCCCGATGAGTTCCGCGTCCCGTGACGGTCCACCCTGCACAGCGTTCCGCGGAGCGGAGCGGCGAGTGGAGGAGAGAGACCATGCAGAAGATCAGGCCCTGTCTGTGGTTCGACGGCCAGGCGGAGGAAGCGGCCACGTTCTACGTCTCGGTGTTCGGCGGTGACTCCCGTATCGAGAAGGTCACCGGCCGGCCCGAGGGGACGGAGTCGGCCGGATCGGTGCTGACCGTCGAATTCGTGCTCGCGGGCCAGGAGTACCTCGGCCTCGACGGCGGCCCCCAGTTCCACTTCGGCGAGGCCGTCTCGCTGAGCGTGGACTGCGTGGACCAGGAGGAGGTCGACAGGCTGTGGGCGAAGCTCACCGAGGGCGGTGAGGAGAGCATGTGCGGCTGGCTGAAGGACAGGTACGGCCTGTCCTGGCAGATCGTCCCGCGTGCGCTGCCCGAGCTGCTCGGAGGTCCCGACCGGGCCAGGGCGGGGCGGGCGATGAAGGTGATGACGGGCATGCGGAAGCTGGATGTCCAGGCCCTTCTGGACGCCTGAGGCACAGGCCGCACGCAGTGCGGGGGCGGGACGACGGGCGCACCCTGGAAACAGGAGACCCCGGGAGGTGACGGTCATGATGGAGACCGCCGTCGGATGGCATGTCGAGCTGGAATTCGAGGAGGACACCCACCGGACCCGCGCGGCCGCGATGGTGCGGCTGAGCGACGGGACCGAGGTACGGGCCCACGGTTACGCCAGCCGTCATCCGTCCGACTCGCAACAGCCACGGGTGGGCGAGGAGATCGCCGGCGCCCGCGCGCTCAACGAACTGGCGATGAAACTGCTCACCAAGGCGCACGACGAGATCGACGAGGCGTCGGGCCGGGCGTCGTACCCGCTGACCTGACCTGACCGGCCGAGGCGTTCCAGCGGTGCAGGGCGGCGCGCGGACTCGGTAACCTCTGGGCCATGCCCAGTCGTTCACCTCTTCCGCCCTCGCCCCCGCCCGTGGAGATGCGCGCATGGCCCGACCGGGAAGCCCTGTTGAGGGACCGGGCTGCCGTCCTCGGTGAGCTGGTGAAGATGTTCATCGGGCCCGCGCGGCTCGGGATCCTCTGGATGTGGGCGGGTGTCGCCGCCCTGGGCTGGGCGCTCGTGGGGGCGGCACTCCTCATGTTCGAGGACGCCTACGACGCCCTCGGCGTGGTCCCGGGCGTCGTCTGCCTCGCGGGCGGTGCGGCCGTGACGGTCCCCGGGCTGGTCCTCCTCGTCGTCGGTGTGTCCAGGGACCTGCGGGTCCACCGGCTCCTCGTGGAGTGGGGCGGCCTGGACCGGGATCCAACGGAGGACGCGCGGTTGCGCATGCCGCGGGTGAGCCTCTTGTGGCTGCTGATGTCGTTCGCGCTCTGCGCCGTCGGCCTGTTCGCCTGCGTCGTCGTCCCGGCGACCGCCAGGGCCGGCGAGGAGACGTACGGTCTGGTCACCCTGCTCATGGGGCTCGGGTTCCTCGCGTGGCTGACCGGACTGACCGGGCTCGTCAAGGCTTTCGCCCATCGGCGCTGGGTACTCCGGGTGCTCGTCGGGGTGCCTGCGGACCCGCTCATCACGGTGGAGGGCTGACCGGAGCCGCGAGGGGACGTCCGGTCGAGAGGCTGCTCGGGGCGGGGCCCGCCGACCGGCCGCCCGGTCGAGAGGCTCGTCGGGTCGGCACCGGCAGGCAGGCCGGGAGGCTCGTCAGGGCCGCTTCACCGGCTGTCCGATCAGCATCGTCGGCGCCCCGGCAACCCGGGTCAGGAAGACCGTCGCCGCGTGCGGCCCCTGGAGTTTCATCTTCCGTCGCAGCTCCTCCGGTTCGACCGCCGAGCCACGCTTCTTGACGGTCAGGACACCGACCTGGCGTTCCCTCAGCAGCGCCTTCAGCTTCTTCATGTTGAAGGGCAGCTGATCGGTGATCTCGTACGCGGCGGTGGCGTCGGACTCGTACGGCACGTCGCTCGTGACATAGGCGATCGTCTCGTCGATCAGCCGGCCCTCGCACGCCTCCACGATCCGGGCCACCAGATGGGCTCGGATGACGGCGCCGTCCGGCTCGTACAGGTACCGGCCGACGGGGCCGACGGGCGGTGCGGGCAGCGGGCCGTGGGAGACGAGGGTCGTGCGGGACGGGAGCAGCGTGGCCCGGAACGCCCCGGGGGTGAAGCCCTCGCCGAACCAGAGCACGGCCTCCTTCACATCGCCGCCGTCCGAGATCCACTCGGCCTCGGCCTGCGGTCCGATCGCCTCGTGGGGGACGCCGGGGGCGATCTTCAGCGCGGCACGGGGCGCCTTCAGCGCGGCTCCGGTCGCCCAGGAGAGCGGCGGCGAATAGGCCTCGGGGTCGAAGATTCTGCCCCGCCCGCCGCGCCGCGCCGGGTCGACGAAGACGGCGTCGTAGGGGGCGGTGTCGATCTCGGTGACGTCGGCGCACCGCACCTCGACGAGGTCCTGGAGTCCCAGCGCCTCGGCGTTGGCACGGGCCACCTGGGCGGTGAGCGGATCCCGGTCCACGGCCAGGACCGAGATGCCCGCCCGGGCCAGGGCGATCGCGTCGCCGCCGATCCCGCAGCACAGGTCGGCCACGCTCCGTACGCCGAGCCCCGCGAACCGCTCGGCGCGGTGGCCGGCGACCGAGGTGCGGGTCGCCTGCTCCACGCCGTTCGGGGTGAAGAACATGCGGTACGCGTCCCGCGCCCCGAACTTCGCCACCGCGCGCTGCCGCAGCCGCGCCTGGCCGAGTGCCGCCGACACCAGGGCGGCGGGGTGCGAACGGCGCAGCCGGGTCGCGGTCGCCAGCTCCCGGGCGGGGTCGTGGTCGCGCAGCTCGTCCAGGAGCGCGGCGCCCTCGGGGGTGCGCAGGGCGGCGAATGCGACGAGCGGATCGGCCGGGTCGGTGGGGGGAATGGCGTTCACGGACCCATTGTGAGCCAGCCGGGGGACGTGCCGGGTCCGCCGGAGGTGTCGCGGCGGGAGGCCGATGCCCCGGTGGCAGGATGCGGCGCCATGCAGCTAGTAAGACAAAAAGAAAAATTCCCCGTAAAGCGCCGGAGAACGGTCTGTGCGGTCCTGGCCGCCCTGATGGTCGGCGCGGTCGCCTCCGGGTGCGCCGACGGTGCGGACGAAGGGGCGGGCGGCCCTCGGGAGCCCGTCGCCGGTCAGCCGGGAGCCGCCGCCCAGAAGGGCGCCGCCGCCGAGGCCAAGGCCCAGCGGCTGAAGCGGGAACAGGCCGCCCGGGTCGCCGCCGCGAGGAAGTGGGGGCTGGCGAAGATGCCGCTCGCCGCTCCCGCGCCACCCGCCGTGAAGCCGCGCATCACGACCCGTGAGGGCTTCGAGGTGGAGGGCGGGGAGACGCTGCCGCCGGTCTTCACCACCGTGCCCACCAAGGAGCGGATCGTCTTCCTGACGATGGACGACGGGGCGGAGAAGGACCCCGAACTGCTGCGGATGATGACCGAGCTGAAGATCCCGTACAGCGCCTTCCTCAGCGACTACGTGGTGAGCGACGACTACGGCTACTTCAAGGACATGCAGGCCCGCGGTGTCACCCTCAACAACCACACGCTCAACCACCGTTACCTGCCGGGGCTTTCGAAGGAGGACCAGCGGCGGGAGATCTGCGGCGAGCAGGACAAGCTCGAGAAGTACTTCGGGAAGCGGCCCACGCTCTTCCGGCCGCCCTACGGCAACTACAACGGCGACACCCTGCGCGTCGCGCAGTCCTGCGGCATCAAGGCCGTGCCCCTGTGGGCGGCCGAGGCGTTCCCCGACCACATGGAGTGGCGCGAGTGGGACCAGGACCTGCACCCCGGCGACATCATCCTCACCCACTTCAGGGGCGAGGAGGACTGGAAGGGGTCCATGGCCGACATGATCCGCCGCGTCATGAGGACGGTCACGGACAAGGGGTACGCCGTGGCCAGGCTGGAGGACTACGTCTGACGGATCCGCGGCCGGCGCGGGTACGGACCTCATGACGGGGCGTCCGTCCTCCCGCGCCATCCGTCCTCCCCGTGATCTCCGCCGTGCGCACCCCGGAACACCGCGGCCCCTTCCCGCGTTGTCCGGGCGTACGGCGGTCCCCGCGACGCCACGCGAGGGTGGTGAATTGGCACTCCGCTTGACCGAGTGCTAATCGCGGTCATAGTCTCAGTGCTGGCACTCCCCGATGGAGAGTGCCAGCACAACTGCGCGACAGGGCAGGTCCGGCACCCGCGACGACGGATCGACCTGGTCGCCACCCACAGACTGTTAAACCCCGTGAGATCTCCGAAGGGGGAGACCGGATCGTGTCGACCACCAGCTCCAAGGTTGCGATCAAGCCGCTCGAGGACCGCATTGTGGTCCAGCCGCTCGACGCCGAGCAGACCACGGCTTCCGGCCTGGTCATTCCGGACACCGCCAAGGAGAAGCCCCAGGAGGGCGTCGTCCTGGCCGTGGGCCCGGGCCGCTTCGAGAACGGCGAGCGCCTTCCGCTCGACGTCAAGACCGGCGATGTCGTGCTGTACAGCAAGTACGGCGGCACCGAGGTGAAGTACAACGGCGAGGAGTACCTCGTCCTCTCGGCGCGCGACGTTCTCGCGATCGTCGAGAAGTAGTTCACCCACGTTTGCTTCTGTTCTGCGCCCCTGGCCCCCTGCGAAATAACTAGCCGGGCGGCGAGGGGCGCAGTTCGTTTGAGAGGACAGCTCAGCCCATGGCGAAGATTCTGAAGTTCGACGAGGACGCCCGTCGCGCCCTTGAGCGCGGCGTCAACAAGCTTGCCGACACGGTGAAGGTGACGATCGGTCCGAAGGGCCGCAACGTCGTCATCGACAAGAAGTTCGGCGCCCCCACCATCACCAACGACGGTGTCACCATCGCGCGCGAGGTCGAGCTCGACGACCCGTACGAGAACCTCGGTGCCCAGCTGGTGAAGGAGGTGGCGACCAAGACCAACGACGTAGCGGGTGACGGCACCACCACCGCCACCGTGCTCGCCCAGGCCCTCGTCCGCGAAGGCCTGCGCAACGTCGCCGCGGGCGCGTCCCCGGCAGCCCTGAAGAAGGGCATCGACGCCGCCGTGAAGGCCGTGTCCGAGGACCTCCTCGCGACCGCCCGCCCGATCGACGACAAGGCCGACATCGCCGCCGTGGCCGCGCTCTCCGCGCAGGACCCGCAGGTCGGCGAGCTCATCGCGGACGCGATGGACAAGGTCGGCAAGGACGGTGTCATCACCGTCGAGGAGTCCAACACCTTCGGTCTGGACCTCGAGTTCACCGAGGGCATGGCCTTCGACAAGGGTTACCTGTCCCCGTACATGGTGACCGACCAGGAGCGTATGGAGGCCGTCCTCGACGACCCGTACATCCTGATCCACCAGGGCAAGATCGGCTCCATCCAGGAGCTGCTCCCGCTCCTGGAGAAGGTCATCCAGGCCGGCGCCTCGAAGCCGCTGCTGATCATCGCCGAGGACGTCGAGGGCGAGGCGCTCTCCACCCTCGTCGTCAACAAGATCCGTGGCACCTTCAACGCCGTCGCGGTGAAGGCCCCCGGTTTCGGTGACCGCCGCAAGGCCATGCTCGGCGACATCGCCACCCTCACCGGTGCGACCGTCATCGCCGAGGAGGTCGGCCTCAAGCTCGACCAGGCCGGTCTGGACGTGCTGGGCACCGCCCGCCGCGTCACCGTCTCCAAGGACGACACGACCATCGTCGACGGCGGCGGCGACTCCGCCGACGTCAAGGGCCGCGTCAACCAGATCAAGGCCGAGATCGAGTCCACGGACTCCGACTGGGACCGCGAGAAGCTCCAGGAGCGCCTCGCGAAGCTGGCCGGTGGCGTGTGCGTGATCCGCGTCGGTGCCGCCACCGAGGTGGAGCTCAAGGAGAAGAAGCACCGTCTGGAGGACGCCATCTCCGCGACCCGCGCCGCGGTCGAGGAGGGCATCGTCTCCGGTGGTGGCTCCGCTCTGGTCCACGCCGTCAAGGTCCTCGAGGGCAACCTCGGCAAGACCGGCGACGAGGCCACGGGTGTCGCGGTCGTGCACCGTGCCGCCGTCGAGCCGCTCCGCTGGATCGCCGAGAACGCGGGCCTCGAGGGCTACGTCATCACCTCGAAGGTCGCCGAGCTCGACAAGGGTCAGGGCTTCAACGCCGCGACCGGTGAGTACGGCGACCTGGTGAAGGCCGGCGTCATCGACCCGGTCAAGGTCACCCGCTCCGCCCTGGAGAACGCCGCGTCCATCGCGTCGCTGCTCCTCACGACCGAGACCCTGGTCGTCGAGAAGCCGGCCGAGGAAGAGGCCGACGCCGGTCACGGCGGCCACGGCCACTCCCACTAGTACGGCTCCGTACGACACCGAGGCCCGGTACCCCCGTCGCGGGGGCACCGGGCCTCGGTGTCGGTGCGGGGCTACTCGGGGCCGTACGTCCGGCCCGCGCGGGAGGTGACTCCGCCCAGGAGGCTGCGGGGCGTCAGCTTCACCAGGCCCATCAGCGCCTTGTAGCGCGGGTCCGGGATCGACACGGACCTGCCCCGGGCCAGGTCCTCCAGGGCCGCGGCCACCAGCTTGTCCGCGTCGAGCCACATCCAGTCCGGGATGTTGCCCGTCCCCATTCCGGCCCGCTCGTGGAACTCGGTCCGTACGAATCCGGGGCACAGCGCCATCAGCCGCACCCCAGTACCCGCCAGGTCCTTCGCCGCACCCTGGGTGAACTGCACGACCCACGCCTTCGACGCCCCGTACGTCCCCCGCGGCAGGAAGGCCGCGACCGAGGCCACGTTGACCACGCCGCCGCGACCGCGTTCCCGCATCGAGCCCGCCGCTGCCGAGGTCAGCCGCAGCACGGCCTCGCAGTGGACCTTCAGCATCGTCAGCTCGTCGGCGACGGACACGTCCAGATAGCGGCCCTTGTTGCCGAAGCCGGCGTTGTTGACCAGCAGGTCGACCGGGCTCACACGGTCCGTCAGCCGCGCGGCGACCGCTTCGATGCCGGCATCCGTGGACAGGTCCGCCGTCAGCACCTCGGCCTCGATGCCGTGCCGGTCGTGCAGCTCCGTGGCCTGGACCCGCAGCCGCTCCGTGTCACGGGCCACCAGCACCAGATTGTGCCCGTCACCCGCGAGCCGCCGTGCGAAGGCGGCCCCGATCCCCGCCGTCGCGCCCGTAATCAGTGCAGTCGTCATAAGCGGCACGTTAGCCTCCGCCTGACAGGGGTCCCGACCCGCCTTCTCCTCCAGGCCGGAGCCACCGGGGACCGGGGGCCCGCCGCGGCCCGTCGGACCGTGTGCGCCGGACTCCGCGTCGGCGACCGCCCGCGGCGCGACCGCTCCGGGCGGAACCTCCTAGGAGGCGGGGCTCTGCTTCGCGATGTACGCCCGCGCCGCCCGGAGCGTCTCCGTGTGCAGCGCGTCCCCGGCGTCGAGCAGACGGGGCAGGAGCTCCCGCTCCGTGGTCGTGGCCCTGAACTCCAGCGCGGCGGTGATGTCGTGGTCGGGCACGTGCACCACCTCGACAGGGTCTCCGGAACGGATCGTGCCCGGCTCGACCACGCGGAGGTAAGCACCCGTGGCCCCCTCACGCGTGAACCGCTTCACCCAGCCCCGCTCGCCCAGATGGCCCGCGAACGTGCGGCACGGGATGCGGCCCGAGGTCACCTCGAGGACCAGCTCGTCGCCGATCCTCCAGCGCTCACCGATCCGCGCGTGGCTCACCGAGAGGCCGAGGGTCGTGAGGTTCTCGCCGAACGCGCCGTTGGGCAGGGGGCGGCCGAGCTGCTTCTCCCAGGCGTCGAGCTCCTCACGGGCGTACGCGTACACCGCCTGGTCGGTCCCGCCGTGGTGCCGGAGGTCGCACACCGCGTCACCGGCCAGGCCGCTGCCCCCGCTGCCCTTGGGGCCGGGGTCGGTCACCCTCACCGGGACGTCGGACGGCTGCTTGCCGATCCCGGTGAGGCCGTCGGTCGCGTCGGAGTGCGCGGAGGGAGTGGGACGGCCGAGATTCACGGTGAGCACCTTCATAACCCGACAGGTTAGCCGTGAGGCCCTCAAAGTCGCTGACGATAAATCGACTGATTCTGCAAGAGTCCCTTATGGTTGAAGGGTGATCGAAGCCCGTCATCTCCGTGTCCTGCGCGCCGTCGCCACCACCGGCTCGTTCTCCGCCGCCGCGCGGGAGCTGGGCTGCACCCAGCCTGCCGTCAGCCAGCAGATGAAGGCCCTGGAGACCTCCGCGGGCACGCCGCTGCTGATCCGCACGGGGCGCGAGATGCGTCTCACCCAGGCCGGTGAGGCGCTGGTGCGCCATGCCTCCGGCATCCTCGCCGGGCTGACCGCCGCCGAGGAGGAGGTCGCCGCGATCGCCGGACTGCGGGCCGGCCGGGTCCGGCTCGTGTCGTTCCCCAGCGGAAGCTCCACCCTGGTCCCCGGCGCCCTCGCCGCCCTGCGCGCCGCGCATCCCGGCACCCAGGTCTCGCTCGTCGAGGCGGAGCCGCCCCGCTCGGTGGAGATGCTGCGCGACGGTGACTGCGACATCGCGCTCGCGTTCCGCTACGGCACGGCCACCGGTGAATGGGACGACCTGGTCGTGCGTCCGCTGCTCAAGGACCGGCTGATCGGCCTGGTGCCGGAAGGGCACCGGCTCGCGGGGGCGGACGCGGTGGGCATCGGCGAGCTCGCCGACGAGCCGTGGATCGCCGGATGCCCGCGTTGCAGGCGCCAGCTGGTGGAGGTCTGCGAGACCTCCGGCTTCACCCCCAGGATCGACTTCGCCACCGACGACTACCCGGCGGTGATCGGCCTCGTCGGGGCGGGTCTCGGAGTCGCCGTCCTGCCCGGGCTCGCCCTGGAGTCGGTACGGCCCAAGGGGGCACGGAGCGTGACGGTGGAGCCTGCCGTGGAGCGGGAGATCGTCGCCCTCACCCTGCCCGACCTCGCCCGTGTGCCGGCGGTGGCGGCGACCCTGGACCAGCTGTCCCTGGCGGCGGCACGCTGACCGGCCCGGTCCGCCGCACCCGGTCCAGCGGGTCCGACGGCGGGCGCGCCCGGTCGGGCGGCGGGCGCCCAGCCGGAGGAAACGTTTCTGCGTTCGATGGTCCGTGCGGTGTGTCAGGTGCGGCCGGGCTCCGGCGGCGGACCTGAGTGGGCGGAGATCAGCCTGTTGCGGGCGCGGCCCATGAGCTCCTCGCGCTCGTCCTCGGTCAGACCGCCCCAGACGCCGTAGGGCTCGCGCACCGCGAGTGCGTGCGCAGCGCACTCGGCGCGCACCGGGCAGCGCATGCAGACCTCCTTCGCCGAGGTCTCACGGGCGCTCCTGGCCGCTCCACGTTCTCCTTCGGGGTGGAAGAACAGCGAACTGTCGACCCCGCGGCAGGCGGCCAGCAGCTGCCAGTCCCACAAGTCCGCGTTGGGTCCTGGAAGGCGGGAGAAATCTGCCATTGCGTGTCCCCTCGAAACCTTGCTGGTTCGGAAACGGCGTCCTCGACCGTTGTCGCTCGTCTCTTGCTCGACGGTGACCGGAGTCCCGACGGTACATCTACGGTCTTAGTAGATGTAAATATGACTGATTGCGAATCTAGCCATAGACGCCAGCAAAAGGGAAGAAAACCCGCTAAATGGGGCAGGTCGCCGGGTGGAAGATCGATTGACGGGTGAATGACTCCGTGTCGCTCTCCTCCGTGTGCGACCCCTCACTTAGAGTGCCGAACCGGATGCTTTGGCCCGTAACTCTTTCGAGTGACCGTCGTTGATGAGGGGGAGGCGGTTGACGGAGAACGAGCTCGGGCACATGTCCGAGGGGGTCAACCGCACAGGTGACGACTTGTACCAGCCTGGAGGCTCAAGGTGACGCGCATCAGCTGCGGAGGACGGTCATGACATCCGTCCTCGTCTGCGACGACTCCCCGCTTGCCCGAGAAGCGCTCCGCCGCGCGGTTGCGACCGTGCCCGGCGTCGAGCGTGTGACCACAGCGGCGAACGGGGAGGAAGTCCTCCGCCGCTGGGGAGCCGATCGTTCGGATCTGATTCTGATGGACGTACGCATGCCCGGTCTCGGGGGTGTGGAGACGGTCCGGCGGCTGCTCTCGGCGGACCCCGGGGCCAGGATCATCATGCTGACCGTCGCCGAGGATCTCGACGGTGTCGCACTCGCGGTCGCCGCCGGAGCCCGCGGCTACCTGCACAAGGACGCCTCGCGTGCCGAACTGCGCGCGACCGTGACCCAGGCGCTCGCCGATCCGACCTGGCGGCTCGCCCCGCGCCGGCTGCGGTCCGCGGAGATGGGCGCGGCGCCGACGCTCACGGCCCGGGAGATCCAGGTGCTCGAAGGCATGAGCCACGGCCGGTCCAACGCGGAGATCGGACGCGAGCTGTTCCTCTCCGAGGACACGGTGAAGACGCACGCGCGGCGGCTGTTCAAGAAGCTCGGTGCCTCGGACCGCGCGCACGCCGTCGCGCTCGGATTCCGCTGGGGCCTGGTCCGCTGATGCCGCGGCGTGGCCGGTGACCGTGTGATCCCGTCCGCGCGTCGGCGGACGGGGCGACGGTGGTGGCGGACCTGCGGCCGGGCCGTTCCCACCAGCGCTGTGTGACGCTTTCCGGCCGATGCCGCATCCTTGGGGTTGTGGAGTTCCTAGGGGAACATTCGGTCGAGCGGAAGGGGAGGGCGCAGGACATGACATCCGGCGCACCCGCTCAGAACGCTGGAGCACTCACTCACCACGCCGAGGACGAACCGGTCGACGCGTCCACCGACCGTGCCGGCACGTCCGCCGGCGGTGGGGACGCAGCCGCTGATAACGCTTCGGTGCACAACTCGGGACGCGATGCCTCGGATCGGACGCCGTCAAGGCACCATGGTCCGATGCGTGAGGACGGGACGACGGTGATCGGTGCTCTGGTGCACCGTGCCGTCGACGGCGACGCGCAGGCCACCCATGATCTGCTGGCGCACGTCCACCCCCTCGCCCTGCGTTACTGCAGGTCCCGGCTCAACCGGCTTCCCGGTGATGCCCGTCACTTCGTCGAGGACCTCGCGCAGGAGGTCTGCGTGGCCGTACTCATGGCGCTGCCGAGGTACAAGGACACCGGCAGGCCCTTCGAAGCCTTCGTCTTCGCCATCGCGGGCCACAAGGTCGCCGACCTCCAGCGTGCCGCGATGCGGCACCCCGGTTCGACGGCCGTGCCCTCGGACGAGATGCCGGAGCGGCCCGACGACTCGCTCGGCCCCGAGGAGCGGGCCCTGCTCAGCAGCGACGCCGCCTGGGCGAAGAAGCTCCTCGCCAACCTGCCGGAGAACCAGCGCGAACTGCTCGTCCTGCGGGTCGCGGTCGGTCTGACCGCCGAGGAGACCGGGCAGATGCTCGGAATGTCCCCAGGTGCCGTCCGGGTCGCCCAGCACCGGGCGCTGAGCAGACTGCGCGCCCTCGCGGGCCAGTAGAGGCCGGTTCCGGGAACTCCGGCGGGTGTGGAGGATGCCACAGAACCGGTAGGTGATCTTGATCGTGGAATGAGACACCTCGCGAGGCCGTTAGCATGGACATCCGCACCGATCAAGGCCATTTGGGGAAGGTGTCATGACTGCAAACGTCGACGGAGTGCCTGAGAAGTTCGCAACGCTCGGGCTGACATACGACGACGTGCTGCTGCTGCCGGGCGCGTCCGAGGTCCTGCCCAACGCGGTCGACACCTCGTCCCTCATCTCGCGCAACGTACGGGTGAACATCCCCCTGCTGTCCGCCGCCATGGACAAGGTGACCGAAGCCCGGATGGCCATCGCCATGGCCCGCCAGGGCGGCGTCGGCGTGCTGCACCGCAACCTCTCGATCGAGGACCAGGTGAACCAGGTCGACCTGGTCAAGCGGTCCGAGTCGGGCATGGTCACCGACCCGATCACCGTCCACCCGGACGCCACGCTCGGCGAGGCGGACGCGCTCTGCGCGAAGTTCCGCATCAGCGGAGTGCCGGTCACCGACCCCGCGGGCAAGCTCCTGGGCATCGTGACCAACCGTGACATGGCCTTCGAGTCGGACCGGTCGCGCCAGGTGCGCGAGGTCATGACGCCGATGCCGCTCGTCACCGGGCGGGTCGGCATCTCCGGCGTGGAGGCGATGGAGCTGCTGCGCCGCCACAAGATCGAGAAGCTGCCGCTGGTCGACGACTCGGGCGTCCTCAAGGGCCTGATCACCGTCAAGGACTTCAAGAAGGCCGAGCAGTACCCGAACGCCGCCAAGGACGCCGAAGGCCGACTGCTGGTCGGCGCGGCCGTCGGAGCCAGCCCCGAGGCGCTGGACCGTGCGCAGGCGCTCGCCTCCGCGGGGGTCGACTTCCTGATCGTCGACACCTCCCACGGGCACAACAGCAACGCCCTCGACTGGATGGCGAAGATCAAGTCGAGCGTCGGCATCGACGTCATCGGCGGAAACGTCGCCACCCGCGACGGCGCCCAGGCGCTGATCGACGCCGGTGTCGACGGCGTGAAGGTCGGCGTCGGACCCGGCTCGATCTGTACCACCCGCGTGGTCGCCGGTATCGGGGTTCCCCAGGTCACCGCGATCTACGAGGCGGCCCTCGCCGCCCGTGCCGCGGGCGTCCCCGTGATCGGCGACGGCGGCCTCCAGTACTCCGGCGACATCGGCAAGGCGCTGTCCGCCGGCGCGGACAGCGTGATGCTGGGCAGCCTCCTCGCGGGCTGCGAGGAGTCCCCGGGCGAGCTGATGTTCATCAACGGCAAGCAGTTCAAGTCGTACCGCGGCATGGGCTCGCTGGGCGCCATGCAGTCCCGCGGCCAGGGACGGTCCTACTCCAAGGATCGTTACTTCCAGGCCGAGGTCTCCTCGGACGACAAGCTCGTGCCCGAGGGCATCGAGGGCCAGGTGCCCTACCGTGGCCCGCTGGCCAACGTCCTCCACCAGCTCGTCGGCGGCCTCCGCCAGACCATGGGCTACGTCGGCGCCGCGACCGTCGACGAGATGGAGAGCAAGGGCCGCTTCGTCCGGATCACCTCGGCGGGCCTCAAGGAGAGCCACCCGCACGACATCCAGATGACGGTCGAGGCACCGAACTACAGCAGGAAGTAAGACATCAGCGCAGGTGAGGGGCGGACCGGTGTTCCCGGGACCGCCCCTCACGTGTGCGTCGGGGATACTGGTCAGCGCAGACGTAGAGGAAAGGCCACACCATCGTGACTGAGATCGAGATCGGGCGCGGCAAGCGCGGCCGCAGGGCATACGCGTTCGACGACATCGCTGTCGTGCCGAGCCGGCGCACCCGTGACCCGAAGGAGGTCTCGATCGCCTGGCAGATCGACGCCTACCGTTTCGAGCTGCCGTTCCTGGCCGCGCCCATGGACTCGGTGGTCTCCCCGCAGACCGCCATCCGCATCGGTGAGCTGGGCGGCCTCGGTGTCCTCAACCTCGAGGGGCTGTGGACCCGGCACGCCGACCCGCAGGCGCTCCTCGACGAGATCGCCGAGATGCCGGTCGAGACCGCCACCCCGCGGCTCCAGGAGATCTACTCCGCCCCCATCCAGGAGGAGCTGATCGGGCAGCGCATCAAGGAGGTGCGCGACTCCGGTGTCGTCACCGCCGCGGCGCTCTCCCCGCAGCGCACCGCGCAGTTCTCCAAGGCCGTCGTCGACGCGGGCGTGGACATCTTCGTCATCCGCGGTACGACGGTCTCGGCCGAGCACGTCTCCGGCGCCGCCGAACCGCTCAACCTGAAGCAGTTCATCTACGAGCTGGACGTCCCGGTCATCGTCGGCGGCTGTGCCACGTACACCGCCGCCCTGCACCTGATGCGCACCGGCGCGGCCGGTGTCCTCGTCGGCTTCGGCGGTGGCGCCGCGCACACCACGCGCAACGTCTTCGGCATCCAGGTCCCGATGGCGACCGCGGTCGCCGATGTGGCCGGGGCCCGCCGCGACTACATGGACGAGTCCGGCGGCCGGTACGTGCACGTCATCGCGGACGGCGGCGTCGGCTGGTCCGGCGACCTCCCCAAGGCGATCGCCTGCGGTGCGGACGCCGTGATGATGGGTTCCCCGCTGGCCCGTGCCACGGACGCGCCCGGCCGCGGCCGGCACTGGGGCATGGAGGCAGTCCACGAGGACGTGCCGCGCGGCAAGCTGGTCGACCTCGGCTCCGTCGGCACGACCGAGGAGGTCCTGACCGGCCCGTCGCACACGCCCGACGGCTCGATGAACATCTTCGGCGCGCTGCGTCGGGCGATGGCCACCACGGGCTACAGCGACCTGAAGGAGTTCCAGCGCGTCGAGGTGACGGTGGCGGACTCGCAGCACCGCCGCTGATCTCCCGCACGACACGCGCGACGGCCCGGACCTTCGAGGTCCGGGCCGTCGCGCGTGCCGCTCAGCTGGTCAGGCTGCCTTCCTGGCGCCACCGAAGGCGGCGACCGGACCCAGGAGGAGGAAGAGGTACGTCATGAAGTCGGACTCCTGCTTCCAGACGTCCACGACGTCGCCGAAGTGCTCGAAGAAGACCTCGGAGAACCCGACGCCCAGGCCGTCCGCGAGGATCATCGACATGGCGACGAGCTGACCGAGGAAGACGGCGCCCAGGGAGAAGACGGCACTGGCCGCGCCGATGGCCGGGAGGGGACCGCCGACCTTGCTCGCCGCGAAACCGACCAGGAAGCCGACACCGATGGCCGCGTAACCGACCTCGCGCTCGATGGAGCCGGCTATGACGCCGTACAGGATCGCCGCGACGATCGCCGTACCGAGCGCGGTCAGCACGCCCAGGCCCACGTTGCCGCGCGGGGCCGGAGGGAAGCCGCCGCCGAACTGGCCGGGCTGCTGGCCGGCGAACGGGTTGCCCGTAGGCGCACCGGGCTGCTGTCCCGCGAACGGGTTGCCCGTCGGCGCACCGGGCTGCTGCTGGCCGGCGTAGGGGTTGCCGGGCGCGGGCTGCTGTCCCGCGTACGGGTTGCCGTCGGCCGGCTGGCCGCCGTGGGGCTGCTGCGGCGGGTTCGGTGGCTGTACGGGCTGGCTCATACGGGTGTTCCCCCTGGGACGGTGCGCACGGCTGTGCGAGAAGTGACGCCGCAGGCTAGCAGCCCGCACCGACACGGCCCACCGGGAATTCCGGCGGGCCCGTCCCCAGGACGCTCACAGCCGGTGGGCGGCCCCCGCCGGGGTGGCTCCCCGGGTGTCCAGGAGGAGCTGGGCCTTCACCGCCAACCCCTGGAGGTCGTACGTGCGGTGGTGTTGCAGAAGCACCGTCAGGTCGGCCCTCGCTGCGGCCTCGTAGAGCGAGTCGGCGCGCGGCACGGGCAGGTCACGCACCCGCCAGTCCAGGACGTGGGGATCGTGGTAGCCGATCTGGGCGCCCATGTCCATCAGCCGGGTCGCGATCTCGCGGGCCGGTGAGGACTCCTGGTCGGCGAGGTCCGGCTTGTACGTGACGCCGAGCAGCAGGACCCGGGCGCCCCGGACGGACTTGCCGTGCTCGTTCAGCAGGGTCGCGCAGCGCTGGATCACATAGCTCGGCATCCGGTCGTTGATCTCCTTGGCGAGCGAGACCATGCGCAGGGGGTGCCCGGGGGTACGGCTGTTGTACGGGAAGTGTCCGGGGTCGACCGCCACGCCGTGGCCCCCGACCCCGGGGCCGGGGCGGAAGGGCTCGAAGCCGAACGGCTTGGTCTCCGCGCACCTGATGACGTCCCAGAGGTCGACACCGAGGTCGTGGCAGAGCTCCGCCATCTCGTTGACCAGCGCGATGTTGACGTGCCGGAAGTTGGTTTCGAGGACCTTCGTCATCTCCGCCTCGCGCGGCCCGCGGGCCCTGACCACCTTGTCGGTGAGCCGTCCGTAGAAGGCGGCGGCGGACTCGGTGCACGCGGGGGTGAGGCCGCCGATGACCTTCGGGGTGTTGCCGTAGACGTGGACGCGGTTGCCGGGGTCGAGGCGGCCGGGGGAGTGGGCGAGGTGGAAGTCCCGTCCGGCGCGCAGCCCGGACCCTTCCTCCAGCAGGGGGCGTACGACGTTCTCGGTGGTCCCCGGCGGCACCGCCGACTCCACCAGGACGGTGGTGTGCGGCCGCAGCCGCGCGGCGAGCGCGCGGGCCGCGTCGGTCACCGCGCCGAGGTCGAGGGTGCGGTCCGGCCCGAGGGGCGTGGGTGCGCAGATCGCGGCGGTGCGTACGCGGCCCAGTTCGGCCGGATCGGCGGTGGGCCGGAAACCGCCCGAGAGCATCCGGCGGATGTCGGACGCGCTGAGAGATCCCTCGACCGGAGTACGGCCCGCCGAGAGTTCGGCGTAAGGACGTGGGTCGGTGTCGTAGCCGACGGTGTCGATTCCCACGCCGACGGCTGCTTGGGCGAGAGGCAGGCCGAGGTGACCGAGTCCGATGACGGCGAGGTCTGCGGGCATGTGGGCCGTCCTTCCCTAAGGCCAAGAGACAGAAAGTGCAACTGCTGTGGACAGCGCTATGTCAGACTAGGCGTAAATATGACCTATATGTCGCATTCTGTGACTCTTGTGGGGCGGGTGTTGTCCACAGGCGGTGGCTGAAGTCGTGGACCGCGGACAGAATCGAGAGGTGGGCACGGGCCGCCCGGCCCTCCGGCCGGTCCCCGAACCCGTGCCGTACCACCCCCGATGCACCGGGACTACCGGGAGGCAGCAGTGAGGACAGCGACACTGGGACCCGCGGAGCGCACCGAGGCGCTGACCGCGATGGCCGAGCGCGAACTGGACGTGCTGGTCGTGGGAGCGGGCGTGGTAGGCGCCGGGACCGTGCTGGACGCGGCCACCAGAGGACTCTCCACCGGACTGGTCGAGGCACGCGACTGGGCGTCCGGCACGTCCAGCAGGTCGAGCAAGCTGATCCACGGCGGCCTGCGGTATCTGGAGATGCTGGACTTCGCGCTCGTGCGGGAGGCGCTGAAGGAGCGCGGGCTGCTCCTGGAGCGGCTCGCGCCACACCTGGTCAAGCCCGTTCCCTTCCTCTATCCCTTGCAGCACAAGGGCTGGGAGCGTCTGTACGCCGGCTCGGGCGTCGCGTTGTACGACGCGATGTCGGTGTCCTCGGGCCACGGCCGCGGGCTGCCCGTGCACCGGCACCTCTCGCGCCGTCACGCGCTGCGGGTCGCTCCTGCCCTGCGTAAGGACGCCCTGGTCGGAGCCCTGCAGTACTACGACGCCCAGATGGACGACGCGCGGTTCGTCGCGACCCTCGTGCGCACCGCCGCGGGCTACGGCGCGCACGTGGCGAACGGCGCGCGGGTGACCGGCTTCCTGCGGGAGGGTGAGCGGGTCGTCGGCGCGCGGGTGCAGGACGTCGAGGGCGGCGCCGAGTACGAGATCCGGGCCAAGCAGGTCGTCAACGCGACCGGCGTGTGGACCGACGACACCCAGGCCCTCATCGGCGAGCGCGGGCAGTTCCACGTCCGGGCGTCGAAGGGCATCCACCTCGTCGTGCCCAAGGACCGCATCCACTCCACGACCGGACTCATCCTGCGGACCGAGAAGTCCGTGCTCTTCGTGATCCCGTGGGGGCGGCACTGGATCATCGGTACGACCGACACCGACTGGGACCTGGACAAGGCCCACCCGGCGGCCTCCAGCGCCGACATCGACTATCTGCTCGAACACGTGAACTCGGTCCTGAACACCCCGTTGGGCAGGGACGACGTCGAGGGCGTCTACGCCGGGCTCCGGCCCCTGCTGGCCGGCGAGTCGGACGCCACCAGCAAGCTCTCGCGTGAACACACGGTGGCCCATCCGGCGCCGGGCCTCGTCGTCGTGGCGGGCGGGAAGTACACGACGTACCGGGTGATGGCGAAGGACGCCGTCGACGAGGCGGTGCACGCGCTCGACCAGCGGGTGGCGGACTGCGTCACCGAGGACATCCCGCTGCTGGGGGCCGAGGGCTACCGCGCCCTGTGGAACGCCCGCGCCAGGATCGCCGCCCGCACCGGGCTGCATGTCGTCCGGGTGGAGCACCTGCTCAACCGCTACGGCTCGATGACGGAGGAACTCCTGGAACTCGTGAAGGGCGACTCCACGCTGGGAGAGCCGCTCGCGGGCGCCGAGGACTACCTGCGAGCCGAAGTCGTGTACGCCGCCTCGCACGAGGGCGCCCGCCACCTCGACGACGTCCTGACCCGGCGCACCCGGATCTCCATCGAGACCTTCGACCGGGGCACCCGCTGTGCCCGCGAGTGCGCGGACCTGATGGCGCCGGTGCTCGGCTGGGACACCGACCGGATCGAACGGGAGGTGGAGCACTACCGCAAGCGGGTGGAAGCGGAACGCGAGTCCCAGCGGCAGCCCGACGACCTGACGGCCGACGCGGCACGGCTGGGGGCGCCGGACATCGTGCCGCGCTGAGGCGGGCGCGGCCGGGCCGGACTCCGTGCCGTGCCGCAGCGGGTTCCGCAGCGCCGGACATCGTGCCGCGCCGAGGCACGGGCCCCCGTCGGCCCCTGGGTGGGCCCGCGGGGGAACTCCGCCTCCAGCGGGCCCGCTTCGGGGCACCGGCGGGCCGCCCTCCGGCCCGCCGTCCGGGCCGGGGCGGAGGACGACCACCGCGACCGACGTCCTGGTGACGCCCGCCGCCCGGAAGCGGTTGCGCGCCCCGATGCCGCGGCCCGCGGAGGCGCCCGACTCCCCGCCAGGGAGGGCGCCGTCATGCACCGGAACGGTCGCGGCGAGGGCTCGGCCCTCGACGGCGGGCCGGGGGAGGTAGGACGATGCACCCGAGTGTGGTTCGCTGGGCGGGCTCGCGGATCCCACCTCGAGCGGATCCGGTACCGGCGGGGCGGCGGGCAGGCCCCCGGACATCGGCATGGCAGGGGGTTCGTTCCTCCGGCCGCATCACGGCCGACCCCGGACCCGGCACCATTGCCGGTCCCGGGGTGAGGGACAATGAACGCTCTGCCAGGGCGGGTTGATCGCAGAGGGGACGCATGTCGGAGGCGCAGCAGTCGCGGGAGCCCCAAGGGGACAAGGACGGACGCCTTCTCGCGGGGCGTTACCGCCTCGGGGAGGTGCTCGGCCGGGGCGGCATGGGCACGGTCTGGCGTGCTGTCGACGAGACGTTGGGGCGTACGGTCGCCGTCAAGGAACTGCGGTTCCCTTCGGCCATCGACGACGACGAGAAGCGGCGTCTGATCACGCGAACCCTTCGCGAGGCGAAGGCGATCGCGAGGATCCGCAACACCAGCGCGGTGACGGTCTACGACGTGGTCGACGAGGACGACCGGCCGTGGATCGTCATGGAGCTCATCGAGGGCAAGTCCCTCGCCGAGGTGATCCGCGAGGACGGGACCCTGACGCCGAGGCGCGCGGCGGAGGTCGGCCTCGCCATCCTCGACGTGCTGCGCTCCGCGCACCGTGAGGGCATCCTGCACCGGGACGTGAAGCCGTCCAACGTGCTGATCTCCGAGGACGGCCGTGTCGTCCTGACCGACTTCGGTATCGCGCAGGTCGAGGGCGACCCCTCCGTCACCTCCACGGGCATGCTCGTCGGCGCCCCCTCCTACATCTCGCCCGAGCGGGCCCGTGGTCACAAGCCGGGGCCGCCCGCCGACCTGTGGTCGCTCGGCGGGCTGCTGTACGCGAGCGTCGAGGGCCGCCCGCCGTACGACAAGGGCTCTGCCATCGCCACGCTGACGGCGGTGATGACGGAGCCCGTCGAGCCGCCGGCCAACGCAGGTGGCCTGGAGGAGGTCATCTACGGCCTGCTCGCCAAGGAACCCGACGAGCGGCTGGACGACGCGGGCGCGCGCGTCCTGCTCAACGCGGTGATCAACGCCCCGGAAGAGCCCGTCGTACCGCCGGCCGAACGCACCCAGGTCATGGCGCTGCCCTCGGTCGGTGACTCCGGGAGCGGCAAGGGCGGCAGGAGCGGCACGGGCGAGACCAAGGGCGGTGGCAGGAAGGCCGCCGCGGCCGGCTCCGCCGGAGCCGCTGCCGCCGCAGGCTCCGGGAGACCGGCTGTCGGCAGCCCGGCCCCCGAGGGCCAGGGCTCCGGCGCCGCCGCCACGTCCGTGACCCCGTCCGCGGGTGTCGCCGAGAGCACCAGGGACCGGCTGCGCGGTGCCCTGAAGTCCGCACGGAACGCGAAGTCGCCGGCGGCCTCGCACACCCCGGCCGCCACGGCGTCGGTGTCCGGACCCGCCGCATCGGCGAGCCGTCCGGCCGTGCCGCGCGCGTCGATCACCGACGTCGTGCCGCGCCGCACCCTGGCGGTCATCGCCGGTGTAGTCGTGCTCGCCGTCCTCGGCACGGTCCTGGCACTCACGCTCGGCGGCGACGAGACGGGCGACCAGGGCGGGGCCAAGGGAGGCGACTCCGCGGCTTCGTCCGGTGCGACGACAGGTGACGACACCGAGGCCTCCACCTCAGGCGGCTCGGGCAAGGGCGAGGACGACGGCGCGCAGGACGGCGGCAAGGAGGGCCAGGGGCAGGGCGAGGGCGAGGCCTCCAGCGACCCCTCGCCCTCGAAGGAGACCAGCGAGCCGAGCCCCGACCCGGACGCGCTGCCCGCCGGGTACAAGAGGGTCACCGACGAGCGGTTCCACTTCACGATGGCGATGCCCGAGAGCTTCGAGCGCAACGCCATAGCGGGAAGCAACTCCGGCGGCATCTACAACGAGAGCGGAGGCTTCCCCCGCGTCCAGGTCGACTACAACAGCTCGCCCGGGGCGGACGCCGCCGCCGCATGGCGCGGCCTGATGGGGGCGGTGGCCGGAAGCAGCAACGGCTACAAGCACATCGGGATAAAGAAGGTCGAGTACAACGGCTACCCGACCGTCGCCGACTGGGAGTTCACCCGTAACCAGCAGGGCAAGCGGATCCGGGTCCTCAACCGGGGCTTCAAGGCCGACGCCACCCACGGTTACTCGATCATGATCAGCTGCGAGGCCGACGCATGGGACGGGGAGGAGTGCCGGACGCTGCGCGAGACGGCGTTCGCCACGTTCGAACAGAAGGACTGACCCGCCCCGCAGCAGACCGGGCGGCCGGGTTGCCCTGACCCGGCCGCGCGGCCGCGACTTGCCACGTATGGTGAGAGACCGAGGACCGTACGCAGCCGGGACGATGGGTCAATTGCACAGCAAGTGACCGCAGCTGAGGGTCGGTGCGGTCTCGGTGACCGGGGTACAGCGCGCTCTGGGGAGGCGTCGTGGACGACTACGCGGGTCGGGTGCTTGCCGACCGCTACCGCCTTCCGCTGCCTCCGTCCGATGCGTACGAACTGGCGGAGACCCGGGCATTCGACACGTACAGCGGGCAGGAAGTCCTGGTCCGGCAGGTGCCGTTGCCCGAGGTGGTCGACGCGGAGGTGCTCGACGGCGACGGCCTCTCCTCGGCCAGACGCGCCACCGGGCGTACGGTGCGGCGGCCCACGGACCCCGCGGTCCGGCGGGCGATCGAGGCCGCGCAGGCGGCTGCCCAGGTGCCCGACCATCCGCGCCTCGACCAGGTCTTCGACGTCTTCGCCGAGGCGGGGTCGCTCTGGATAGTGAGCGAACTCGTTCCGGCGAGGCCACTCGCCGCGCTCCTCGCGGAGCGCCCCCTCAACCCCTACCGTGCGGCCGAGATCGGCTCCGACGTGCTCACGGCACTGCGGGTGCTGCACGCGCACGGCTGGACGCACCGCAACATCACGGTCCGCACGGTGCTGGTCTGTGACGACGGGCGGGTCGTGCTGACCGGGCTCGCGGCCGGTGCGGCTGAGGAAGCGCTGTGCGGATACGTTCCCGCGCCGCAGCCGGACACGGAGAACGCCTACGGGCCCCCGGCGGTCGAGTCAGGACCCACCGGCCCGTACGAGCCGGCGGCCGTGGATGCGGGCACGTACGAGCTTCCTGCCGTGGAGCCCGGACCGTACGAGCCGTCGGCCGTCGAATCGGGGCCCACCGGCGCCTACGAGCACCCCGCCGTGGAGCCCGGCCCGTACGCGCCCCCGGCGGTCGAGCCCGCTCCGGAGGCGCTGCCCGCGCCCCGGGCGTCCACCGACGGGGTGCCGGCTCCAGGGCCCCGTGCCGAGATGGAGGTGGCGCCCCCCGCCCCGCCCGCGCCGGGGAGTGCCGCGCAGCTGCGTGCCGCCCGTGCCGGGGCCATCGCGGCCTACCGCGCGGGGGCCCGTGCCGCGGCCCGCGCGGGAGAGGACCAGAAGCGCGCGGACCAGGACCACGAAGGCGCCCCCGCGACGGACGAGCGGGAGGAGTCCGCCGCCCCTCCCGCTCTCGGGCGCCCGCAGCTGCCCAGCACGTGGGGCAGGCCGGCCGAAGCCCCGTATCCGTACGACGACGAGGACGGCGAGGGGGACGGCGAGGGGGACGACGAGGACGACGACCAGGGCCCCGGTGGCCCCGTGCCTCCCGGCCGGCGGGTCCATCTCGCCGGCACCTGGGGCGACGGCCCCGGCTCCGGGCGCCCCGTGCCCGCGGGTGGCTCCGGAGGACGGGGCGGCTCCGGTGAGGACGCGCTGCGCGCCGACGCGCGGCGGCTCGGCGGCGGACCCGAGGGCCGACAGGACAGGCTGCCGGAGCCGGTGGCCGCCCGCGTGCCCGCCGGAGGATGGGACGAGGTGGTCGCCGGGAGCGGCGCCACTCCCGCCTACCGCGGCCCGGCCACCCCGCTCGCCGCCGAACGCGCCCGGCAGGCCCGTATAGCCGTCGTCGGCGCCGTCACCGAGCGCTGGGCTCCCGAACAGGCGGGGCCCGTCCACGACAACTGGCAGCTGGCCCCGCCCATCGGCCCCTCCACCGACCTCTGGGCGCTCGGCGCCCTGCTCTACCGCGCCGTGCAGGGCCACGCACCGTATCCGGAGGAGAACGCCGCCGAACTCGTCCAGATGGTCTGCGGCGAACCGCCCGCCTTCGCCGAGGAGTGCGGACCGCTGCGGCCCGTCGTCGAATCGCTGCTACGCCAGGACCCCACGGAGCGGCCCGACTTCGAGGAGCTGCGCGGCTGGCTGCGCTCCCTCGTGCGCTCGGCCCCCGAGCCCGAGGCCGGCACCGACATCGTCACGATGCCGCCCGCGGACGCCACCCGGCTGCCGGTCGTACGCCGCCGGGGCGAGCTGGTGCGCCGCCGCAGAGGACGCGGCGGCGCGGCCCACGGGCGGCACCGTCAGGGGAAGGCGCGGCGCGGCGAGAGCCGTCAGACGTACGAGCAGCCGCATGACCACGAGAAGCCGGCACGCCCGCCCCGGGAACCCAAGGGGCCCAAGGTGCTGCGCGAGCCGCAGCGCGGTGGCAGGGCGCCGCGGCGGCTCGGACGGCTGCTGCTGGTCCTGATACTGCTGGTGATGGCCGCCGCCATCGCCTACGCCATGCTGTTCATGCCCAAGGAGGGTGAGGGCACCGGGGCGGCGCCCTCGGGCTCCGTGGCTCCGGCGGACCCCGGGAGCAGTCCGTCCACCGGCGCTTCCTCGTCCTCGGGGTCCTCGGAACCGTCGGATTCCCCGGGTTCGGAGATGCCGCAGACCAGCGGCTCGGCCGTAGCCCTGGCGTCCGGTTACGAACTGCGCAAGGACGCCGAAGGGTTCGAGATCGGCGTGCCGAAGGACTGGCAGCGCAGCTCGGCCGACGCGGACCGTCAGGTCCGCTACGGCAGCGACGGTTTCAGTGTCCTGGTCGTGCCCGGCAGGGACACCGTCAAGGCCAACGGGAGCGACCCGCTGGACTACCAGCGGACCGCGGAACCCGAGCTCAAGCCCTTCCGTGACTCCAGTTGGGCCACGTCCACCGGTCTGCGCCGCGTCGACATCGGGCGACAGGCCATGGCTGAGGGGCAGTTCACCTGGCAGGAGAGCAGCGGACGTCAGGTGTACGTCCGCAACCAGGTCCGGATCGTGGACGGCAGGTACCACATCGTGCAGGTCATCGGCCCGGAGAACGAGCGCGACAAGGTCTCCGACATCTACACGCAGGCCATCTCCTCGTACCGCGCGACGTCCTGACAGGACAACAGCGGAAAGCGACAAGCATCACAGTGCGGTCTCGTGGGCCGTGCGAGGTTCCGTGGCACCGCCTCCCGTCCGTAACCTGTCGTCCCAAGGAACGGGGCGGGGACAGACGTGGAACACGCACAGGGCACGGGCGCGGGGATCGTACTGGCCGGGCGGTACCGGTTGGGTGACGTCCTCGGCCGGGGCGGCATGGGCAAGGTGTGGCGTGCCCATGACGAAGTGCTCCACCGGACCGTGGCGGTCAAGGAGTTGACCGCCGGACTGTACGCCGCCGAGGCGGACCGGGTCGTGCTGCACGCCCGGACGCAGAAGGAGGCGCGCGCGGCGGCCAGGATCACGCATCCGGGCGTCGTCACCGTCCATGACGTCATCGAGTACGACAACCGGCCCTGGATCGTCATGCAGTACGTCGACGGGCCCTCGCTCGCGGACGCGGCGAAGGAGTCCGGCGAGGTCGAGCCGCGCGAGGCGGCCAGGATCGGGCTCCATGTGCTGGGCGCCCTGCGGGCCGCCCACGCGGCGGGAGTCCTGCACCGGGACGTGAAGCCGGCCAACGTCCTGCTCGCCCGGGACGGCCAGGTCCTGCTGACCGACTTCGGGATCGCCGCGATCGAGGGCGACTCCACCATCACCCGGACGGGCGAGCTGGTCGGCTCCATCGACTACCTGGCGCCCGAGCGGGTGCGCGGTGGCGACCCCGGCCCCGCGTCCGACCTCTGGTCCCTGGGTGCCACGCTGTACACGGCCGTCGAGGGGAACTCGCCGTTCCGTCGTACGTCGCCCATCTCCACCATGCAGGCCGTCGTCGCCGAGGAGCCGCCCCCGCCGGCGCGCGGCGGCGCGCTGGCGCCCGTGATCACCGCACTGCTGCGCAAGGACCCCTCGGACCGTCCGACGGCCGAGGAAGCGGAGCGGATGCTGCTGGACGCGATGGAGGGGCGGAAGCCGCGCGCCGCGCAGGCGCATGTGCCGACCCAGCGGCTGTCCGAGGACGACCTGCGCACCTTCTCCACGCCGGACGGTTCCACCGCCCAGCTCCCACAGCCACAGCCACAGCCTCAGGCCCCCACGCCCCCGTACAGCGCGAACCCCCCGTACACCTCGGCGCCGGCGACCCGGAGCGGCCGGGGCCGGTGGCGCACCGTCCTGGTGGTCGTCGCCGCGGCCGCGGTGATCGGCGGGGCGGCAGGCCTCGTTGCGATGAAGGCACAGGACGGGAGCGGAGGCACGACCGGGGGCGGTGGTGGGGTGGAGCAGAGCGCCACAGTGCCGGCCCCCTCCGCCTCCGCCTCAGACGAACAGGCCGGGGATGGGGACGACTCCCCGGCGAAGGACATCCCCGACGGCTGGAGCCGCGTCACCGACCCCGAGGGCTTCAGCCTCGCCGTGCCCGACGGCTGGGAGCGGCGGACCGACGAGGGCCAGATCGACTACACCCCGGACGACGGCGCGCACCGGGTGCGCATCAACCTCGACCCGGATCCGGACTTCGGCAACTCGTACGCGCACATGCAGAGCATCGAGAGGGACCTGTCCAGGCGTCTGCCGGAGTACGAACGTCTGACGCTGGAGGAGAACGTCTTCCGCGACCGCCCGGGCTCCCGCTGGGAGTTCACCTGGACCGAGTCCAAGGACCACCCGGGACCGCGCCACGGTATCGACCAGATGTACTTCGCGGAGACGGGCGGGCCGGAGTACGCGCTCTACATGACCGGTCCCGAGGAGGACCGGGCCGAGACGCAGAAGATCTTCGAGACGATGCTCCGCAGCTGGGAACCGCCGGAGCGGACCGACTGACGACCTGGAGCGGACCGACGCGCGGCCGGATTCACGATTTCCGACTTCCGATCCCGGATACGACGGTGGATCGCCCCTGATCAGCGGTTATGCCGCCAGTGATCACTGGCTGAATGGCCGAGCGTCGCAGAAGTCTCTGGCGGGGTCTGTGAAAACCTGTTACCCACGGGTACCCAAAGTGCGCGGGTGGACATACTCTCGCCCTCATGACGGACTCGCAGGCATCCACGACCACCGCCGCCTCCGGCAGCCGCGTCGGCACCAACCCCGTGGCCGCCGCCCCGGCGAACGCGCGCACCGCCGCCGACGTGGTCACACCCGAGGTGATCGCCCAGCTCACCCGTGACGTCGTGGGCTCCGGCCGCACGGCGAACCACAGCCCCTTCACCGGGGAGAAGCTGGCCGATCTGCCCGAGTCCACACCCGAGGACGTCGGGACGGCCTTCGACCGCGCCCGTGCGGCCCAGCCCGCGTGGGCCGCCACGCCGGTCCGGGCCAGGGCCGCCGTGCTGCTCCGCTTCCACGACCTGGTCCTGCAGCGCCAGTCGGAGGTCCTCGACCTCATCCAGCTGGAGACCGGCAAGGCCCGGCTGCACGCCCACGAGGAGGTGCAGGCCGTCGCCGTCGCCGCCCGGCACTACGGGCGCAGGGCCGTCTCGTACCTCAGGCCCAAGCGGCACACCGGGGTCGTCCCGACCCTCACCAAGGTCACCGAACTGCGGCAGCCGCGCGGGGTCGTCGGCCAGATCGCCCCCTGGAACTACCCGCTCGAACTGTCCGTCGGTGACGCGCTGCCGGCCTTCGTCTCCGGCAACGCCGTCGTGATGAAGCCGGACACGGAGACCGCGCTGACCGCCCTGTGGGCACGTGACCTGCTGATCGAGGCCGGTCTGCCCGCCGGGGTGTTCCAGGTCGTCATCGGCGAGGGCCCCGTCGTGGGCCCCGAGGTCGTCAGCCGCGCCGACTACGTCTCCTTCACCGGCTCCACCCGCACCGGCCGTGAGGTCGCCCAGGGCGCCGCCGCCCGGCTCGTCGGCGTGTCCCTCGAACTCGGCGGCAAGAACGCCATGCTCGTCCTGGAGGACGCCGACGTGGAGAAGGCAGCCGCGGGCGCCGTCCGCGCCTGCTTCTCCTCGGCGGGGCAGCTCTGCATCTCCATCGAGCGGCTGTACGTCCACGAGTCGGTCGCCGACGCCTTCGTGGAGCGCTTCGCCGCCCGCACCAAGGCCATGCGGCTCGGCAGCTCCCTCGCGTACGGTGCCGACATGGGCTCACTCGTCGGCGAGCGCCAGCTGGAGACCGTCAGCCGTCATGTGGCCGAAGCCGTCGAGAAGGGCGCCACGCTCGTCGCGGGCGGCGTCGCCCGTCCCGACATCGGCCCGCTCTTCTACGAGCCGACGATCCTGGACGGAGTCGAGGCGCCCATGGCGGTGTGCGGCGAGGAGACCTTCGGGCCCGTCGTCTCGATCTACCGCTTCGGTGACGACGACGAGGCGGTCGGCCTCGCCAACGCCACCCCTTACGGCCTCAACTCCAGTGTCTGGACGAAGAACGCCGGGCGAGGGCACCGCGTCGCCGCGCGGCTGCGGACCGGCACCGTCAACATCAACGAGGGGTACGCACCCGCGTACGGCAGCGTCCAGTCGCCCATGGGCGGCATGAAGGACTCCGGTCTCGGCCGGCGGCACGGCTCCGAGGGCATCCTGAAGTACACCGAGGCCCAGACGGTGGCGCAACAGCGACTGATGCCCCTCGCACCGGCCTTCGGGATGGACGACGAGAAGTACGCGGCCTTCATGAGCCGCAGCCTCAAGGTGATGAAGGCCTTCCGGCTGCGCTGACCCCAGCGGCACCCCCATACGTCCCTCCAGCCTTTCCCGCCCTTTTCGTACCGAGGAGAGCCATGTCCCAGGACAGCCATGCCCAGAACCAGGCCGGCCGGGCCGCTCCGGCTGCGGACGACGACGCGTACGACTACGACGTCCTCGTCGTCGGCTCGGGCTTCGGCGGCGCGGTCTCGGCCCTGCGGCTGAGCGAGAAGGGATACCGGGTCGGCGTCCTGGAGGCGGGCCGCCGCTTCACCCCCGCGACCCTGCCCAAGAACTCCTGGGACATCAAGAACTACCTGTGGGCCCCGGCGCTCGGGCTGTTCGGCATCCAGCGGGTGCATCTGCTCGGCAAGGTGATGGTGCTGGCCGGCGCCGGCGTGGGCGGGGGCTCCCTCAACTACGCCAACACCCTGTACGTGCCACCGGCGCCCTTCTTCGAGGACCGCCAGTGGGCAGGCATCACCGACTGGAAGGCCGAACTGGCGCCGTACTACGACCAGGCGAAGCGGATGCTCGGGGTGCGGCTCAACCCGACCGTGACCCCGGCGGACGTCCACCTCAAGGCCGTCGCCGAGACGATGGGCGTCGGAGACACCTTCCACCTGGCCCCGGTCGGCGTCTTCTTCGGTGACGGCAAGGACGCCGACGGGACCGCCCGGGCGAAGCCCGGAGGGGAGGTGGCCGACCCCTACTTCGGCGGCGCCGGCCCCGCCCGCAAGGCCTGTTCGCAGTGCGGTGAATGCATGACGGGCTGCCGCCACGGCGCGAAGAACACCCTCAACGAGAACTACCTCCACCTCGCGGAGAAGGCCGGCGCCGTCATCCACCCGATGACGTCCGTCGTCGCGGTCACGGACGGCCCGGACGGCGGCTACCGCGTGTCGACCGTGCCCACGAACCGGCGGCGCAAGGCCGCGCCGACCGTGCTGCGGGCCCGGAACGTGGTCGTCGCCGCGGGCACGTACGGCACCCAGACCCTGCTGCACACGATGAAGGACGAAGGGCTGCTGCCCCGGCTGTCGTCCCGGCTCGGCGAGCTGACCCGGACCAACTCAGAGGGTCTGGTGGGGGCGCAGACCAGCGACCGCCGCTACCGCAGGAAGCACGGGACCGCCAAGGCCGACTTCACCCAGGGGGTCGCCATCACCTCGTCGATCCACCCGGACGAGAACACCCACATCGAACCGGTGCGCTACGGCAAGGGCTCCAACGCGATGGGCGCGCTGACCATCCTTCAGGTGCCCTACAGCACCCACCGGGTGCTGAGCTGGTTCGGTAGCGTGGCCAAGCACCCGGTGCTCACGGTGCGCTCGCTGTCCAACTGGCGCTGGTCGGAACGGACCATCATCGGTCTCGTCATGCAGTCGCTGGACAACTCGCTGACCGCGTACCGCAAGCCCGGGGGCGTCGGCAAGGGCCTGCTCACCGCCCGGCAGGGCCACGGCTCGCCCAACCCGACACAGATAGCCGAGGCCACCCAGGGCGCGACGCTGCTCGCCCAGGAGATCAACGGCTTCGCCGGATCGAACGTCGGGGAGCTCATGGGCACCCCGCTCACCGCCCACTTCCTCGGCGGCTGCCCCATCGGAGCGAGCCCGGAGGAAGGCGTCATCGATCCGTACCACCGGCTGTACGGGCACCCCGGCATCTCGGTGGTCGACGGTTCCGCGGTCTCCGCCAACCTCGGGGTCAACCCGTCGCTGACCATCACCGCGCAGGCGGAGCGCGCCATGTCCTTCTGGCCCAACAAGGGAGAGGCCGACCCGCGCCCGGCGCAGGACGCTGCGTACGAACGGCTCTCCGCGGTCGAACCGCAGGCGCCCGCAGTGCCCGATGACGCCTTCGGCGCGCTGAAGCTGCCGTTCCTCGGCATCCCGGTGGTGCCGCCGAAGAAGGCGGCTTCGGACGCCTGACCCCGGCTTTCCCGGCGTCGCGCGAACTTCGGTGGTGTACTCACTTCGTGATCTTGTCCGGCGCAACTCCCGGTGCCGCGGCGCGGTCGTACCTGTAGTGAGTCACAGCAGTCGCACAGCTCCGCCGATGCCCAGAGGTTCGCGATGACACGCCTTTCCCCGAGAACAGTGCTGTGCCGTACGGCAGGAGGCCTCGCCGTCGTGGGGCTGCTCGCGGCCGGCTCACCCGCCGTCGGTGCGCCGGCTCCGGCGGACGACCCGGCCTTCACACTGGGCGGCCCCGCCCCGACGGCCCTGCATCCCTATCCGGAGACCGGGAACCCCGAACGGACCGCGCTCGGGTTCACCGTCCACGACCCGGACGAGGAGGGCACGGGCTACGAGGGGGAGGTGACCTACACGTTCGACCTCAGCGGCATCGAGGGCGTCGCCGAGCTCCTCCCGGCCGAGGACACGGGCGCGGACTGCGTGATCACCGGGACCACCGCCGTCTGCCACGACCACGGAGTGCGGGCGGGCCTCAGCTCCGTCGCCGAATTCGGCATCGTCGCGGCCAGGGGCAGCGAGGACGGCGCCTCCGGCACCATCGAGGTGACGGGCTCGGCCGACGGGGCCACCTTCACCCCCTTCTCGGCCGAGGTCACCGTCGGCGGCCCCGACCTGGTCATGAAGCAGCTCCCCTTCGAGCAGCAGCTCCGGCCCGGTGACGTGCAGCCCGCTCCGATCACGTTCACCAATCAGGGAACCAGGGCCGCCGACGGCGTCCTGCTGACCCTGAGGTATTCGCGGGGGCTGGAGATCCCCGAGCGGTACGCCAACTGCGAGTACGACGGCGAGGCCGGGGACGAGCCGTTCGAGGACTTCGTCTGGGCGACGGCCCTCTGCTCGGTGCCGGGCTCCTTCGAGCCGGGCGCCACCTACACGCTGGGGGCGCCGCTGTCCGTCGAGGCCACCGAGCGCGCGTACCAGGACACCTTCGTCTACCGCATCGAGGAGGACAGCGGCGCTCTGCGCCCCGCGAGGCGCACGGGCGCGCCCCTCACCCGGGGCACGGGACCCGAGCTGACCATGGAGAAGGTCACCACCTCCGCCCGGACCGCGGACCTCGACCCCTGGGACAACCAGCAGGAGGCCGACTTCCGTACGGAGAACACCGCGAACTTCGTGGCGGTGGGCGGCAAGGCCGACGGTGCCGTGGGTGACACCGTCACCGCGGACGTCGGCTTCCGCAACGACGGGCCCGCGTGGATCGGCCACATCCGGTCCGGCGAGCCGGTCGCCACCCTCGACTTCACCGTCCCCGAGGGCACCGAGGTCACCGGCAAGCCGGACTCCTGCCAGGGCGTGACGGCAGAGGGCACGTACCGCGAGGACCGGACCCCCGCGCCGCGCTACGTCTGCGACACATCGATGACCGTGCGGGACGGGGCGGAGGCATCGTTCCCGTTCGAACTCAAGATCACCGATGTGGTCCCCGGCGCCGAGGGTGCCGTCCGGATCCGCAACACCTGGCTGGACGGACCCGCCCTTCCCTTCGACCCGGAGCCGGCCGACAACACCGCGCGCCTGGTGCTCAACGGCGCAGACCCCGGCTCCGAGGACACCGGCGGCACCTCGACCTCGGGCGGCACCACCGGAACCGGCGGTTCCACCGAGGGTGTCGCCGGCGGTGACACCACGGGCGGGGAAGGGCAGACGCCCGGCACCGCGGGTACGTCCTCCGGCCCGGGTTCCACCGGGACCACGGGCACGACCGGTTCCGCGTCGCAGAACACGGGCGGTGGTCTCGCCTCCACGGGCTCGGTCGCGATCGTGGCAGGCGCCGCCGCCACGATCGCGCTGGTCGCTGGGGGAGTGCTCCACGCGACGACCCGGCGCCGCAGCCGGCTGATCTGAGGCCCGTCCGGGGCCCGTCGTCCACGGCGGACCGAAGGCGGCCGGTCCCGGGCGTCACCGGGGCCGACCGCATGGGTGACCGGACCGCTGTCCCCTGCCGCCCGGTCACACACGCCGGACCGTGGTCCCACGACGCACCTGGGGTACGTCACACGTCCCGGCGGAGCCACGCGTGGATTCTGTCGTCGCCGCCCCTGGCTGGCACGGACACCCGGACCAACGAAGCGGTCCGGGGGCCGGTCACGCGCCGTACGGGTGAGACGGGGCCCGAACGCGGGTGCGGCCGTACAGCCTTCCCGTGGGTCACACCCGGCCGCTCCCCGGACGTCGCGCCCGGCCGCTTCCCAAACGTCACACCCGGCCGCGGCACAGCTCCAGCAGCGTCATGGCGAGGGCCGTGCCCGGCTTGCCCAGGGCGTCGCTGTAGTGGCTGAGGACATCCATCTCCCTGGAGAGGTTCACCCGGCGGCCGCCGGACGTGATCCTCGCCTCCTGGATCACCGCCGAGACGGCCATCCGTTCCTGTACGAGACCGATGATCCGGTCGTCCAGCGCGTCGATGCGCGTCCGGGCGCCCCCGATCAGGGACGCCGCCTCGTCGGTGTGCGCGCCGGTCCGCTCGGCGGCCGTCTTCGTGGGGGCGGTGCTGGTCATCTGTGACTCCCGGTGGGGCTGGGGCCCCCGGAGCGACAGGCCCGGAACGCCAGAACGCCCCGGGCCTGTCGGCCCGGGGCGCCTTGGAGAAGTTGCTTGTCAGTTGCTCAAGCAGCACGACCATGGCAGCCGGCGGGCCGGGTGCCATAGGTAAAGACGAAGATCGTGTGCTGACGCATGCGGCAAGTATGGACCCCGCCCGGGCGCCGGGTCCACGCAGGGCCCGGATGGTGAGACGGGAGCCCGGCGGGGCGATGTCCCACGGCCGGTAGAATTGGGAGGACCGACCCCCTCTCCACCGCCGGAAGGCCGCCCCGTGCCAGCAGCACCCCCCGCCGCCCCCGACACCACGACCGACGTCGTCCTGGTTGTCGACTTCGGCGCCCAGTACGCCCAGCTCATCGCCCGCCGTGTCCGTGAGGCGCGGGTCTACAGCGAGATCGTCCCGTCCACCATGCCGGTGGCCGAGATGCTGGCCAAGAATCCGCGGGCGATCATCCTCTCCGGCGGCCCGTCCTCGGTGTACGCGGAGGGCGCGCCCAGTCTCGACCGCGCGCTCTTCGAGGCCGGTGTCCCGGTCTTCGGCATGTGCTACGGCTTCCAGCTGATGGCCACCACCCTCGGCGGCACGGTCGACGACAACGGCGCGCGCGAGTACGGCCGCACCTCCCTCGCCGTCTCCAAGGCGGGCTCCACCCTCTTCGAGGGCACGCCCACCGAGCAGCCGGTCTGGATGTCGCACGGCGACGCCTGCTCCGCCGCCCCCGAGGGCTTCACCGTGACCGCGTCCACGGACGTCGTCCCGGTCGCCGCCTTCGAGAACGACGAGAAGAAGCTCTACGGCGTCCAGTACCACCCGGAGGTCATGCACTCGACCTACGGCCAGCAGGTCCTGGAGCACTTCCTCTACCGCGGTGCGGGCATCGAGCCCACCTGGACGACCACCAACGTCGTCGAGGAGCAGGTCGCTCTGATCCGCGAGCAGGTCGGCGACAGGCGCGCGATCTGCGGCCTCTCCGGCGGCGTGGACTCCGCGGTCGCCGCGGCCCTCGTGCAGAAGGCCATCGGTTCCCAGCTCACCTGCGTCTACGTCGACCACGGCCTGATGCGCAAGGGCGAGACCGAGCAGGTCGAGAAGGACTTCGTCGCCGCGACCGGCGCGAAGCTGGTGGTCGTCGACGCGGAGAAGCGCTTCCTCGACGCCCTGGCCGGTGTGTCCGACCCGGAGCAGAAGCGGAAGATCATCGGCCGCGAGTTCATCCGCGTCTTCGAGCAGGCCCAGCTGGAGATCCTCCAGGAGGAAGGCCCCGAGGTCGCGTTCCTCGTCCAGGGCACCCTCTACCCGGACGTCGTCGAGTCCGGCGGCGGTACCGGCACCGCCAACATCAAGTCCCACCACAACGTGGGCGGGCTCCCCGACGACATCGAGTTCCAGCTCGTCGAGCCGCTGCGCCAGCTGTTCAAGGACGAGGTCCGGATGGTCGGCCAGGAGCTCGGCCTGCCTGAGGAGATCGTCCAGCGGCAGCCGTTCCCCGGCCCCGGCCTCGGCATCCGTATCGTCGGCGACGTCACCAAGGAGCGGCTCGACCTGCTGCGCGAGGCCGACGCCATCGCCCGCGAGGAGCTGACCGCCGCCGGTCTGGACCGCGACATCTGGCAGTGCCCCGTGGTCCTGCTCGCGGACGTCCGGAGCGTCGGCGTCCAGGGTGACGGCCGCACCTACGGCCACCCGATCGTGCTGCGCCCGGTCTCGTCCGAGGACGCCATGACCGCCGACTGGTCGCGCCTGCCGTACGAGACGCTGGCGAAGATCTCCACCCGCATCACCAACGAGGTGGCCGACGTCAACCGCGTGGTGCTCGACGTGACGAGCAAGCCGCCGGGGACGATCGAGTGGGAGTGACCCCCGCTCCCTGAGGTCGGTGCCGATGCCGTCGCCCATTCGTCCGGGCGGCGGCATCGGCGTATCCGCGGCACACGGAGCTGATCGACGGGCGCCTCGTCCCGTCGAGGCGGTCCTCACGGGGATCTACCACTGGTCCACCACCGGGGCAGGTGACCGGGGGCGGTAAAACGCCTGGTCCGTCGCGGAGCTGACGTGCCAGGCTGACGCGCATGTCCGCCGAAGAGATCCGCGCCCTCATGTCCGCCCCCGGGAACGACCGCCTCACGTGGAACACACCGCTCTCCGAGGAACACGCCGCCCAGCTGATCGCCGGCTGCGCACCCGCTGCCGGCGCCCGGATCGCCGACTTCGGCAGCGGCTGGGGCGAGCTGTTGATGCGCCTGGTCGAAGCGGCACCCGGATCCACCGGGGACGGCATCGAGACCGACCCGGAAGCCGTGGCGCGGGGTGTGCGGCTCGCGGAGGGGCGGGGGATCGGTGACCGGGTGAGGTTCCACGAGGTCCCGGCCGCCGAACATACGGAGGGTGGCTACGACCTGGCCGTCTCCATCGGTTCCTCGCACGCGTGGCCCGGCGGCACCCCGGACGCGCTCGGTGCCCTGCGCGCGGCCGTACGCCCCGGCGGGAGGGTGCTGTTCGGCGACGGCTTCTGGGAGCGCGAGCCCTCGCCCGCCGCGTTGGAGGGCCTCGGCGCGGAACCGGACGACTTCGGCTCGCTCCTGGAGCTGATCCGGCAGGCGGAGGCCGCGGGGCTCAGGCCGCTCCAGGTGACCGTCGCCGACCGGCGCGAGTGGGACCTCTTCGAGTCCGCCGCCAACATCGGGCGCGGGGAGCGCTGGGCGTCGGCCAACCCGGGGCACCGGCTGCACGCCGCGGTGACCGAGGCCGTCGACGCGCGCCGCACCGGTTACTACGGCGGATACCGGGGGACGCTGGGCCTCGCCTACCTCGTGCTCAGCGCCTGAGAATCGCACATTTCCTCGACATGCGCCCCCGGTCCGCCCCGATGCGGTGCGGGCCTGCTCCGTACGGCACAATTCGCAGAAATAGGCGGCGAGTTGATTCGATCAGGGTGGGAAAGGGCGGCGTTCTCCGTGGCGTTGGACGAGGCGAGGGCGAAAAGCGCGCACGGCGGTGGCTGTACGTGCGGCGACTGCCCGCACGGAGCACGCGAAGGCCATCGGCGGGCCGTGGCGGCCTTCCTCACCAAGCGGGACGAACTCGCCGCCGGGCAGGGCCTGCCCGGTGCGGTCGCCCAGTCCGTCTCCGCGTCCCGGCAGTGGGTGTCGGACGAGCTGACCGAGTCGGCCCGCGCCGTCGCCGAACGCAGCCGCGAGGCCGGTGACGCCTGGCTCCACACCCTCTGGCTGCGCACCCTGACCGTGGTCTGGGGCGGTGTCACCCTGCTGCTCGTCGGCGAGGCCGTCACCGCCATCGGGGCCGGCTGGTCCACGGCCCGCACCGCGGGACTGATCGCCGCGTGCGTGACCGCGGGCCTGCTGACCGGCGCCGCCCGCGTACACCGGGCCCGCGGCGGCCTCCTCGCCCCGCTGATCGGCGAGGACAACCGGCTCTCCACCTCGCGCACCGTCGCCGCCTCCTGGGTGCTGCTCGCCGTCTTCGCCGTGCTCGTCCTCGCGCTGCAACTGGCCGGGGCGTCCGACCACGCGGACCGTGACGCCCTGATCGAGGGCCTGGACCTGGTCCGCTCGGCCGGCATCCTGACGGTGCTCGCGCTGGTGAGCGCCGTCGCCGTCGTCGTGCGCCGCGTGGTGACCGTGCGCGTGCTGTCCCAGCGGCTGCAGAAGCTCCGCGCCGACCGGCCGCGCGCCGCCGACCTGCTGACCGACGACTCCGGGCGCGGAAGCTTCACCGATGTGCAGTACGTGCTGGTCAGCACCGTCGCCGTACTCTTCGCCGCGGTCCGCCTGGCCCGCCGCCCGGAGCAACTTCCCGACCTGCCGTGGGGCCTGGCCGTCCTGGTGGCCGTCTCGGCTGCGACGTACTTCGCCGGCAAGTACGCGGAGGGTGGCCGGCCGGTCATCCTGTCCGTGGTCCGGGCCAGGGAGGCGGGGGACCTCGACGCCCCGATCCGTACCGGCGACGACATCGAGATCCGTGGCGCGGGCTTCGTACCGCCCGGCGCGGGCAGCCCCGACCGGCTGGCGCGGGTCGTCGTCAGGATCGGGCGGGTGCACGTGCACGTACCCCTCATCCCGGTCACCGGAGGCTTCGCCAACCCGGCGGACACCGTGCTCACCGTCCCCGTACCGGTCGAGGTGGAACCGGGTGCCGTCGAGGTACAGGTGGTCACGGCCGCGGGCGTGGAGACGAACGCCTGCGTCGTCGATGTCATGGACTGAGCCGTACACCCGGTGAGCGGCCCCGAACCGGCGTACGTATGGTCTGTCCGAAGGCCAACGGAAGGCGGAGCGGTGATGCACGGGTACAGGGGCGGTTCCTACGGGCTGGACGAGCCGAGAAGTCTCAGGGACCGGGCGGGGGAGTACGCACTCCTGCCCCTGCGGATCTTCCTCGGCGTCACATTCGTCTACGCCGGGCTCGACAAGCTGACCGACAGCGCGTTCCTGTCGGCGAGCGGGGCGGGTTCCATCGGCGAGACGATGCACGCCGTACGCGACGCCGCGGCGATCCCGGGCCTCGTGGACCTCGCCCTCAAGAGTCCCGAGGGCTTCGGTTACGCCATCGCGATCGGTGAGCTCCTCGTCGGCCTCGGCACCCTGGCCGGGCTGTGGGCCCGGCTCGCGGCACTCGGCGGGGCGCTGATCTCGCTGAGCCTGTGGCTGACCGTGAGCTGGCAGACCGAGCCGTACTACTACGGCAACGACCTGGTCTACCTCATGGCCTGGCTGCCGCTGCTGCTCGCCGGCGCGTCCTACTGGTCGGTGGACGCGCTGAGGGGGCAGCGACGCCGCGTGCGGATCTGAGGGCGCCGCACAGGGACGGGGCCGGTCCTGCCGCGTGGTCGTCGACACCTTCGGGGCGGGCACCGGCCGAACTCCCGGCAGGCCTCCGGTGATCGGCTGATCCGGCCCGCCCGGCGGTGGTCAGTGCACCCGGGTCGAACCGGGCGCCGACGAGTTCTCCGCCGACGCCCGCCTCGCCTGCCGCCGCCGCGCCCGATAGCTCACCCAGGTCGCCGTGGCCGCCAGCCACAGGCCGCCGAGGAACACGGGGGCGAAGAACGCCCACGGGGCGTTCCAGGCACCAGCCGCGTCCGCCGCGTAGCCGCCCGCCAGGGTCAGCATGACGAGGCCCGCCACCGCGCGGCCGGGCCGGAACTCATGACGCGGCACGGGTGACCTCCAACTGTCCGACGCCGATTCCCATGCCCAGCTCGAGGGTCCCGGCGGGCTCGCTGTTCTCCGCGGGCCCGAGGGTGCGCCGGGTGTGCCGGTCGGCGGCGATGTCCACACCCTTGCGCAGGTCCGTGGGGAACCTGATGTCGCCGAGGCCCGCTTCGGCGTCCACCTCCACCGTCACCCCCGCGGGCACGACGACGAGCGCGCGGCCCGCCGCGACCTGGACGCGGGTGCGCAGCGTCTCGCCCTCAGGCACGGTGATGCGGGAGAGGTCGAGCTTCGCGATGCCGGTGTCGAGTCTGTACTCCGGACGGACCGTGGCCACCGAGGCCGGGCGCCACTCCTCGCGGACCCAGTCGGTGCCGATGTCCCGCGGGATGGCGGAGGCGCCCGCCAGCAGACCGGCCGTGATCATGGCCAGCACGATCGTTCCGAAGCCGGTCCTGCCGAGGACCGACGCGACCAGCAGGCCGAGGCCGAACACCCCCAGAGCGGCGGCGAGCCCGATCTGCAGACTCGTCCCCAGCGGATGGGCCTCCCAGCTCAGCCCCGTCCCCAGGCCGCCCGCGACCAGGGCGAGCAGGAACACGGCTCCGGCGATCGACCGCGGGCCCCGGGTGCCCTTCGCGCGGTGGGGAGGACGGAACGGGTCGTCCGCGGTCGCCTTGCGCCTGCCCGGCTCCGCCGCCTCGGAGAGCGCGTCCGCGGGACCCCACAGATAGCCGCTCCCCGTCGGGCCGGTCGTGCCGTCCTTGACGATCGGATCCCGCCACCAGGACGGGCTGCCCGGGGAGGGCGGCGCCTTCACCTCGGGCGGCGCCCCGTGCCCGGCGGCGTGCGCCGCGCTCTTCGGGGCGTACGCCGCCGTGCCCGGTACGTCCTCGGGCGGGACCGTTCTGCGGTGCTGCGTCCAGACGGAGAAGCCGACCACGGTCAGCGACAGCATCGCGGCGAAGGCCAGCATCCCGCCGTTGTGCAGCATCGACAGCAGCAGCCCGCAGCCCACCAGGGCCAGCAGCAGCGCGACGAGGGAAGCGCCTTCGACCCGGCCCGAGAGCAGCCGGCGCGCCTCGTTCTCGTCCTCGCCCTCCACCGGGAGGAGCAGCCACGCGAAGCCGTAGAAGATCAGGCCGATGCCGCCCGTCGCCGCGAGGACGCCGAGCACGATCCGGAAGATCACCGGGTCCACGTCGCAGTACCGGCCGAGGCCGCCACACACCCCGGCCACCACTTTCTGCCGGGGGCTGCGTCGCAGCCGCGGTCCCGGCCCGGGGGGCGGAGCGACGCCGGGGGAGGCGTCCTGGGGAACGGTCATGGGTCCATGGTGACGGTCCGTACGCCCTCATGGGGCCCGCGACGACCCTGGCCGATCCCTGATTTTGCGTCCCCGAGGCCTCTGGGGGCCGGGTCCGCCCGGCAGCCCGGTCCTCAGGGTCGAGTCCGGGCAGACCCTGATGCCGCGACCCGCCGGGACGTGTGACGATCGGGGCATGCCAGCAGCCACGACCCGAGCCCCGAGCTCCCACGCCCCGGACCCGGAGGAGCAGGCGCCGCGCAAGCTGTACCGCAGCGCCGACGGACGGATGCTCGGCGGCGTCGCGCGCGGGCTCGCCGGACACCTCGGACTGCCCGTCGTCTGGGTCCGGTTCGTCTTCCTCGGACTGTTCTTCGCGGACGGCCTGGGCGCCCTGCTCTACGCCGTGTTCTGGATCGTCGTGCCGCTCGGGGTCGGCGGGGTGGGCGGGGCCGGTGGGGCCGGCGGGGTGGAGCGGTCCATCTTCGAGACCGCCCCCGACGGCCGGCGCAGACTCCGCAAGCCCGACAGGGGCCAGGTCTTCGCCCTGGTCGCACTGCTCGTCGGCGCCATGATCTTCGTCGGCAACGTCGACATGGGGAGCAAGGCGGACCGTTACGTCTGGCCGGCACTCCTGATCGGCGCGGGTTCCGTCCTGGTGTGGCGGCAGGCCGACAACGCGCGACGGGCCCGCTGGATGGAGGTCGGCCGCCGTCGCCGGGTGCTGCACCTGGCACGTGGACTCGCGGGCGTCGCGCTGGTCGGTCTCGGTCTCGCCGCCTTCATCGTGGTGCGCGGCTCGGCGGCCCAGCTCGGCACCGCGCTGACCGCCGCCATCGCCGTGCTCACCGGTATCGCGCTGCTCGCGGGCCCCTATCTCGTACGGATGACGCAGGACCTCTCCGAGGAACGCCTGATGCGCATCCGCGCCCAGGAGCGTGCCGAGGTCGCCGCCCACGTCCACGACTCGGTCCTGCACACGCTCACCCTGATCCAGCGCAACGCGGACGACGGCGGCGAGGTCCGCAGGCTCGCCCGCGCCCAGGAACGCGAGCTGCGCAACTGGCTGTACGACCCCTCGGGCACGGGCAAGGACGAGGCCGAGGAGCCGTCGAACCTCGCCGAGGCGGTCAAACGCGCCGCCGCCGAGGTCGAGGACAAGCACGGCGTCCCGCTGGAGGTCGTGGTCGTCGGCGACTGCCCGCTCGACGAGAGGCTGGTGGCGCAGATGCAGGCCGCACGCGAGGCGATGGTCAACGCGGCCAAGTACGGTGGCGAGGGCGGCGCCGTCCAGGTCTTCGCGGAGGTCGAGGGCCGCACGGTGTTCGTCTCCGTGCGGGACCGGGGGCCGGGATTCGACCTGGACGCCGTACCGGTCGACAGGATGGGCGTACGAGAATCGATCATCGGCCGGATGCAGCGCAACGGCGGTACGGCGCGCCTGCGTTCGGTGCCCGGCGGGGGCACGGAGGTCGAACTGGAGATGGAAAGGGCGAGCGAATGACGGAGAACACCGAAGCGACCGGGGGCCCGGAGCGCCGGGTACGGGTCGTGCTCGTCGACGACCACCGGATGTTCCGCACCGGGGTGCAGGCCGAGATCGGCCGCACCGAGGAGACCGGGGTCGAGGTCGTCGGGGAGGCCGCCGACGTCGACCAGGCGGTCACCGTGATCACCGCGACCCGTCCCGAGGTCGTCCTCCTCGACGTCCACCTCCCGGGAGGCGGCGGGGTCGAGGTGCTGCGGCGCTGCGCCCCGATGATGGGCGCGGTCGAGAACCCGGTGCGTTTCCTGGCGCTGTCCGTCTCGGACGCCGCCGAGGACGTCATCGGAGTCATCCGTGGCGGTGCCCGCGGCTACGTCACCAAGACGATCACCGGAAGCGACCTGGTCGACTCCGTCTTCCGGGTCCAGGAGGGCGACGCGGTGTTCTCACCGCGGCTGGCCGGATTCGTCCTGGACGCGTTCGCCTCGACGGACGCCCCGCCGGTCGACGAGGACCTGGACCGGCTGACACAGCGCGAGCGCGAGGTGCTGAGGCTGATCGCCCGGGGATACGCGTACAAGGAGATCGCCAAGCAGCTGTTCATCTCGGTGAAGACGGTGGAGTCCCACGTCTCGGCGGTGCTGCGCAAGCTCCAGCTCTCCAACCGGCACGAGCTGACCCGCTGGGCCACGGCGCGCCGGCTGGTCTGAGCCTCGGGCATGTTCAGGCGGGGTCGAGCGAGATGTTGAGCTTCTCGCCGGTCCTGCGGTAGCCGATGCCCGCGTAGATCCGCTCGACGTCGGGGCCGCCCGGCTCCAGCCAGACGGTGGTGAAGCCGCGGTCGAAGGCGGTGCGGGTCAGCCAGGCGGAGAGCGCCGCGCCGACGCCCCGGCGGCGGAAGCCGTCGGCGACGGCCAGGCCGGCCAGTTCACCGATGCCGCCGACCGGGACCGAGCAGCCGCCCGCGCCTGCCGGACGGCCGTCGACGGTGGCGAGGGCGGAGACCCCGCCGCCCGCCGTCGCCCCGCGCAGCCACGCGATCTCTCCGTCGTCCGGCCCGCCCTCGCCCCCGAATCCCGTGTGCTGCACGGCGGCGGCGGAGGCGAACTCCGCGTCGGTGACGGGCTCGGCGACACGGAGGCCGTCCACGGGCTTCGGCGGGAGGAGGCCGTCGGGGGCGCAGGCCATGACCGGTGCGCGGTTCTCCTCGGTGAAACCGGCGGCCAGCAGGGCCGGTTCGACGGCCGGAGCCCAGGAGGGCAGGAACTCCAGCCGGGGCAGACGGTCGTGTTCACGGAAGGCCGCGACCAGATCGGCGACCTCCCGCGCGGTGGGTTCGGCGCCCTGGTCGGGGATGGCGTAGTTCGCGAACTTCAGCTCCCAGCCCGGGTTGTGGCGCACGGTGAACGGGCCCACCCGGTAGTGGTCCGGGGACCGCAGGGCCAGTGTGCGCGCGTAATCCTGAATGGCGGTGTCCATGGGCCCGAGAGCCTAGGCGACGCGGGTCGCTCCGGCGAAAGGCATTTCGGAGACCGACGCGATGCGTACGGGCGCACCCGGGCGCGGGGCGTGGATCATCTGCCCGCCGCCGATGTACAGCCCGACATGGGTGACCCCGGGATAGAAGAACACCAGGTCACCGGGCGCCAGTTCGGAACGCGAGACGTGCCGGCCCGCGTTGATCTGCGTGTACGTCGTGCGGGGGAGCGAGATGCCCGCCGCGCGCCAGGCCGCCTGGGTGAGTCCGGAGCAGTCGAAGGAGGCGGGCCCGGTGGCCCCCCAGACGTACGGCTTGCCGAGAGCCCCGTACGCGAAGTCGACGGCCTGGGCGGCGCGGGCGTTGGGGGCGGACACGGAGCCGCGCGGGGTGCTCCGGTCGGCCCGGACGGCGCCACCGCCGTGCGCGGCGTCGGCCGAGCGCTCGTAGGCGGCGCGCTGGTCGGCGGTGAGGGTGGCCAGGAGCTTGCGCGCACCGGCGAGCTTGGTGCGGACGGCGTCCTTCTGCTTCTTCAGCTCGGCCCGGCGGGAGGTCAGGACCGCCAGCTCGTCCTGGGCCCGTGCGCGGAGCCGGGCGATGTCGCCGATCTGCCTGCGCACGCCGTTGATCGCACCGGCCTGGCGGTCGCCCGCACGGTCCTCGAAGGAGGCGCGCTCCAGATACTCGTCCGGGTCCGACGAGAGGGCCAGCCGCACGGCCGGGTCGATCCCGGCGCTGCGGTACTGGGCGGTCGCGTAGGAGCCGAGGGCGTCGCGTGCGGTGTTGAGGCGCTCGGTCCTGCGGGCGGCCTCGTCACGCAGGGCGTCCAGGGACTTCTCGGAGGCCGTGGACTGCTCCTTCGCACCGTTGTACTTCTCGGTGGCCACCTCGGCGTCGTGGTAGAGCCGGTCGACCTCGGCCCTCACCTGCGCCGTGGTGAGCTGGGGGTCCGCCTGCGCGGCGCCTTCGAGAGCGGTCGCCGTCGCCGCACCGGCGAGAGCGAGGGTTGCCGCGGTGCGGGCGGCAGGTCCGGTGAACAGACGCTGCCCGGGCTTGCGGTGAGCGGCTTTGCGATCGGCGGCCACGGGGGTGGTGCGTCCTTCCGTTCGACTGCCCGGCGGTGGGTGCCGCGGGCCCGCCAGGAATCCGGCGTCGGGCCACCACAGGGGGGAGTGGCCCGCCGCCGGATTCCTGGCGGGGTGACCGGGAGTGCCGCCCGGTACGGGGGCGGCGATGGAGATCCGGTCACCTGTGAGGGACGCTAAACCCGGCACGGAGGGAAGAGGTGTAATGACAGCTATTGCCCTCATGTGCTGTTTCGTTTCCGTCGGATGACAGGAAAATTCAACCGGAGTCCGGCAATTCGCGCAGACCAGGGGGCAACTCATCGGTAAGTCGTACCTGGCCGAAGAGTGGTGATATGGCCGCGGTTAGGCTGCGGCCATGGACGTACTCATCAATGTCTTCGTGGCCTTGCACATCATCGGTATCGCCTCCCTGCTGGGTGGTTTCCTGACCCAGATGAAGGCCATGGGGGCGGGCGAGGCCCGTTTCGTCCCGGCCATGCTGCACGGTGCGCTCACCATGCTCGTCACGGGCGTCGCCCTGGTCGGGCTCGACCAGGCCGACGACCGGAGCGTGAACAACATCAAGATCGGCGTGAAGCTGCTGGTCCTGATCGTGATCCTGGCGCTCGTCTACGTGAAGCGGGACGATGAGAAGGTGGACAAGGGCGCGTTCGCCGCGGTCGGCGGGCTGACCGTCGCCAACATCTTCATCGCCACGCTCTGGACCTGAGCGGCAGGCGGTCGTACGACGAAGGGCCCGGGGATCACCCCGGGCCCTTCGCCTTGTACGGGCGGCGTCCGCCGTGCGCGGGCAGGTCGCTATGCCGGGCGCACGCTGCCGTAGATCGGCATGTAGTAGATCGACTCCTCGCGGACGTTCGCGCCCGGCTTGGGCGCGTGGATCATCATGCCGTCGCCCTTGTAGATGCCGACGTGGCTGATGTCGTCGTAGAAGAAGACCAGGTCCCCCGGCCGCAGGTCCGCCGTGGCCACCCGGGTGCCGACCTCGACCTGGTCCCACGTGGTGCGCGGCAGATCGACGCCGGCCGCCTTCCAGGCGGCCTGGGTGAGCCCGGAGCAGTCGTAGGAGGACGGGCCCGTCGCCCCCCACACGTACGGCTTGCCGATCTGGGCGCGTGCGAAGGCCAGGACCTTCTCGGCCTTCGAGGCGTAACCGCTGTCGGAGCCCGTGCCGGAGCCCGTGCCGGACCCCGTGCCCGTGCCCGTCCCCGTCTTCGTGGCCTCGTCCGCGGCGGCCTTCTCCTTGTCGGCCTGCTGCCGGGCCAGCTCCTCGGCCTTGCGCTCGGCCTCCGCCTCCTTCTTGCGCTCCAGCTCCGCCAGCCGCGCCTTCTCCTCGGCGGTCAGCTTCGACAGCAGCGAGCGCGCCTCGGTGAGCTTCGTCTGCACCTGCTGCTTGCTGGTGCGCAGCGAGGCCTGCGACTCGGTGAGCGTCTCCAGGCTCTTCGTCGCCTCGGCCCGCTTGGCCGCCGCCTCCTTCTGCTGTGTGCGGAAGTCGGCGACCGCCTTCTGCTGCCGGCTGGTCATCCGGGCCATCAGCTGGTCCTGGTCGAAGTACGACTGCGGATCGTCCGCCAGGAAGAACGTCGCAGTCGGGGCGATCGAGCCGCCGCGGTACTGCGCGGCCGCGTAGTTGCCCAGCTCGCGGCGGGTCTCGTTGAGCTTGTCCGCCCGCTTCGCCGCGGCTTCCAGCAGCGCGTCGACCTTGGAGCGCTGCTCTGCCGAGGCGGTCTTCGCCTTGTTGTACTGCTGCGTCGCCGTACCGGCCTGCCGGTAGAGGTCGTCGACCTTCTTCTGCACTTCCTGGATGCTGGGCTTGGGCTCGGCGGGGGCAGCCGTCGCGCTCTGCGTGGAGAGCAGGGTGACGGAGGCGAGCGCCGCGGTCGTGAGACCTACGGCAGGGGTGGTGCGCACCCGGGTGCGGGGCTTGCGATGCGACGCCAAGGCCGGCATCTCCTTCCGTGGACCGCCTACCGGGTTAGCTGTCGGGTTCGGGCGGAACGGAAGGCTGCCCTACGGTCCGGCGGGACGGACCGATTCACCCCGGTGCTGCGTGTGGGTCCCCGGTTCCGGGCCCCTTCGGGGCGGTGCGGATTCGGCGGGGGTGCCCGTGCGGCGCGGTTCGCCTCAAGGGGGTACGGGGCACCCGTCGGAGCACGCTAGCCAACCCGTGGTGCCCTTGTGAAGGTTGATGTTCGATATGCCCGATACATTTTCGTGACCTTTTCCCGGCGATGGTCCGCGTGGCCGGATGTGACCCCGGAATCTCACGTTCCGTAGGCAGCCCGTTCCGTTCCGCTCCTGGTCCCGGACCGTTGTCGCCGTTGCGGCCCGGGCTGTCGGTGGGGCCGCCTAGACTCGTGAGGCGATGAGCAGCCTCTTTGACGACAGTTTCCTGACCGGCCTCCAGCAAGGGGAGGACGGCCCCCCGCCGCCCCCCGAGGAGCACGCACCCGAAGCGGTGCCGGAGGGCCTCTTCGAGGACGTCTTCGACACGCCTCCGCCGCCGCGCGACGCCTACTACCGCGACGGCGCCCCGCGCCCCGTCGTCGACTCAGCCGCGCTGCTCGACGGGCTGAACACGGAGCAGCGCGCCGCCGTCGTGCACGCCGGTTCCCCGCTGCTCATCGTGGCCGGCGCCGGCTCGGGCAAGACCCGGGTGCTCACCCACCGGATCGCCCATCTCCTGGCCGAGCGGGGGGTGCACCCCGGGCAGATCCTCGCGATCACCTTCACCAACAAGGCCGCCGGCGAGATGAAGGAGCGTGTCGAGGACCTCGTCGGCCCGCGCGCCAACGCCATGTGGGTCATGACGTTCCACAGCGCCTGTGTGCGGATCCTGCGCCGGGAGTCGAAGCGCCTGGGCTTCACCTCGTCGTTCTCGATCTACGACGCCGCCGACTCCAAGCGGCTGATGGCACTGGTCTGCCGCGATCTGGACCTCGACCCGAAGCGCTACCCGCCGAAGTCGTTCACGGCGAAGGTCTCGAACCTGAAGAACGAGCTGATCGACGAGGAGACCTTCGCCGGTCAGGCGGCCGACGGGTTCGAGAAGACGCTGGCGCAGGCCTACGCGCTCTACCAGGCGCGGCTGCGCGAGGCCAACGCCCTCGACTTCGACGACATCATCATGACGACGGTGCACCTGCTCCAGGCGTTCCCCGACGTCGCCGAGCACTACCGCCGCCGCTTCCGGCACGTCATGGTCGACGAGTACCAGGACACCAACCACGCGCAGTACACCCTCGTGCGCGAACTGGTGGGCCCGGCGGGCGAGGCCGACGCCCCGGGCGAACTGTGCGTCGTCGGTGACGCGGACCAGTCGATCTACGCCTTCCGCGGCGCGACCATCCGCAACATCCTCCAGTTCGAGGAGGACTATCCGGACGCGAAGACGATCATGCTGGAGCAGAACTACCGCTCCACGCAGACGATCCTTTCGGCGGCCAACGCCGTCATCGAGCGCAACGAGAGCCGTCGCCCCAAGAACCTCTGGACGAACGCGGGCACCGGCACCCGGATCACCGGCTACGTCGCCGACACCGAGCACGACGAGGCGCAGTTCGTCGCCGACGAGATCGACCGGCTGACGGACGCGGGCGACGCGAAGGCGGGCGACGTCGCCGTCTTCTACCGCACGAACGCCCAGTCCCGTGTCTTCGAAGAGATCTTCATCCGCGTCGGACTGCCCTACAAGGTCGTCGGCGGAGTGCGCTTCTACGAGCGCAAGGAGGTCAGGGACGTCCTGGCCTACCTCCGGGTGCTGTCCAACCCCGAGGACACCGTCCCGCTGCGCCGCATCCTCAACGTGCCCAAGCGCGGCATCGGGGACCGGGCCGAGGCGATGATCGACGCCCTCTCGATGCGCGAGAAGATCTCCTTCCCGCAGGCGCTGCGCCGCGTCGACGAGGCGTACGGCATGGCGGCCCGGTCGGCGAACGCCGTGAAGCGGTTCAACACGCTGATGGAGGAGCTCCGCACGATCGTGGAGTCCGGCGCCGGACCGGCGGTCGTCGTGGAGGCCGTCATGGAACGGACCGGCTACCTCGCCGAACTCCAGGCGTCCACCGACCCGCAGGACGAGACCCGAATCGAGAACCTCCAGGAGCTCGCCTCCGTCGCTCTCGAATTCGAGCAGGAACGGGCGGAGGAGGAGGGCGCGGGCACACTCGCCGAGTTCCTGGAGAAGGTCGCGCTCGTCGCCGACGCCGACCAGATCCCCGACGAGGACGAGGACGGCTCCGGCGTCGTCACGCTGATGACGCTGCACACGGCCAAGGGCCTCGAATTCCCCGTGGTGTTCCTGACGGGCATGGAGGACGGCGTCTTCCCGCACATGCGCGCCCTCGGACAGGTGAAGGAGCTGGAGGAGGAGCGCCGGCTCGCCTACGTGGGCATCACGCGTGCCCGCGAGCGCCTGTACCTGACCCGGGCGGCGATGCGGAGTGCGTGGGGCCAGCCCTCGTACAACCCGGCGTCGAGGTTCCTGGAGGAGATCCCGGACCAGCACCTGGAGTGGAAGCGCAAGGGTCCGATGGCGGCCTCGGCGGGACCGACGTCCGGCATCACCTCGTCCCTGTCCTCCTCACGCTCGAAGTCGGGGCCGTCGGGATTCGCGACCCGGCGCACCTCCGACAAGCCGGTGGTCACCCTGGTGGTCGGGGACCGGGTCACGCACGACCAGTTCGGCCTGGGCACGGTCACGGCGGTCGACGGGTTCGGCGACCAGGCGAAGGCGACGGTCGACTTCGGCGACGAGCGGCCGAAGAAGCTGCTGCTGCGCTACGCGCCGGTCGAGAAGCTCTGAACCGGCAGGGCGGGCGGGGCGGAGAGACTCCGACCCGCCCGCCCTGGGACGTGGTGCACCGGACCGGCCGGCGCTCCGGCGCGGCCGGTCCCTCAGTACGGGTTGACGCCGTGGCTGCGGAGCCAGGGCATCGGGTCGATCGCCGAGCCGCCACCGGGCCGGACCTCGAAGTGCAGGTGCGGGCCGGTGGAGTTGCCCGAGTTCCCCGAGTAGGCGATGACGTCTCCGGCCTTGACCGAGCCGGAGCGGATCTTCGTGGTGCTGAGGTGGCAGTACCAGGTCTCGGTGCCGTCGGCCGCGGTGACGATGGCCATGTTCCCGTAGGCGCTGTTCCACTGGGTACGGACGGTGCCGTCGGTCGCCGCCATCACAGGGGTGCCGTAGGAGACGGGGAAGTCGATTCCCGTGTGCACGGACATCCAGTTCACGCCGGCCTGGCCGTAGGTGGCGCTGAGCCCGTGCTGCTTCACGGGGAGCACGAACTTGGGACGCAACGCCTCGCGGCGTGCGGCCTCCTCCTCGCGCTTCTTCTTGTCGGCGGCCTGACGCTCCTTCAGGTCGATGCGCTCCTGGGTGCGGCTGGCACGGTCGGCGAAGTTCTCGGCGTCAGCGCTGAGGTTGGCCAGCTGGGTGTCCAGCTTGTTGTTGGCCACGGCCGGCTTCACCAGGTCCGCGGCCGCCATGGACGTGGTGTCGTCCTTCGTCTCCTCGGCGCCGCCGATACCGCTCACGGAGGCGGCGGCGATACCCGCGACGCTCATCACGCAGGCGGAAGGGACGGCGACGGTGAGGAGGGCGGAACGCTTCGCCGGGGTGCGGCGCCTGCCCCGGCTGCCGCCGCGCGCGGCGGAGGAACGGCCCACGGGGTGTGTGGAGGCCGCCACGGAGGCGGATTCCGCGGGCACATCGACGACTTCGGGCATCGTCCGGCCGGGCTCGGCTGCGGTCTCCGGAACCTCGTCGTACATGTCCGTGTACGTGCCCGTGCCTGCTGCCCCCGCCTCGTCCGGTTCGACGTGACCGTGGGAGCCGGATGATGCGTGGAGGTCGTGGGAACCGAGGTCGTGGGAATCGAGATCGTACGAGCCCAGGTCGTGGGAACCGGGATCGTGGGCGCCGGTGCCGTCGAGCGAGCTGAACTCGGCTGTCTCGTACGACTCGTAGGACACCGACTGGTGTTCGTGTGAGGGGTACGACGTCTGTTCGGGCGCGTACGCGGCGCCCCCGGGCGTGGCGCCGGTGTTCCAGGCGGTGGCGTCGTAGGTGCCGGTCTCTGCGGCCGTGTAGCTCTCGTAGCCCGCGGTCTCGAAGACGGGGGCGCTGAAGGAGCCGGTCGCGTAGGCCGTGGTGTCGAACGTGGCGGTGGGGAAGGCGCCGGTGTCACCCGCCGCCCACTGGTCCGCCTGGCCGGTGTGGTCCCAGCCGGCGGTGTCCCACTGGCCCGTCGCGTCGGCCGGTGCAGGGATCACGGCCTCGGGCATCCAGGTGGCCGTCGTGTCGTAGCCCTGGGGTGCCTGCGGATGGGCCTGGGCCGCATAGGCGTCGTAGGAAGCCTGTTGATGCGCTCCGGTGTCCCACTGGCCACTGTCGTAACTGGCGTAGCCGGCGTCGTACGCGGGGGCGTAACCGCCGCCGTACGTCGTCTCGTGGCTGCTGTCGTGCCGGCCCGGAAGGGACCCGAACAGCGGGTCGGTGTCGAAACTGCCGGTGGACTGGCTGTCGTATCCGGCATGCCCGGCGTGGGGGTGCTGGTCGTTCACCAACTTCTCTCTCGCCTCGGCAGCAGGACCTGTTCCGGGGTCCGGTGGGGGGATCCCGGGGTGAGCAGTGGCCGCGACTGTACCCGGCGGTAGGTGAGGACGACAATCTTCGGGGGGCTCCAGCCCTTCAGGAAACGGGCAATCGGCCGCCTTTCGGTGGACCGGATAGGCAGGTTTGGCCCTATGTTCGAAACCCGTTCTATTTGACGGGGGTTCGGTGGTTCAAGAATCAACTCACGCGACGTGAGCGGCTCCCGGAGCACCGACGGCCGAACCGTCGGATTCGAGTGCCTGCCGGATCGCGGAGGCGACCGCTGGATGCACCGGAAGGGCGAGATGGCCGATGCCGGTGACGCGCACGTTCACCGCGTCGAGGTCGGGATGATCCACGCAGGCCGTCTCCACGGGAAGGATCACCCTGTCCAGCTCGCTCCAGAAGCTGACGAACCGCGTCCGGCAGCCCGGGGCGGGACGGCGCAGTTCCTCGATGAGGTCGGAGCCGCTGCGCATCTGGCGGACGATGGGGTGTGCGCCGGCCAGTGGGACGGCCGCCGTCCCGCCGTGTGGTGTACCGAGCGTGACGAGCGTGCGCACCCTGCGGTCCCCGCCGAGCCGCTGGACGTAGTACCGCGCGATGAGGCCGCCGAGGCTGTGACCCACGATGTCGACCTCGCGGCGCCCGGTGCGGGCGCAGATCTCCTCGACGTGCCGGTCGAGCAGCTCGGCCGCCGTGCGGATGTCGCAGGTCAGAGGTGAGTAGTTGAGCGACTCCAGATGGTGCCAGCCGTGCCGGGCCAGCGAGCGGCGGAGCAGGACGAAGACGGAGCGATTGTCGATGAAGCCGTGCAGGAGGACGACGGGCGGGCGGTCGTCGCCCGCGGTGGGCAGAGCGGTCGCGTCCGCCGAACGGGTGATCCTGTCGCGACCGGCGTTGTGACCGTCGCCGTACTCCTCGTCCGGTCCGGCTCCGGCGTCCATGCCCGCGCCGGGGCCTGTGTCCTCGCCGGTGCCGGATTCCTGGCCCCTGCCGGCGTCGGGGGCGGGCCGGGGCGTTGGGGGGCGACGCTCCGGAGTGAGGCCGGACGGGTAGATGAGTACGTGCCCGGCGAGGACCACCAGCTCCAGCGCGGTGGCTCCGATCAGCGTCGACGACAGCCAGGCGGGACGCATGAACGGCCCGCGCAGCAGTAGGGGTAGGAAGGACAGGACCTTCATGGCCGACCTCCTGCACCGGCATGCGGGGAGGCGGCTCCCTGCCCCGTACGCCCTCACGGGGGTCGCTGCGGAGGCGGCCGGCGGCCTTGGCGTGCCGGGGGCCGCACCACCGTGCCGTGCGGCTGACGGCGCGGTGGTACGACGTCCTCGTTGCGGCTCCCTGGCGGCGACCCTCGCGCGGCCCGTGGGCCGCGCGATGCTGGGAACGACGCCGGCGAACATGTCCCATGTGTGATTTCCCCCTCCCGGACCACCGCGAAACGACGCCGTGCGGGATGCTGTGGATAACGTTCGTTCACATCGCCGGCCCTCGGGTACGGCAGACGCATGTGGAGGCATTGATGGGTGTGACCGGTCCTATCCGTGTGGTGGTGGCCAAGCCGGGCCTCGACGGCCATGACCGCGGGGCCAAGGTGATCGCGCGGGCGCTGCGGGACGCGGGCATGGAGGTCATCTACACGGGGCTCCACCAGACCCCCGAACAGATCGTGGACACGGCGATCCAGGAGGACGCGGACGCCATCGGCCTCTCGATCCTCTCCGGAGCGCACAACACGCTCTTCGCCAAGGTCATCGAGCTGCTGAAGGAACGCGAGGCGGAGGACATCAAGGTCTTCGGCGGCGGCATCATCCCGGAGGCGGACATCGCTCCGCTGAAGGAGCAGGGCGTCGCGGAGATCTTCACCCCGGGTGCGACGACCACCTCGATCGTCGACTGGGTGAACGCGCACGTCCGCCAGCCCGCGGAGGCGTGATCCCGCGCTCCGGCAGCACCCGGCCCTTTTCCTGACTCCTCGTGGTCATCCCGCGCCGCCCTCGGACAGCTCCGCGTCCATGGCGGCGCGCAGGCGCAAGGTGGACACCAGGCGCTGGAACGCCTCCGACCAGTAGCCACCCGCACCCGGCGACGCGCCCTCCGGCTCGTCCGGGGTGGTGGTGAGGACCGCGAGACGGTCCGCCTCGGCGGGGTTCAGGCAGCGCTCGGCGAGGCCCATCACCCCGCTGAAGCTCCAGGGGTAGCTCCCCGCGTCCCGGGCGATGTCCAGGGCATCGACCACCGACCGGCCGAGCGGCGCTTCCCAGGGCACGGAGCAGACGCCGAGCAGCTGGAAGGCCTCCGACAGGCCGTGCGCGGCTATGAAGCCGGCGACCCAGAGCGCCCGCTCGGGTGGCGGCAGAACGGCGAGGAGCTTCGACCGCTCTGCCAGTGAAGCCGTACCGGGGCCGTTCGCCGGGGGTGTCGAGGGGGCACCGAGCAGCGCCCGCGCCCAGTCGGGATCGCGCTGCCGCACGGCGGCCCTGCACCAGGCGGCGTGCAGCTCACCCGCCCAGCCGTCGGCGACCGGCAGCGCCACGAGCTCGTGGGCCGCCCGGCCGCCGAACCTCTCCCGCCAGACACCGAGCGGGGTGGCCTCCACCAACTGTCCGAGCCACCAGGACCGTTCCCCGCGCCCCGAGGGCGGTACCGGCACGACTCCGTCCCGCTGCATCGCGGCGTCGCACTCGTGCGGCGCCTCCACCGCGACGGACACGGCGCCCCCCGTGCGGTCGGGATTCACGCAGGAGGTGGCACGGTCCGCCATCCTGCGGGCGAGCGCCGAACCGGGGAGCGAGGACAGCAACTCGGCAGCCGTGGCGCGTACGTTGCGGCTGCGGTCGGCCAAGGCCTCCTCGAGGAACGCCTCGTCGTCCCCCGAGAGGCCGGACCGGAGGGAGTCGAGGAACATCAGCCGGTCCTCGGCCCGTTCCGAGGACCACGTGGAGGCGAGCAGGGAGCGGGCCCCGCCGGGGTCCTGATCCCGCACGGCGCCGAGCAGCGCGGCCCGCTCGGCGAAGAGGCCCTCCTCCCAGATCAGGCGCACGGTCCCGGGGTCCGCCGTGTCCGGTCGCCGCGCGTCCCTCGTCGATGCGCGCAGGGCGAACCGCCACTCCGGATTCAGCGAGGCCAGCCACAGCCCGCGCGGTCCGGCGAACGCCAACACGTGCGGACGCAGATCCGTACGCGCTCTCGCCGCGTCCAGCAGGGCGGGGAGCAGCTCCGCCGGGGCGCGGTAGCCGTGCGCACCGGCGGAGGTCAGCCACTGGGGGATCAGCTCGGTGAGATCGGGGGCCGATCCCCGGCGCCCGCCGCCGGGCTGCGCCGAACGGTCGGCGAGCAACTGGGCGAGCCGACGGCGGGCGGCGGCAGGCAGCGGCGGCCGGAGGTCGGCGGGTGCGGGCGTGGGCAGGGCGGCCCCGGTGGCCGGACGCAGGGCTGCTCTGCGGCGCACGGTGTGCGCCGCGGCGGCGTCGAGCAGCGCAGAGGGGGCGGCCGAGGCGCCATCCCCCGTCCGGAGCGGCCGCCGGTCGGTTCCGAGCACCGCCGAGGTCACGAGGTCCTCCCACGAGGCGTTCACAGGCACTCCGGTCGTCGTGGCGGTGATGGGCATCGGGTTCCTTCCGGTGATCCGGGGTGTCAGGGCCTGCGGACGCGTCAGGTGAGGGCCACGGCCGCGCCCGGCCCCACGCCTTCGGAACTCGCGGGACACCAGGCGGCGAGCGGATCGAAACCCCGGTGCCCGCATTCGCCGAACACCGTCAGGGGACTGCCCCCGGAGAGCGCGACGAGCTTCCACAGACCCGGCCGGGACAGCGCCGAGGCCGCGACCGGCAGGGCGGAACCGTCCGTGGCGCCCACCAGTTGCCAGCCGTCCCCCGACTGCACCGGGACGACATCACGCAGGGCGGCCGGCCAGGCGTCGAGCCACGGGTCGTCCCGCAACGCGTTCCCGTACGCGGCGACGGCGTCCGCCGTCGTGCCGCCCGGCGGCGGTGCTCCGGTGGCGACGGGCTCACCGAACTCGGTCCCCAGCTCCACCCTCAGCCCTCCACCGCCCGGATACGGCGTCACCTCGGCGTCGATCACGGCACCCACCGGCAGCGCACGGGCCGGGGCGCGCCCGGGCGCCCCGTAGGACAGCAGCAGGGCGATGCGCCCCGAAGCACCGCCGTACAGCCAGACGCGGCGGGTGACGATCCTGCCGTCCGGGGTGTCGTACTGCGCGAGGACCAGCCAGTGGTCGCGGACGGCCGGCCCCTCTGCCGAGGCGGTCAGCCCCACCCTCGTACGGACGGTCGCCGCCAGCGGGCCGGGCAGCAGGCCGAGCCGGAGCCAGGCGGAGTCCAGCAGGTGCAGGAGCGCGCACTCCTCGAGCAGCCGAGCCGGCCAGCCGGGTCCCGAGGCCGGTATGGACTCCAACTCCCTTGTACGAGACGCCAGCCCCGGAGCCTGCGCGTCGACCATGCGGGCCGCCGTCTCCTCCCACAGCCCGTAACCCGGGCGGCCGGCTTCCGAGAGCCCGCCGCGCAGCAGATCGGTGAGCCGTTGCTCCAGCTCCTGCGCACCGCCGGTGACGCGCTCGGCTCTGCGCTCGGCGCGCCGGGCCGCCGCACGGTCCGCGGACGCAGCCCGCGCACCGGACCCACCGGCGACTTCAGGTGATGCACCGCCAGGAACGTCGGCCGGCCCCTCTTCCGTCTTCCGGCGCTCCACCGGCCGGTCGGAGCGCCTGGGTTCTCCCCCGTGAGATAGCACCATGGAGACGACGGTAGAGGGCGGCACTGACAATCGGCCCCGGCCGGCCGGCCGGGCGCCGGCTCCGGCCGAAGCGAGAGGACTTGACCGCCCGGCCCTCGTGCGCTTCTCTGCGAAGAAGACGTTTCATGGGAAAAACCGGGGGATTCCAATGAATCGCATCATGCGTACCACACATGCCGAACGCACCATTCGTACCGTTGTGTCGGCATCGGCGGTCTGTGGTCTCACGTTCGGTCTCGGCGCCTGTTCCGAGGCCGTCGACAAGGTCGTGGACCAGACCTACGAGGTGACCTACGAGGTCACCGGAACGAGCGCCGAGGAGATCCGGTTCCACGGCGGTGGCGGCAAGGCCATGGAGCCCGAGATCGAAACCGTCAAGTCCCCCGCGTTGCCGTGGAGGAAGACCGTCACCCTGCGCGGGATCATGCCTCCGGCGGTCATGCCGGCCGCACCGGACGCGGGTGCGGCGGACCTCGCCTGCACCATCACCTACAAGGGCGAGGTCATCGAAGAGGTGAAGGGCGAAGAGCTGCTCACCAGCGGCGGATGCGTCGCCGTCTCGCCCGTCCCGGACTGATCCACCGCCGGCCCACGACCGGTCCCGGACGCCTCCCGGGACCGGTTGTCAGTGGCATGGTGCACCGTGGAAACCGCATCGGGTCGACCGATCCGGAGGGGGATCCATGACCGTGTCCGTACAGACCGACGCAGCCGGCCGCGAAGCCCTGAGGCCGCACGCCGAGCACACCTTCGCCGCTGAGCTCACGGCGCTCGCCGCCGCCGACGACCGCCCCAGGCCTGCTCGTTGGAAGCTCTCGCCGTGGGCCGTCTCCACCTATCTGCTCGGCGGGACGCTCCCGGACGGCACGCTGATCACACCGAAGTACGTGGGCCCGCGCCGTCTCGTGGAGGTCGCCGTGGCCACGCTGGCCACCGACCGTGCGCTGCTGCTCCTCGGCGTCCCCGGGACCGCCAAGACCTGGGTGTCCGAGCACCTCGCCGCAGCCGTCAGCGGGGACTCCACCCTGCTCGTCCAGGGCACCGCCGGCACCCCGGAGGAGGCGGTCCGCTACGGGTGGAACTACGCGCAGCTGCTGGCCCACGGTCCCAGCCGTGAGGCGCTGGTGCCGAGCCCGGTCATGCGGGCCATGGCCGAGGGCATGACCGTCCGCGTGGAGGAACTCACCCGCATCCCCGCCGACGTGCAGGACGCGCTCATCACGATCCTCTCGGAGAAGACACTCCCCGTTCCCGAGCTGGGACAGGAGGTCCAGGCGGTCAGGGGGTTCAACCTCGTCGCCACGGCGAACGACCGCGACCGCGGTGTCAACGAACTCTCCAGCGCCCTGCGCCGCCGGTTCAACACCGTCGTGCTGCCGCTGCCCGCGACACCGGAGGCCGAGGTGGACATCGTGTCCCGCCGTGTCGCCCAGATCGGCCATTCGCTCGACCTGCCTCCGGCGCCCGACGGCACGGCCGAGATCAGGCGCGTCGTCACGGTCTTCCGCGAACTGCGCGACGGCATCACCACGGACGGCCGCACCAGGCTCAAGTCACCGTCCGGCACGCTGTCCACGGCCGAGGCCATCTCCGTCGTGACCGGAGGACTCGCGCTCGCCGCGCACTTCGGCGACGGTGTCCTGCGCCCCGGCGACGTCGCGGCCGGCATCCTCGGTGCCGTCGTCCGCGACCCCACGGCCGACCGCCTGGTCTGGCAGGAGTACGTGGAGACGGTCGTCCGGGAACGCGAAGGCTGGAAGGACTTCTACCGCGCCTGCCGTGAGGCCGCCGAATGACCTCCCGCACCGGCAGGACCGCAGTCTCCGGAGGACCGCTGCTGCTGGGGGTGCGCCACCACGGGCCGGGCTCCGCCCGCGCGGTCCTGGCCGCTCTGGACCACGCGCGGCCGAGCGCCGTCCTCGTCGAAGGCCCCCCGGAGGGCGACGCGTTGCTGCCGCTCGCCGCGCACGGCCGGATGCGTCCGCCGGTCGCGCTCCTCGCGCACGCCGTGGACGATCCCGGCCGGGCGGCCTTCTGGCCCATGGCCGACTTCTCACCCGAGTGGGTGGCGATCCGCTGGGCTTCGGCGCACGGGGTCCCCGTGCGCTTCGTGGACCTGCCCGCGGCGCACTCGCTGGCGCTGACGGAACCGAAGGAGGACGGCGCGGAGGACGGCCGGGGCATCGATCCGATCGGAGTCCTCGCCGAGGCCGCGGGCTACGACGACCCCGAGCGCTGGTGGGAGGACGTCGTCGAGCACCGCGCGGAGGACGGCCCCCCGGCCGACCCGCGCGACCCGTTCGCCACGCTCGCCGAGGCGATGACGGCGCTGCGCGAGGCGTACGGGGACGGCGGACATCCGCAGGACGCCGTCCGGGAGGCCTGCATGCGCCTTCAGCTGCGCGCCGCCCGCAAGGAGTTCGGCGACGACGTCGCCGTGGTCTGCGGCGCGTGGCACGTGCCCGCGCTCCACACGAGGACGACGGTCGCCGCCGACCGGGCCCTCCTCAAGGGGATGCCCAAGGTGAGGACGGAGCTGACCTGGGTGCCCTGGACCCATCGCAGGCTCGCCCGGCACAGCGGATACGGCGCGGGGATCGAGTCCCCCGGCTGGTACGGGCACCTCTTCGGCGCACCGGACCGGCCCGTGGAGCGCTGGATGACGAAGGTCGCAGGGCTGCTGCGCGACACGGACAGGACGGTGTCCAGCGCGGATGTCATCGAGGCCGTCGGACTCGCCGGGACCCTGGCGGCACTGAGAGGCCGCCCGGCCGTGGGCCTCACCGAAGCCACCGACGCCGTCAGGGCCGTCATGTGCGAAGGGTCCGACGTGCCGCTCGCCCTCGTGCGGGACCGGCTCGTCGTCGGCGAGACCCTCGGAGAGGTCCCGGAGACCGCCCCTGCCGTCCCACTCCAGCGCGACCTGGACAGACAGCAGCGGACACTCAGACTCAGGCCCGAGGCCGGGAGGCGCGAGCTGGATCTCGACCTGCGCAAGGACACCGACGCGGCCCGCAGCCGGCTCCTGCACCGGCTCCGGCTGCTCGAGGTGCACTGGGGCGAGCCCGTCGCGGGCCGGGGGAGCACGGGGACGTTCCGGGAGAGCTGGCGGCTGCACTGGGAGCCCGAGCTGTACGTCCGGATCGCCGAGGCCGGTGTGTGGGGGACCACCGTGCTCGGCGCCGCGACCGCCAGGGCGGAGACCGACGCGGTCTCGGCGCCGTCGCTGGCCGGGGTCACCGCGCTCGCCGAGCAGTGCCTCCTGGCCGGTCTGTCCGAGGCCCTGCCCGTGGTGATGAGGGCCCTCGCCGACCGGGCCGCCCTCGACGCGGACGTCGGCCACCTCGCCGACGCGTTGCCCGCCCTGGCCCGCTCCCTGCGGTACGGAGACGTGCGGTCCACCGACACCGCGGCCCTGGGAGAGGTCGCCGTCGGGCTCGCCGAGCGCGTCTGTGTGTGCCTGCCGCCTGCCTGCACCGGGCTCGACGCGGACGCGGCCCTGGAGGCGCACCGTCGGGTGGACGGCGTGCACACGGCGGTCGGGCTGCTCGCCGACACCGCAGGGGCGGACGGGCTGCCCGAACGGTGGGCCGGCGTCCTCCGGAAACTCGCAGGCAGGGACGCGGTCGCCGGGGTGGTCCGGGGCCGTGCCGCGCGCCTGCTCCTGGACGGCGGGCGACTGGCCGAGAGCGAGGCCGCGCTGCTGATGGGGCTGGCCCTCTCGCCCGGCAGCGCACCGGCCGACGCGGCCGCCTGGATCGAGGGGTTCGTGGGCGGAGCCGCGGGAGGCGGCCTGCTGCTCGTCCACGACGAGCGCCTCCTCGCGCTCGTCGACACCTGGCTGACCGGTGTACCGGCCGAAGCCTTCACCGACGTACTGCCCCTGTTGCGCCGCACGTTCTCGGCCTACGAGCCCGGTGCGCGGCGTGCGTTGGGCGAACTGGTCCGCCGCGGGCCGGATCCCGGCAGGGCCCACGACGAAAGCGTGCCCGCTGCCCCGGGCTTCGGCGAGGGGCTCGACGAGGGGCGGGCGGACGCGGTGGTCCCGGTGCTGCGGCTGCTGCTCGGCACCGGCGCCCCGGCCGGGCCGGGGACGGACGGATGACCGAGGCCGGGGCGGACAAGGAGAAGGGGGAGAGGGCGATGGAAGCGGCTCCTGCCGACGACGAGCGGCTGCGGCGCTGGCGGATGGTGCTCGGCGCGGACAGCGCCGAAGGCACCGGACGGGTGCTCACCGGACGCGACGAGGCGATGGACGGTGCGCTGACCGCGCTGTACGACGAGGGGAGGAAGCCGGGCGGCCGCAGCGGAGCGGAGCGTTCAGGAGGGCTCGGCGCCTCCGCCCCGTCCGTGGTCCGCTGGCTCGGAGACATCCGTACGTACTTCCCGTCCTCCGTCGTCCAGGTCATGCAGCGCGACGCCATGGACCGGCTCGGACTCTCCGAACTGCTGCTGGAACCGGAGACACTGGAGGCTCTCGAACCCGACGTCCACCTGGTCGGCACCCTGCTCTCGCTCGCGAAGGCGATACCGGAGACCGCGAAGGAGACGGCCCGGGCCGTCGTGCGCAAGGTCGTCGAGGACCTGGAGCGCAGGCTCGCCTCCCGCACCAGGACGACACTCACCGGCGCCCTCGACCGTTCGTCGAGGGCCGGCCACGGCACCGCGACATCGACTGGGACCGCACGATCCGTGCCAACCTCAGGAACTACGTGCCTCTCCCCGGACGGGAGGGGGCCGGCACGGTGGTGCCCGAGCGCCTCGTCGGGTACGGGCGCACGGACCGGTCCGTGAAGAAGGACGTGATCCTCTGCGTCGACCAGTCGGGATCCATGGCCGCCTCGGTCGTCCACGCAGCCGTCTTCGGAGCGGTGCTCGCCTCCATGCGGACCCTGGAGACCCGGCTCGTGGTGTTCGACACGGCCGTCGTCGACCTCACCGACCAGCTCGACGACCCGGTCGACGTGCTGTTCGGTACGCAGCTCGGCGGCGGGACGGACATCAACCGCGCGCTCGCCTACTGTCAGTCGAAGATCACCCGTCCGGCGGACACCGTCGTCGTCCTCGTCAGTGATCTCCACGAGGGAGGGATCCGGGACGAGATGGTCGAGCGGGCCGCCGCGATGAAGGCGTCCGGTGTGCAGTTCGTGACCCTGCTCGCACTCTCCGACGAGGGCGCGCCCTCCTACGACCGGGAGCACGCTGCCGCGCTGGCGGCGCTCGGCGCCCCGGCCTTCGCCTGCACCCCGGACCACTTCCCCGAGGTCATGGCGGCGGCGATCGAGAGACGGCCCCTGCCGATACCCGGCACGGTCCGGTGACCGGACCGGCCCGTGGGCGGCGGCGCCCGGTGACGGGCGGCCCGGTCCGGGGGCGGGTGACCGGCTGCCCCGCCGGAGTACCGTTTTGTCCGTCGCACCCCGGTCACCAGCACGGTCTGTGACCGGTATCACCGCTCAGGTGTGATCTGCAATTTAGGGTCCGGCGCGGCGCGGGGATAACCTGCCGGATGGACATGCCGCGTACCGGGTCACCGTGTGCGCCTCCCCTGTGACCGCGCAGTCACGTTGCCCTCGCGGCACGCCCACGCAGAAAACGAACCGCGAGACCACTAAAAGGGACGGACGCGCGTGGACCTGTTCGAGTACCAGGCGAGGGACCTCTTCGCCAAGCACGGTGTACCGGTGCTGGCCGGTGAAGTCATCGACACGCCTGAGGCAGCCCGCGAGGCGACCGAGCGGCTGGGCGGCAAGTCCGTCGTCAAGGCGCAGGTGAAGGTCGGCGGCCGCGGCAAGGCCGGCGGCGTCAAGCTGGCCGCCACCCCCGACGAGGCGGTCGCGCGTGCGACCGACATCCTCGGCATGGACATCAAGGGCCACACGGTCCACAAGGTGATGATCGCCGAGCTGTCCCCGGAGATCGAGGCTGAGTACTACGTCTCGTACCTCCTCGACCGCACCAACCGCACCTTCCTCGCCATGGCGTCGGTGCAGGGCGGTATGGACATCGAGGAGGTCGCGGAGAAGACCCCCGAGGCCCTCGCGAAGGTCCCGGTCAACGCCGTCGACGGCGTCGACATCGAGAAGGCCCGCGAGATCGTGGCCCAGGCGAAGTTCCCGGCCGAGGTGGCCGAGGGTGTCGCCGAGGCCATGGTGACCCTGTGGGACACCTTCGTCGCCGAGGACGCGCTCCTCGTCGAGGTCAACCCGCTGGTGAAGACCAAGGACGGCCGCATTCTGGCGCTGGACGGAAAGGTGTCTCTCGACGAGAACGCCGACTTCCGCCAGCCCGGTCACGAGGCGCTCGAGGACAAGGCCGCGGCCAACCCCCTCGAGGCCGCCGCCAAGGCCAAGAACCTCAACTACGTCAAGCTCGAGGGCGAGGTCGGCATCATCGGTAACGGTGCCGGTCTGGTCATGTCGACCCTGGACGTCGTCGCGTACGCCGGTGAGAACCACGGCAACGTGAAGCCCGCCAACTTCCTCGACATCGGCGGCGGCGCCTCGGCCGAGGTCATGGCGAACGGCCTGGAGATCATCCTCGGCGACCCGGACGTCAAGTCCGTCTTCGTCAACGTCTTCGGTGGCATCACCGCCTGTGACGAGGTCGCCAACGGCATCGTCCAGGCCCTGGAGCTGCTCAAGTCCAAGGGCGAGGCCGTCACCAAGCCGCTGGTCGTGCGCCTCGACGGCAACAACGCGGAGCTGGGTCGCAAGATCCTCTCCGACGCCAACCACCCGCTGGTTCAGCGCGTGGACACCATGGACGGCGCGGCCGACAAGGCCGCCGAACTCGCCGCGGCTGCGAAGTAAAGGACGAGGGACTCCAACACCATGGCTATCTTCCTCACCAAGGACAGCAAGGTCATCGTCCAGGGGATGACCGGCGCCACGGGCATGAAGCACACCAAGCTCATGCTGGCTGACGGCACCAACATCGTCGGTGGCGTGAACCCCCGCAAGGCGGGCACCTCCGTCGACTTCGACGGCACCGAGGTACCCGTGTTCGGGTCCGTCGCCGAGGCGATCGAGAAGACCGGCGCCGACGTGTCCGTTCTCTTCGTGCCGCCGGCCTTCGCGAAGGCCGCCGTCGTCGAGGCGATCGACGCCGAGATCCCGCTGGCCGTCGTGATCACCGAGGGCATCGCCGTCCACGACTCGGCCGCCTTCTGGGCGTACGCCGGCTCGAAGGGCAACAAGACCCGGATCATCGGCCCGAACTGCCCCGGTCTGATCACCCCGGGCCAGTCCAACGCCGGCATCATCCCGGGCGACATCACGAAGCCCGGCCGCATCGGTCTCGTGTCCAAGTCCGGCACGCTGACCTACCAGATGATGTACGAGCTGCGTGACATCGGCTTCTCGTCCGCCGTCGGTATCGGTGGCGACCCGGTCATCGGTACGACGCACATCGACGCCCTCGCGGCGTTCGAGGCGGACCCCGACACCGACCTCATCGTGATGATCGGCGAGATCGGTGGCGACGCCGAGGAGCGTGCCGCCGACTACATCGCGAAGAACGTCACGAAGCCGGTCGTCGGCTACGTCGCGGGCTTCACCGCCCCGGAGGGCAAGACCATGGGCCACGCCGGCGCCATCGTCTCCGGCTCCTCCGGCACCGCCGCGGCCAAGAAGGAGGCCCTCGAGGCCGCGGGCGTGAAGGTCGGCAAGACGCCGACCGAGACCGCCAAGCTGGCGCGCGAGATCCTCGGCGGCTGACCGCCACCGCGTCACCGCCTCACAGCGGGAACGGCGCGGGCCCGCACCCCTGCACAAGGGGTGCGGGCCCGCGCCGTTCCCGTTCCGGGACGCAGGTCGGGGGACGCGGTCGGGGAAAGCTGCCAGGGGGCGCGGTCAGGGAATGCGCGGAACCAGTCGCTCCGGGCCGTGCGCGAGCTCGCCCTTCAGTGCCTTCTGCAACTTCAGGTCCTGAGGCGTGAGCTTCTCGGGCCCGCCCAGCGGGGGGACGCCGCCGACCCGTTCTGCCGGCGCCAGCGGCTGTTCGTAGTGGGTGGGGGCCGTGTGCAGCGTGAAGGCGGTCGCGCCGATGAGCAGCACCCCGAAGCAGAGCGCGGCACGGGTCCAGAGCTCCGCGACGCGTTCACCGCCCGCCCGGACCGCCGGGGCCGCCGGCGGTGCGGGCACCTCCTCGGACAGGGCGAGCGCGGCGAGCGGCCCGTGGAGCGGTGCGGGCCCGGTGCCGGGATCCGCGGGATCCGCCGGTGCGGGCAGCAGCTCGGCGACGGCGGCCCGCGCGTTCAGCAGCCTGCCCGCCGCCGCGTGAGTGCTCGCCTCGGTCTCGGCGGCCGTCTCCGGCAGCCCCAGGCCCACACCGTCGTGGAGCAGGAGTGTGCGGCGGTACGAGGGAGGCAGGCCGAGAAGTGCGTCGAGCAGCGCACGCCGTGCCGGATCCTCGGGCAGCGGATCGGTCCGGCGGTGGGATCGGCGCAGCCGGTGCCAGGGCGACATCGCGTACTCGTACGAGGCCGCCCGTACCCAGCCGGCCGGATCGCGGTCCGTGGCCACCTCGGGCCAGCGCTGCCACGCGATCCTGAATGCGTGTTGGACGGCCTCCCTGGACAGTTCGCGGTGGCCCGTCAGCAGAAAGACCTGGCGGGTGAGGCCCGGTGCGGTTCGCCCGTACAGGTCGTCGTACGCCTCCTCGGCGGTGAGACCTCTCGGCTGCGGATCGGGGCCGGGCTCGTCCGGTGGGGGCGTTGCCGGGGCGGGCTCGTCGGGTGGGGGCGTTGCCGGGGCGGGGCCGTCCGCAGTGAGTGTGTCCGGTGCGGGAAGGGTGCCGGTCCCGGCTGTGGACATCGTGCTGCTCCCGTCCGCTTCGACGGAGCGGGACTGCGTGGCGCGGGGCTCGGCGCAGCCGATCAGCCTGGTGTACGCCGCGCGCCGACGGCCCCGAGGACTGGCACGCCCCGTCTCCCAGGCGCGGACGGTGGCGGCCGTGACGCCCACCGCCGCCGCGACCTGTTGCTCACTCAGTTCCTTTGCCTCGCGCAGCCTGCGGCGCTCCTTGGGGGAGGGCAACGGCGCGGTGGGGGCCGGACCGGCGCTCCGCGTCATGTCCTGCCTCCGTCTCCGAGGACACCGCACTGGGTGAAAAAGTACATAAACATATATTGGGCGACACAGCGGCTATTCGCCCGTTACACGGAATAAGCGCGTGTCGTTGGCAGCATGGCGGCGTGACCCAAGTGACCGAGCGCAGCCCGATGTTGTCGGCCGAGCGGAGCAGGTCCGCCGCACTGGCCTCCGCCTTCGTGCGCGGAGTGCTTGCCGCGGGGCTGGGGCTCGGCTCGCTGTCCGTCCTGGTCATGCTGCTGTGGATCAGCTCTCCGTACCCCGACAGCGGACCCGGCGGTGCCCTTCATGTGGCGGCCGGGCTCTGGCTGCTGGCGCACGGCGCCGAACTCGTCAGAGCCGACACCATGGGGGGACACCCCGTGCCCGTCGGCACGGTTCCCCTCCTGCTCGGCGTGCTGCCGGTGTGGCTCGTGCACCGGGCGGCCCGGGACTCGGCGGAGACCGACGCCCGGGCGGCCCGGGGCTCGGCGGAGACCGACGCCCGGGCGGCCCGGGGCTCGGCGGAGACCGACGATAAGCCGTCGGCCGGGAAATCGGCGGTCGGGGCGTTCTGCGCGGTGAGCGCCGGATACCTGCTGGTCGTGCTGGCCTCCGCGGCGTACGCGCAGGGCGGGGCCCTGCCCGCCGACCGGGTGTCGCTCGCCTTCCCCGTCACCGTCGTGGTGGCCGTCGCGGCTGCCGCGGGCGTATGGGCGGCGCGGGGCCGGCCGCTGACGCCTCTGCTGGTCTGGGCGCCGCTCGGAGTGCAGGAGGCCGCCGCGCGCTCCCGGTTCCGGGCAGGGGCGGGTGCGGCTCTGCGGTCGTCGGCCGCCGGTGTGCTCACGCTGCTGGGAGGCGGGGCGTTGCTGGTCGCGGTGGCGCTGGTGTGGCATGCGGGTGCGGCGAGGGAGTCCTTCCTGGGCCTGTCGGGCGACTGGGCTGGCCGGATCTCCGTACTCCTGCTGGCGGTCGCGCTCGTCCCGAACGCGGCGATGTGGGGCGCCTCCTACGGCCTGGGGCCGGGATTCGCCCTGGGCGCGTCCTCCACGGCCACTCCGCTCGCCTTCACCGGACCGCCCGCGCTGCCGGACTTCCCCCTGCTCGCCGCGGTGCCGTCGCACGGCCCGGGTACCGGTGCGAACTGGGCCGCGGCCGCGGTGCCTGCGGTGGCGGGCCTGGTCGTCGCCCGGTTCGTGGCGCGGGGAGCGGTCCCGGCGCGCGGGACACGCGAGGGGACGTGGGGCCAAGGCCGGACCGCCCTGGTTGCGGCGCTGGCGGCTGTGGGCTGCGGGATCGGTGCGGCTGTGCTGGCGTCGGTGTCGGGTGGCCCGCTGGGCACCGGCGCCCTGGCGGAGTTCGGCCCCGTCTGGTGGCTGGTGGGTCCGGCCGCTCTCGCCTGGACAGCTGTGATCGGCGTACCGGTGGCGTTGGCGCTCAGGGCCTGGCGGCTCAGGGAGCGCCGATGGGGGTGGCGCCTGGACGCGGCGAGGAACGAGGCGTCGCAGAACGCCGAGCCGGAGCCGGAGTGCGGAGCGGAGAAGGAGCCCGGGGGCACGGGCGGACCGGCTGAACCGTACGACTTCCTGTCGGCCGACCCCTGGCACGAGGACGGCGCGAGGGAGGCCCGCTGGGCGGCGCTCAAGAAGAAGTCGGGCGGCCTGATGGCGGACTTCTCGGCACGGACGCGGACGCAGAGTCCCTCTCGGACGTCAGTGGACCCGGTGCCCGTGCCCGGACCGGTGCAGGCCCCCGCCGCGGAGCCCGCCCCTGACCGTCCCGACGCGCCTGATCCGGCGTCTGCTCCGGCTCCCGTCACCGCTGCTGACCCGGCGTCCGGTCCGGCGTCCGTCACCGCGTCCGACCCGGCGTCGGCATCCGCTCCTGCCTCCGCCGCCGAGTCCGGCCCTGAGCCCAGCCCTGAGTCCTCAGCCGGCGGGGACTCCGAGCCCGGCACCCGGGACTCCGACCTCGATACGCCGACCGGCCGGGTTCCGGGTGCCCCGGGGCACCCGGAACCCGGCCGGAAGACTGCTTCGTAGCGGGCGCTCGGTGCGGCGGTGCTACTTCTTCACGCCGAAGAAGGGCTCCAGCGGGTCAGGCAGCTTGTCGTTGCAGGCCAGGGCGCCGGACTTGGTGAGCGCGTCGTTCACACAGGTGTAGTAGTCGCGGTAGACCAACTGGACCGTGTAACCGGTGGCCACGATGGCCAGGGCCAGCACCGCCGTCACGAGGCCGCTGACCGCCGCCGTGGTCTGCTGGCGGCTGCTGCTCTGCGCGGCACCGGGAGCGGTACCGGGCGCGGACCCCGGCAGCGGGGGAGTGACCGGACGGTCCGGGGCGCCCGTGCCGTCGGCCGGGGTCTTCCGCGGGCCGCCGCGGAGGGCGCTGATCGACCAGTACACGGCGAGGGCGCCGAGGAGCATCGCGATCTCGGGGAAGTCGAAGAGGGCGAAGAAGAACGCCCACATGCCGCCCAGCACCGCATAGCGGGCGCGCCGCTGGGTGGGGTCGGTCGGGTCCCAGCGCAGACCGCCGGGGCTGCCCTCGGGGCCACCCCCCTGGCCGCCGGTCCCGCCGGGGCGACCGCCGAAGCCGCCGCCCTGGCGGCCGGGCTGCTGGTCGCTCCACTGACTGCCCCAGGCCGGACGGTCGTCGGAGTGCCCCCCGTCGCCGTTCCCGCCGTTGCCGTGCTGTCCCGGCGCGTGGGAGGGATGGCGGGGCTGCCAGGGCTGGTCGGGCCGGTCCTCGGGCGGTGCCGCGAACGGATTGTCGTCGGACGACCCGGAGGAGCCGGACGCCCCTGAGGATGAGCCCGACGCCCCTGAGGATGAGCCCGAGGATCCGGACGAGGGCGACCCGGAGGAGGAGCCCGGACCCCCGGAGGGTCCCGATCCCGACGGGGAACCCGATCCCGGCGAGGAGTCCGGTGATGAGGACTGGCGTTCCCGCATCAGCATGGATGCCCGCTCGGGCAGCGGGTGGCCAAGGGCGGTGCGGAGGCGGTCCGGCATGTGGTGAACGTCTTCCCCATCTCGTCATTTCCGCCCGGGGGCGGTTCCCTGTCCCCTGACGCTACCTCCCGGCCACGCCCCCGTCCCGTGGGGGCCGCCGGGAGTGCCGGTATCGTTGCTGACGGTCGGACCGTTCGTAGAGTTCCCCGTATCAGGGGGCGAGCTTCTTTCGTACGACCATACAAACGCACCTCCTGCACATCGCGTATCTGCTGCACCACGCGAGAAAGGGCCCCGCCGTGGCCTCCCCGCCCCCCTCCGCCGCTCCGGCCCGTGTGGTCGTGCTCGTCTCCGGCTCAGGCACGAACCTCCAGGCACTCCTCGACGCGATCGGTGACGACCCCGAGGGCTACGGCGCCCGGATCGTCGCTGTCGGCGCGGACCGCTACGGCACCCTCGGCATCGAGCGTGCCGAGCGCGCCGGGCTCCCCACCTTCGTGTGCAAGCTCGGCGAGTACGCGGACCGGGATGCGTGGGACGCCGCCCTGACCGCGGCCGTGGCGGAGTACCGCCCGGACCTCGTGGTGTCCGCGGGGTTCATGAAGATCGTGGGTAAGGGCTTCCTGGCCGAGTTCGGTGGCCGCGTCGTCAACACCCACCCCGCCCTGCTCCCCAGCTTTCCCGGCGCCCACGGCGTCCGCGACGCGCTCGCGTACGGCGTGAAGGTCACCGGGTGCACCGTCCACTTCGTCGACGACGGCGTCGACACCGGTCCGATCATCGCGCAGGGCGTGGTCGAGGTGACCGAAGAGGAAACGGTGGAGGGTGAAGCAGCCCTCCACGAACGCATCAAGGAAGTCGAGCGCAAGCTGCTCGTCGAGGCCGTGGGGCGGCTCGCCCGCGACGGCTATCGCATTGAGGGACGAAAGGTTCATCTCGGTCATGTCGGTGAATAAGCCCATCCGCCGCGCCCTGGTCAGTGTCTACGACAAGACGGGGCTCGAAGACCTCGCCCGCGGTCTGCACGAGGCGGGTGTCGAGCTGGTGTCCACCGGCTCCACCGCCGGGAAGATCGCAGCCGCCGGCGTACCGGTCACCAAGGTCGAGGAGCTCACCGGCTTCCCCGAGTGCCTCGACGGCCGCGTCAAGACGCTGCACCCCCGGGTGCACGCAGGCATCCTCGCCGACCTGCGCCTGGACGCCCACCGCGAGCAGCTCGCCGAGCTCGGCGTGGAGCCGTTCGACCTGGTGGTCGTCAACCTGTACCCGTTCAAGGCGACCGTCGCCTCCGGTGCCTCCGACGACGAGTGCGTGGAGCAGATCGACATCGGCGGTCCGTCGATGGTCCGCGCCGCCGCCAAGAACCACCCGTCCGTGGCGGTCGTGACCAGCCCCGAGCGCTACGCCGACGTCCTTGCCGCGGTCGCGGCGGGCGGCTTCGACCTGACCGCCCGCAAGCGGCTTGCCGCCGAGGCCTTCCAGCACACCGCCGCGTACGACGTGGCCGTCGCCGCCTGGTTCGCCGACGGCTACGCGGCCGCGGACGACTCGGGCTTCCCCGACTTCTCCGGTGCGACCTTCGCGCGCAAGAACGTCCTGCGCTACGGCGAGAACCCGCACCAGCCCGCGGCGCTCTACACCTCGGGCGAGGGCGGCCTCGCCGAGGCCGAGCAGCTGCACGGCAAGGAGATGTCCTACAACAACTACACGGACACCGACGCCGCGCGCCGCGCCGCCTACGACCACGCCGAGCCGTGCGTCGCGATCATCAAGCACGCCAACCCGTGCGGTATCGCCGTCGCCGGTGACGTCGCGACGGCGCACCGTAACGCGCACGCCTGCGACCCGCTGTCCGCGTTCGGCGGAGTCATCGCCGTCAACCGGCCGGTGACCGTCGAGATGGCCGAGCAGGTCGCGGAGATCTTCACCGAGGTCATCGTGGCCCCGGCCTACGAGGACGGCGCCGTCGAGGTGCTGGCCCGCAAGAAGAACATCCGGGTGCTGCGCTGTCCCGACGCCCCGGCCTCAGCGGTCGAGGTCAAGCCGATCGACGGCGGAGCCCTCCTCCAGGTCACCGACCGGCTGCAGGCCGAAGGCGACGACCCGGCGAACTGGACCCTGGCGACCGGCGAGGCGCTGTCCGCCGAGGAGCTGCAGGAGCTCGCCTTCGCCTGGAAGGCGTGCCGCGCGGTCAAGTCCAACGCGATCCTGCTCGCCAAGGACGGTGCCTCGGTCGGCGTCGGCATGGGCCAGGTCAACCGCGTCGACTCCGCGAAGCTCGCCGTCGAGCGGGCGGGCGAGGAGCGGGCCCGGGGCGCGTACGCCGCGTCCGACGCGTTCTTCCCCTTCCCCGACGGTCTGGAGATCCTGACCGCCGCCGGCGTCAAGGCGGTCGTACAGCCGGGCGGCTCGGTCCGCGACGAGCTGGTCGTGGAGGCCGCGAAGAAGGCGGGCGTGACCATGTACTTCACGGGCACGCGCCACTTCTTCCACTGACACCCGGTTCGCACCACCACCCGCAGGCCGCGCCCGGATAGGGCGCGGCCTGCGGTGCGTCCCGGCGTACGGAATCCGGTCGTCACTCTGTTCTAATGAATGGCCTTGTCGGGCCTGGCGGGCTTCGACGGGCGGGACCGGTGCGACGACCGGAAGTTGACCACTGAGGGACTCCGTTGCGGGGGCATCGTGCTTGACCTGGACCAGAGCGAGACCGGCGTGCCCGGAGGGCAGGCCCCGGAGAGGGCGGCGAGGACGGAGCACCCGGCGCCGCTGCGGCCGTACCTGATCGCCGCCGCCGTGCTGTGCGCGCTCTACTTCCTCTACGGGTACCTGCGGTACAGCCACTTCCAGTCGCCCTCCTGGGACCTGGGCATCTTCGAGCAGGAGGTGCGCGCCTACGCCGGGTTCGACGCCCCGGTCGTCGACATCAAGGGCCCGGGCTATCTCATCCTCGGCGACCACTTCAGCCCCGTGGTGGCGCTGCTCGTCCCGCTCTACTGGATCTGGCCGTCCGCCGTGGCCCTGCTGTTCGCCCAGGCCGCGCTGTTCGCCGGGTCCGCCGTCATCGTCGGGCGCACCGTCCAGCAGATGCTCGGCGGCCGGTCCGGTCTGTGCGTCACCGTTGCCTACGGCCTCTCCTGGGGGCTCCAGGAAGCGGTGAAGGCCGACTTCCACGAGATAGCGCTCGCCGTCCCGCTGATCGCGCTCGTCTGCCGCGCCCTGCTCATGGAACGGTGGCGGGCCGTCGTCCTGTGGTCGCTGCCGCTGGTCCTGGTCAAGGAGGACCTCGGGATCACCGTCGCCGTCGTGGGCGGGCTCCTGGCCCTGTACGGACGGCGGCTCCAGGGCTTCCTCCTGGCGGCCTTCGGCGTCTTCGCGTTCGCGTTGACCGTGCTGGTGCTCATACCCGCGGCCAGCAGCGCGGGGACGTACGACTACTGGAAGAAGATCGAGGAGAACGGCGGGCAGGAGGTCTCCCCGCTCGACTCCGTCCTCGGCGTCCTCGACTCCTCCGTCAAGCTGGAGATGCTGGTCTTCCTGGTCGGCATCACCGCCTTCATGGCGCTCCGCTCACCCCTGATCCTGCTGGTCCTGCCCACTCTCGGCTGGCGGCTGCTCTCCCAGGACTCCAACCACTGGGGGATGGTCTGGCACTACAGCGCGATCCTGATGCCGGTGGTCTTCCTCGCCATGGCCGACGGCATCCGCCGCAGTCGGGGGTCGAAGCGGCCCTGGCTCGTCTCGTACGCGAACGTCGCCGTCCCGATGGCCGCGGCCGTCGCCGTCGCCCTCACCCAGCACCTGCCGCTCCGCGACCTGCTGCGGCCGGAGACGTACCGGACGGACGCGCGGACCCACGCGGCAGAAGCGGCGCTCGACGCCATTCCGGTGGGCGCGCGGGTGGAGACGGACATCACGCTGATGGCGCACCTGACCGCGGACCGCACGGTCTACTGGATCGGCGGCGCCCCCGGCACCGCACCCGACGTCGTCGCGATCAACCTGGACTTCGGCTGGTCGCGGCCGATCGACGACCCGGTGAAGTACGCCGAGCAGCTTCACCCCGAGGCGCGCTACCGCATCACGCGGGAGGCGGGTTCCTTCGTGGTCATGGAGCGGACCACGAAGGTGCCCGGAAACGACTGAAGGCCGCGCACCCGCTGATGAGCGGGTGCCACGGCCTTCACGCGCGGGCGTGCTGGTCAGTGCTGCTGCTGGCGGTTGAACCAGGCGCCGCCGTCGGACTTCGCCACGAAGACGACGACCAGGATGGCGAGGACCGTGTGGACGAGGCCCATCACGACGAACGGGTAGATGCCGAGGATCGCGGTGATCACGCCGAAGACGATGGCGGTGATGCGGATCCCGTTGCCCCCCTTGCCGAACTTGGCGCCGAGGAAGACCGCGAGGACGCCCCAGAGCACGGCGAAGACGACGATCCCCCACAGCGCGGAGCCCGAGTAGTCGGCGAGCTGCTGGAACTGGACGTCGTCCTTCAGCGTCGCGTCGTTCTTGGCCGCGTTCACGGCCGCGGCGGCGAGGGCGACGAAGATCGCACCGATGACCTGGAGACCGGCGATCACGAAGAGCATGACGCGGGCGGCCTTGACGCCGCCGGGCATCTCGGTCGGGCCACCGGGGAAGCCGTAACCGCCCTGGACCGGCGGTGCCTGCGGGTAGCCGTAGCCCTGCTGGGGAACGCCCTGCGGGGCCTGCTGGGGGTAGCCGTAGCCCGGCTGCCCGCCCGGCTGTCCACCCTGCTGCTGGCCGTAGGGGTTGTTGGGGTCGCCGAAGCTCATGGCGAGATTCCTCCGTTGTGAAGTGCGGGGACGACGCGGCCCGGGCGGAGGAATCGTGTGCAATCTGAACGGTGGTCCCCCCGACACTGTCCGCGGTGATGCGGGACTTATCGTCGTCGTGACATCCGCATTTTGTCCAGTCGGTTGCCGAATGCGTTGTGCAAGTGCAATCTCGTGTCCATCTGGCAAGCCAGGATTGGTACGCGGGCGGGGTCATCCGCGAGGATGGGTGTCATGACTGCCCAGATTCTCGATGGCAAGGCCACCGCAGCTGCGATCAAGTCCGATCTGACCGTCCGCGTGGCGGCCCTCAAGGCACAGGGCATCACCCCCGGCCTGGGAACCCTGCTCGTCGGTGACGATCCGGGCAGCCGCTGGTACGTGAACGGCAAGCACCGTGACTGCGCCCAGGTCGGCATGGGATCCATCCAGCGTGAACTCCCCGACACCGCCACCCAGGAGGAGATCGAGGAGGTCGTACGGGAGCTCAACGCCAACCCCGACTGCACGGGTTACATCGTGCAGCTCCCCCTTCCCAAGGGCATCGACACCAACCGCATCCTGGAGCTGATGGACCCGGCGAAGGACGCGGACGGGTTGCACCCGATGAGCCTGGGCAAGCTCGTGCTGAACGAGACCGGTCCGCTGCCCTGCACGCCCCAGGGCGTCGTCACGCTTCTCCGCCGACACGGCGTCGAGATCAACGGCGCCCACGTGGTCGTCGTGGGACGAGGTGTCACCATCGGCCGGCCGCTCCCGCTGCTGCTGACGCGCAAGTCCGAGAACGCGACCGTCACCCAGTGCCACACCGGCACCCGTGACCTCTCGGCGCACCTCAAGCAGGCGGACATCATCGTCGCGGCCGCCGGTGTGCCCCACCTGATCAAGCCCGAGGACGTGAAGCCGGGTGCCGCCGTGCTGGACGTCGGCGTCAGCCGGGACGAGAACGGGAAGATCGTCGGCGACGTCCACCCCGGTGTGGCCGAGGTCGCCGCGTGGGTCGCCCCGAACCCGGGTGGTGTCGGACCCATGACCCGGGCCCAGTTGCTCGTCAACGTGGTCGAGGCGGCCGAACGCGCTGCCGCCGAGGCCTCCGCCCCCTCCGCCGGCTGACCCGGACCGGAGGAGCGCCATGGGTGCTGGTACGAGTCCGGCGGACGGCCGGCACGCGGACGGTAGGCACGCGGACGATACGCAGGATGACGGCCCGGCCGCGGAGGCGGGGGAGCCCGGTGCGGTGAAGGCGTCCGACGGGGCTCGGACGTCCGAGCGGTCCGAGGGGCACGAGGAGTCCGTCACGGCCGGGGTTCCTGTCACCGCGGATGCGGGCGGCGACGCCGACAAGGGCGTCGGCTCAGATACTGACAAGGGCGCCGACGTGTACACGGGCGCGGGTAAGGACGGGGACGCCGTGGACGCGGGGACCAGCGGCTCGACCTGGGCGCCCTCGCGCCGTTTCTCGCTGACCCGTGACACCGCCCGCCCCGAGGGCGGCGGCAGGGCGGCGCCGGGGGACGCTCCCGCCCCGGCCCGGCAGTGGCCGCTGCTCACCGTGCTCTGCACCGCCGGGCTCGGACTGCTGATCGTCGGGGCCGATCCCTTCGCCCAGGCGTTCAGGGTCGGCACGATGCTGATGGGCGTCGCGCTGCTCGCGGGGGCGGTGCTGCGCTGGGTGGTTCCGTCGGTCGGCATGCTGGCGGTCCGGTCCCGGTTCACCGATCTGGTCACGTACGGCTCGATGGGCACCCTGATCGTGCTGCTCGCGCTGATGGCGCAGCCGAAGCCGTGGTTGCAGGTCCCGTTCCTGCAGGACGTCGTCCACTTCACGATTCGCTGAAGCGCGGGCCGTCGCCCGAGGCACGCCTGTCGCCCGATGAAGGTGTCCGTCCCCTCCCCCGAGGAGGGACGGACACCCGACAGGGCGCCGGCGCAAGAAGCGCCGGAATACGGCGACTTGAGCGGCCTTGCCCTGTCCTGCATCAAGAGTCATGGACATGAGGCGCCGGGTTCAAGGGATGCCGGACGCCTGTGGCACGGAAGTGACCATTCCGCCACGGTGTGATCGTCAGGCAACGGTGGGCCCCGACTGCTCGGTGGACGCTACGCCGCTCGACGGACAGCGCGCTCCTACCGAATGCCCCTGTGCGCCCCTTTGTCCGGAACCGGCGTTGTGGATACGTGCATCCTTCTGGGTAGTCCGGAGCGCGGGGCCAACCGTTCCGGTCGCAGGGGAGGCGCCCGATGCCGGGGTGCCGGGGTGCGACGGGAACGCTCCGGGGGAATCGACGGGGGGAAGCAATGCCTCGCTGGAAGGCACTGTCGGAAGAACTCGATCCGCAGTTACGGGAGTTCGCGGGCCAGCTGCGCAGGCTGGTGGACCGCAGCGGACTGAGCCTGGCCGCGGTCGCCGACCGCACCGGCTACAGCAGGACGTCGTGGGAGCGCTACCTCAACGGCAGGCTGCTCGCGCCCAAGGGGGCGATCGTCGCGCTCGCCGAGGTGACCGGCGCGGAGCCGCACCGCCTGACGACGATGTGGGAGCTGGCGGAACGGGCCTGGAGCCGTTCCGAGATGCGCCACGACATGACGATGGAGGCCATCAGGATCTCCCAGGCGCGTGCGGCACCCGGCGAGGCGGGGGTTGCCGCAGCCCCCGTGGCGAGCAGGCGCGCGAGCCGCACGGCGGGTGGCGGTACGGCCGGTGGGGGTACGGCGGCCGGGGGCCGGGGGGTCTCCTCGGCCGGAGGTCCAGGAAGTCCCGGAGGTCCAAGAGGCCCAGGTGGCTCGGGGAGTTCGGGAAGCTCCGGAGGTGCAGGAGGACCCGGATGGGACCCGGGCCGCCCGCCGTCGGTACCTGTCCAGCGCGGTGCGGGTCTGCGGATCCCGCAGCAGTCGCAGTCGCAACAGCAACAGCAACAGCAGCCGCAACCGCAGTCGCAGCCGTACTCGGCACCGGATCCGAGGGCGGACGAAGGCCGTACGGGCGCCGGCCCCGGCGAGCCCCGAGGGGGCGGCCGTCGCAGGGTGGCGCTGTTCCTCGTGGGTGTCGTGGGCGCGCTCCTGCTGATGGCCGGGGCGGTGCTGCTCATCGATCTGGGCGGGACCGAAGACGCCGGCGTGGCGACCGCGACACCGTCCGCCGAACCCGGCACCAGCGCTCCGCGGTTGCCCGCCGGTGTCGAGTGCACCGGCGCCGACTGCACAGGGCAGGACCCGGAAACCATGGGCTGCGGCGGTCAGTTCGCCGACACGGTGGCCAAGGTGACCGTCGGCGGCGCCCTCGTCGAGGTCCGCTGGAGCGAGACCTGCGGGGCGGCATGGGCACGTATCACCCAGGGTTCTCCGGGCGACACGGTGAGCATCACCGCCGGCTCGTCGGAGCAGAAGGGTGCGGTGGACGCCGACGCCGAGGCGTACACCCCGATGGTCGCGACCGGCGAGGCCTCCTACGCCAAGGCGTGCGCGACTCTCGCCTCCGGGGCGACCGGCTGCACCACGCCGGAGTGACCACGTGAGCGGCGGCTGCGTTGCGTAACCGGCTGTGTGCGGTCCCACAGGGGGGCGGGCGGCCCGGGCGGCGGCGGTCGGATAGCCTGACGGCTGGATATCTCTTCACATCAAGATTCAGAGATGTCCAGCACCAGGGGCAGGGACCCCCACCGCCAGCTGTCTAACGGAGATCGCCATGACCCGCACTCCCGTGAATGTCACCGTGACCGGCGCAGCCGGCCAGATCGGCTACGCGCTGCTCTTCCGCATCGCCTCCGGCCACCTGCTCGGCCCGGACGTGCCGGTCAACCTGCGACTCCTCGAGATCCCGCAGGGCCTGAAGGCCGCAGAGGGCACCGCCATGGAGCTCGACGACTGCGCGTTCCCGCTGCTGCGCAACATCGAGATCACGGACAACCCGGACGTCGGCTTCGCCGGCGCCAACGTAGCCCTCCTGGTCGGCGCCCGCCCGCGCACGAAGGGCATGGAGCGCGGCGACCTGCTGTCCGCCAACGGTGGCATCTTCAAGCCGCAGGGCAAGGCCATCAACGACAACGCCGCGGACGACATCAAGGTCCTCGTCGTCGGCAACCCCGCCAACACCAACGCCCTCATCGCGCAGGCCGCCGCCCCGGACGTACCGGCCGAGCGCTTCACCGCGATGACCCGTCTGGACCACAACCGCGCGATCTCGCAGCTGGCCGCCAAGACCGGTGCCGCCGTCTCCGACATCAAGCGTCTGACGATCTGGGGCAACCACTCGGCGACCCAGTACCCGGACATCTTCCACGCGGAGATCGCCGGCAAGAACGCCGCCGAGGTCGTCAACGACGAGCTGTGGCTCGCCGACACCTTCATCCCGACCGTCGCCAAGCGCGGCGCCGCGATCATCGAGGCCCGTGGGGCGTCCTCGGCCGCCTCCGCCGCCAACGCGGCCATCGACCACGTGCACACCTGGGTCAACGGCACCGCCGAGGGCGACTGGACCTCGATGGGTATCCCGTCGGACGGCTCCTACGGCGTCCCCGAGGGCATCATCTCCTCCTTCCCGGTCACCACGAAGGACGGAAAGTACGAGATCGTCCAGGGCCTGGACATCAACGAGTTCTCCCGTGCGCGCATCGACGCGTCGGTGCAGGAGCTCACCGAGGAGCGCGACGCGGTCCGCGAGCTCGGCCTGATCTGACCTGAGTCCGGCCACCGGCCGGACCCGGAGCCGTAGGAGGGCACCCCCGGCAGCGACTGCTGCCGGGGGTGCCCTCTTCTGTGTCCCGAGTGATTTGCTGCGACCCTCAGCTACCGAGCAGCCGGGCGGCAAGGCCGCGTACGGCCTCCGCCGCCCTGCGCTGCAGCTGGGGCCCGAAGGTGACGCGTGCCGCGCCGAGCTCGCCGAGCCTGCGGGTGGCGGACGGGCCGTCGGGAGCGCCGAGGGCGTTGAGCGGGACCGGGACCGCGGCGGCCAGACGTGGAAGTGCGTCGGCCGGAGCCATGATCGGATACACGCAGTCCGCACCGGCCTCGGCGTAGAGGCGGGCACGGGCGATCGTCTCCGCGACCACGTCGGTGACAGCCGGATCACCGTGGACGTAGGTGTCGACACGGGCGTTGACGAAGAGGCGGTTCCCCGCCGCGGCACGCACCTCCGCGAGCCGGTCGGCCTGCCGACGGGGCTCGACGAGAACCCCGTCGACCGAGTCCTCCAGGTTGCAGCCGACCGCACCGGCTTCCAGGAGGCGTTCGACGAGTTCCTCCGGGGCCAGGCCGTACCCCGCCTCGACGTCCGCCGACACGGGAACGGACACCGCCCGAGCGATCCGTGAGACCGCCGCGAACATCTCGGCGACGGGCGTCCGTCCGTCGGCGTGACCGAGGGAGGCGGCGACGCCGGCGCTCGGTGTGGCCAGGGCGGGGAATCCGGCTTCCTCGAACGCCTGGGCACTGGCGGCGTCCCAGGGGCCCGGAAGTACCAGGGGGTCGATCGGAGGACGGCCGTGGTGCAGGGCGCGGAAGACGGACACGGGCTCGTTCATCGGGGCTCCGGGGCGGGAGGGACGCGGGGCGGGAGGATTGCGAGGCCGGTCGGCCAGGCGGGCCGGTCGGCCGGGCAGGCCAGGCGGGCCGGTCGGGCGTCGGGCCGGGCCGGCCGGGCAGGAGGCGGGCCAGGCGGGGGGCGTCGGGCCACGGTGTCCCGAGTCCTGACGCCCACCGGTACCCGGGGCCGTCGGCCCGCCCCGGGCCACGGCCGGTCAGTGCTTGATGCCGCCGGGCGTGTAGTGGCCCGGAGTCAGCCGCGCGGTCACCCCGAACCGGTTCCAGGCGTTGATCACCGTGATGGCGGCGATCAGCTGGGCGAGCTCGGCCTCCTCGAAGTGCTCGGCGGCCTTCGCGTAGACCTCGTCCGGCACGAAACCGTCGGTCAGGACGGTCACCGCCTCCGTCAGCTGGATCGCCGCCAGCTCCTTCTCCGTGTAGAAGTGCTGCGACTCCTCCCACGCGTCGAGCTGGATGATCCGCTCGACGGACTCGCCCGCCGCGAGGGCGTCCTTCGAGTGCATGTCGAGGCAGAACGCGCAGTGGTTGATCTGCGAGGCGCGGATCTTCACCAGTTCGAGGAGTGTCGGGTCGAGCCCCTTACGGGAGGCCGCGTCCAGCCGGACCATGGCCTTGTATACGTCGGGGGCGAGCTGGGCCCACTGGAGACGGGCGGGGTGCTCGGGGGCGTTCCCGGCGGGTGCGTGGTGGTGCGGGTGCGTGGTCATGGAAACGACGCTAACGGTGGGATGGCGCACCGGTATGGTCCATTTCCATGACAGATTCCTGGGCCGCTTTCGGTGCCGACCTGCATATCGAACCGGTCGGCGCCGGCCTGCGCAGCGGGCTGATGAACGCGCTGCGGGAAGCCGTCCGGACCGGACGGCTGACCCCCGGCACCCGGTTGCCCTCCTCCCGGACACTCGCCTCGGATCTCGGGATCGCCCGTAACACCGTCGCCGACGCCTATGCCGAGCTCGTGGCCGAGGGCTGGCTCACCGCGCGACAGGGCTCGGGGACCAGGGTCGCGCAGCGGGCCGCGGCGCCGGGGCCGGCCGCCCGGGGTGCCGGACCCAGGCCGGTGCGCCGCCGCCCCGCCCACAATCTGATGCCGGGATCGCCGGACCTCTCGTCCTTCCCCCGCGCCGAATGGCTCAAGGCGTCCAGGCGCGCCCTCGCCGCCGCTCCCGACGCGGCCTTCGGCTACGACGACCCGCGGGGCCGCGTCGAGCTGCGGACCGTCCTGGCGGACTACCTGGCGCGGGCGCGCGGGGTGTACGCGAACCCGGAACACATCGTGATCTGCTCCGGGTTCGTCCACGGGCTCACACTGATGGGAAAGGTGCTGCGCCGCCACGGGGTGCGTGGGGCCGCCGTCGAGTCGTACGGGCTGGACATCCACTGGAACATCCTGGCCGAGGCCGGGCTCCGCACACCGGGCATTCCGGTCGACGCACTCGGGGCCAGGACCGGGGCGCTGCGGGAGACACCGGGGGTGGGCGCGGTACTGCTGACCCCCGCCCACCAGTTCCCCACGGGCGTCCCGCTCCATCCGGACCGGAGGGCCGAGGCGGTCGACTGGGCGCGGTCCTCGGGCGGACTGATCCTGGAGGACGACTACGACGGCGAATTCCGTTACGACCGTCAGCCGGTGGGCGCGCTCCAGGGGCTCGATCCGGAACGGGTCGTCTACCTCGGGACCGCCAGCAAGTCGCTGGCGCCCGGGCTGCGGCTGGCCTGGATGGTGCTGCCGGGAGGCCTGGTGGAGGAGGTGTGCGAGGCGAAGGGCGGATTCGACTGGATGTCCGGCGCGCTGGACCAGCTGACCCTCGCGGAGCTCATCGCGTCAGGGGCGTACGACCGGCATGTGCGGGCCATGCGGCTGCGTTACCGGCGCCGTCGTGACCAACTCGTCGAGGCCCTTGCGGAGCGGGCGCCGGACTTCCGGGTGAGCGGTATCGCGGCAGGGCTGCACGCCGTCCTCGAACTCCCCGACGGGACGGAGCAGACGGTCGTCCAGGCGGCCACCTGGCAGGGGCTCGCGCTGGAGCGACTGTCACGCTTCCGGCACCCGGACACGGAACCGGGCCGCGACGGACTGGTCATCGGCTACGGCACACCGTCGGAGAGCGGCTGGGCCGGCGCGCTCGACGCGCTCTGCCGGGTGCTCCCGTAGACAGGATGTGAGGGGATGCGGGGGAGTGAGCGGCACCGGGTTTCAGCCGAGGGAGTCATGCATCTAATCTGACTGGCAGTTCGCGGGTGGGCGGCCACCGGCTCTTGGGCACGACGGGGGAGAACAGAACATGGACAGGCGCAAGCTGAGGTCGGGCACCGTCGTGCTCGGCGGCATGGGTGTACTGGCGGCAACGCTCACCGCGTGCAGTTCGGAACCGGACGAGCGGTGCGTCGATCCGGTGACCCAGGAGATCCTGCCCAGTTACGAGTGCGAAGACAGCAACGGCAGCGGCACCTACTACTACGGCGGCAGCAGCCACAAGAACCGGATGTCCGGCGGAAGTTTCAACAAGTCGGCGGTCGAACGCGACGGATTCGGCTCCTCCGGCTCCAGCGGCGGCTGACGACTCCATGGAACGCCGCACCACGGAACCGCGCCCCGGATGGCAGGAAACCGTCGAGGAACAGGGGCTGATCTACCCCCTGACCCGCTACCCGGACGGATCTCTGCGCCCCTACTGGGACGAGAGCGCCTACTACGTCTTCTCGCTGCCCGAGGTCGAGGCGCTGGAAGAGGTCGTGGAGGAGCTCCACACGATGTGTCTGGCCGCAGCCGCGCACATCGTCGAGCACGACCGCTTCGCCGATCTCGGAATCACCGACCCCCGGCTGGCGGGCCTGGTCGCCGAGTCCTGGCGACGCCGTGCCGAACTCCCTTCCCTCTACGGAAGGTTCGACCTCCGGTACGACGGAACCGGTCCGGCCAAGATGCTGGAGTACAACGCTGACACCCCCACCTCGCTGGTGGAAGCCGCGAGCCCCCAGTGGTTCTGGATGGAGGACCGCTTCCCCGGCGCCGACCAGTGGAACTCCCTGCACGAACGTCTCGTCGACGCGTGGAAGCGGCAGGCCCCGCTGCTGCCACCGGGCCCCCTGCACTTCGCCCACTCCGACGGTGACGAGCTGGGCGAGGACCTGATGACCGTGGCGTATCTGCGGGAGACCGCAGCGCAGGCCGGGATCGACACCGAGGCGCTGTCCGTCGAACGGATCGGATGGGACAAGCTCTCCGGCCGCTTCGTCGACGAGCGTCTCCGCTTCATCCGCAGCTGCTTCAAGCTGTACCCGTGGGAATGGCTGACCACGGACCGCTTCGGGCCGCGGGTGCTGGACACCCTGGACAACGGCGGAGGCACCGGCAGCACCTGCTGGATCGAGCCCGCCTGGAAAATGCTCCTCTCCAACAAGGCGCTGCTGGCCATCCTCTGGGAGCTGTATCCGGGACACCCCAACCTCCTGCCCGCCTATCTCGACGGCCCCCGTGAAATGGCCGGGGCCGACGGAGCGGGGTACGTCGCGAAGCCGTTGCTCGGCCGTGAGGGCGCAGGCGTCACCGTGCACGAGCCGGGCAGTGCCGAGGTGCTGCGCGACGAACCCTGCTGCTACCAGGAGCTGGCACCCCTGCCCGACTTCGCAGGCAACCATGTGGTGCTGGGAGCCTGGGTGGTCGAGAACGAGTCCGCCGGGCTCGGCATCAGGGAATCGGCGGGGCTGGTCACGGACGAGTACGCCCGCTTCCTGCCCCACGTCATCCTCTGAGCCGCCGGCCGGGGCCCCGCCGAACCGGGTTCAGCCGGCCAGTACGCCGCGGAGCTGGTCCAGGCCCCAGTCCAGGTCCTCCTTGCTGATCACCAGGGGCGGGGCGATCCGGATCGTGGAGCCGTGGGTGTCCTTGACCAGCACGCCACGGTCCATCAGCTTCTCCGAGATCTCCCGGCCCGTGCCCAGAGCCGGGGAGATGTCGATACCCGCCCACAGACCCCGGCCCCGCACGGCCCGGACCGCGTCGCCGCCGGCCAGCAGACCGAGCTCGGCGTGGAGATGGTCGCCCAGCTCCGTGGCACGCTGCTGGAACTCACCGGTGCGCAGCATCGCGACGACCTCCAGGGCGACCGCACAGGCCAGCGGATTCCCGCCGAACGTGGAACCGTGCTCGCCCGGCCGGAAGACACCGAGCACCGCGGCGGAGGACACGACGGCCGAGACGGGCACCACGCCCCCGCCCAGGGCCTTCCCCAGCACATACATGTCGGGCACGACCCCCTCGTGCTCGCAGGCGAAGGTGCGCCCTGTGCGGCCCAGGCCCGACTGGATCTCGTCGGCGATGAACAGGACATCCCGCTCCCGCGTCATCTCCCGCACCCCCGCCAGATAGCCCGGCGGCGGAACCAGCACCCCGGCCTCCCCCTGGATCGGCTCCATCAGCACCGCGACCGTGTTCTCCGTCATCGCCTCGGCCAGCGCGGTGAGATCCCCGTACGGAACGATCTCGAACCCCGGCGTGTACGGACCGAAGTCGGCCCGCGCCTCCTGGTCCGTGGAGAAGCTGACGATCGTGGTGGTCCTGCCGTGGAAGTTGTCCGCCGCCACGATGATCTTCGCCATCCCGTCGGGGACGCCCTTGACGCGATAGCCCCACTTGCGGGCCGTCTTCACCGCTGTCTCCACGGCCTCCGCCCCGGTGTTCATGGGGAGGACCATCTCCATGCCGCACAGCTCCGCGAGCTGCGTACAGAACTCGGCGAACCGGTCGTGGTGGAAAGCGCGCGAGGTCAGCGTCACGCGTTCGAGCTGAGTCCTGGCCGCGTCGATCAGCCGCCGGTTGCCGTGCCCGAAGTTGAGCGCCGAATAGCCGGCCAGCATGTCGAGGTAACGGCGCCCCTCGACATCGGTCATCCAGGCGCCTTCCGCCGAGGCGACGACGACCGGCAACGGGTGGTAGTTGTGCGCGCTGTGAGCCTCGGCGGAGGCGATGGCGGTTTCCGTGATCGACACGGGATCTCCGTTCGTCGTGCGGCGTGGGCGGGGGTGGTGCCCACTTTGTATCGTCGGTCGGATTCAGGACATGGAAACCTTCGCCGCGCGGCGCGCCCCGCGACCTTCGTCTCCGGGGCCGCATCCGGGCCCGCCTCGGCGTCGCCGCCGCGGCTCCCGGCCCCCCGGGCAGGCCCGCCGCTCAGCCGTCGAGGAGCTGCTGCCGCTGTCCCCGCACGCGCACACCGGCTCCCCGCCGCAGCGCCGCCCAGGTGAGCGCCGAGCCGGCCACGAGACCCGGTATCGCCCACCACCAGCGATCCAGGCGCATGTGCCTCCCGGACGCCCCCTGCTCCTGTGCCGACGCGGATGACGGGACGGCGGGGGCGGACGCCGAGGCCGGTCCCACCGCAGGCCACGCAGCAAGGGGTGACCGCTCGGCCCCTCGCCCGAACAGGCCCTCGCTCTCCCAGGGTTCGGGGAAAAGGGCAGGGCCTCCTCCCTCCACGCCCGGCCTGCCCATCAGGCCGAGCTGCCGTAGGAGCGCGGTCAGCCTCTCCGGCTCGGCAGCCCGGTGCCAGCGCCCCCGATAGGTGTCCGGCACCTCCGTGGCCGTGTGGATCCACACGGTGTCCGGGTCCTCGCCGGGGAAGACACGGTCGGTCCTGGCCGGCCGCAGATCGAGCGCCATCCACGTCACATTGATCTGACGCGTCCCTGCCGAGCCGTCCAGTGACGCGGGCTGCGCCCGCGAGCCGGTGCCGCCCGGTCCGAGCAACTTCTCCAGCGAGACGTACTGCGCGTCCGACACGGGCAGCGCGACTGCCTCGCGGCTCGACGGAGAGGTGATCAGCACACTCGTCGGCCCGCCCGCCGACGCCTCAGGTGCCCACAGCAGACCCAGCCCGGCCGCCACCGCGAGAACACCGGTACGACGCACCCACCGCGTCCCCCACCCCGCCCCACCGAGCCCGGCGCCCCGGTCGCGCCCCACCGTGCCGGTCCGTGCCCCCGACATGGCCCTCCGCGCCGCCCCCTGCTGCTGCTCCCGCATGACGTCCCCCTGTCCGGCCGCTGCCCGGCCCCTCCGGGCAGCGTCGCCCTGGATACACCGGCCGAGGGCTGCGGGTTCCGGCGGAGAGGGAAATCGCCTGAGATCCGGACGACGGACTCGCCCTCCGGATCGCTCAGAGCGTCGATTCGGCGATCTCTCGCGCCCGTGCCACGTCGTCCACGCCCTCCAGCCGGAAGGTCATCCGGGCGTCCCGCATCCACAACAGGGTCGGCCCGGCGGTTCGTTCGGTCCTGATCCACCGGTCGCCGTCCTCCCCGACCATCATGAACTCCAGGCGATGAGGCTCCGCGAACCACGCGGCGCCCTCCAGGCCCCCGGCCCGGCCGTCCAGGCCCGCACCCGCACCGCCGGGGTGCAGCTCCACCCACTCCGGAGGGACACGCACCTGCTTGGTGAAGTACGGATCGAGGCCGGCCGCGAACGCGTCGAGCCGTATCGTCCGCCCACCCTCCTTCCAGCACAGCGTGACCATCGACCGGCCTTCGGGCAGCCCGGTCACCGCCACGCTGTCCGGCGCCCCCAGCGCGTCCGGCACCACCGGCCGGAACCCCGCACGCCGGACCGCGTCCGGCATGGGGAGCGGGACACCGCAGCCCGGCCCGTGCGCCTCCTCCGCAGGGGTACCGCCCGGCGCACCGGGCACCCACCGCACCTCGACCCCGCCGAAGTCGAACCACTCGACGACGGCCGCCCGCACGGGCGGCGTGAGCACCAGCACCACGAGCACTCCCGAGAGAGCGGCGACCCACACGCGGACGTGTCCGCGCCACCACGCACGGACCCGCTCCAGACGGCCCAGGGGCTCCCGCACCGGCACCGGAACCCCCTCCGCGACGATCTGCGCCAGGACGCGCTCGGCCATCGTCGCGCCCGCGGCCTCCGGAACCTCCAGACCCTCACGCAGCGCCAGCAGCTCCGCCCGCAACCGCGCCCGCTGCCCGTCGTCCGGCCGTCCGGGACGCTCCGGCCCGTCGCCTCCGGTCGCCCTTTCCACCGCCCTCACCTTCCTCCCCGCCCATCCGGATCCGGGCGTCCGTCGGGATCGGGACCCAGCTGCCCGCCGAGCCGCCGCTCCAGCTTCCGCAGTGCGCGGTTCAGCCGGGACTTCACCGTCCCCCGCGGCCAGCCGAGTGTCCGCGCCGTCTCCGCCTCGTCCATCTCCAGCAGATAGCGGCAGGTCACCACCTGGCGCTGCTCCTCACTCAGCTCGTCCAGCGCGGCTGTCAGCACCGCCCTGCGTTCCCCGGCGAGGGCTGCTGCGGCCGGGTCCGCCGAATCGGGTATCAGCGGCTCCGCACCCCGGTGGCACGCCTCACGGCCCGCCACCGCCCGCGCACGCCCTGCCGAGCGGACCGTGTTTCTCGTCTCATTCATCACGATGCGCAGCAGCCACGGCCTGAAGGGCGCGCCTTCCCGGAACCGCCCCAGCGCCTGGTACGCCTTGAAGAAGGCGGACTGCACCACGTCCTCCGCGTCCGCCCCCGCGCCGAAGGCGACCGCCGCTCTCAGCGCCACCCCTGTATGGCGGCGCACCAGCTGCGCGTATGCCTCCGCATCCCCGGCGCGCACACGAGCGATCACCTCGGCCTCACGCTCGTCACGGCCGGCGGAAAGCTCGCCGGCACGCTCGACACCGCCGCTCCCACCCCCGTCGTCGATGGTGCGGCCCTCCTCCAGGCCCGGCTGTGGAGCCCCTCCCCGCGTCCTCACATCTTTCCTACACCGGTTGCCGGAGATCGGTTCCACACCTGAGACAATGAGTTCATGGCCTCTGATCGACCCCGCGTGCTTTCCGGAATCCAGCCCACCGCAGGCTCGTTCCACCTCGGCAACTACCTCGGTGCGGTCCGCCAGTGGGTGGCGCTGCAGGAGTCCCACGACGCCTTCTACATGGTGGTGGACCTGCACGCGATCACCGTTCCGCAGGACCCGAAGGAACTCCGCGCCAACACCCGGCTCGCCGCCGCCCAGTTGCTGGCGGCCGGGCTCGACCCGGAGCGGTGCACGCTCTTCGTCCAGAGCCATGTCCCCGAACACGCGCAGCTCGGCTGGATCATGAACTGCCTCACCGGCTTCGGCGAGGCGTCGCGCATGACGCAGTTCAAGGACAAGTCCGCCAAGCAGGGTGCGGACCGCGCGACCGTGGGCCTCTTCACCTACCCGGTGCTCCAGGTCGCCGACATCCTGCTGTACCAGGCCAACCAGGTCCCGGTCGGCGAGGACCAGCGTCAGCACATCGAGCTCACCCGGGACCTCGCCGAGCGGTTCAACGGCCGCTACGGCCAAACGTTCACGATCCCGGCGCCGTACATCCTCAAGGAGACGGCGAAGATCTACGACCTGCAGGACCCGGCGATCAAGATGAGCAAGTCGGCGTCCACGCCGAAGGGCCTGATCAACCTCCTCGACGACCCGAAGGCCACCGCCAAGAAGGTCAGGAGCGCGGTCACCGACACGGACACCGTGATCCGCTACGACACGGAGAAGAAGCCCGGTGTCAGCAACCTGCTGAGCATCTACTCCACCCTCACCGGCACCGCCGTCCAGGACCTGGAGCAGAAGTACGAGGGCAAGGGCTACGGCGCGCTCAAGACCGACCTCGCCGAGGTCATGGTGGAGTTCGTCACCCCGTTCCGGACCCGCACCCAGGAGTACCTGGACGACCCGGAGACCCTGGACGCCCTCCTGGCCAAGGGAGCCGAGAAGGCCAGGACCGTCGCCGCCGAGACGCTCGCGCAGACCTACGACCGGATGGGGCTTCTGCCCGCGAAGCACTGAGTCCAAGGACCCTGGCGAGACGGCGTCCGAAGGGGTCACACTGGCGTCGGCACGACGAACGACAACCTTCGAAGATTGAGGAGAACGACGTGGGGACCGTAACGCTCGGCGTTTCGATCGCGGTCCCGGAGCCATACGGCAGCCTGCTCCAGGAGCGGCGCGCGAGCTTCGGGGACCCTGCCGCGTACGGCATCCCCACCCATGTCACCCTCCTTCCGCCCACCGAGGCCCGGGCGGCCGACCTGCCGGCGATCGAGACCCACCTGTCCCAGATCGCCACGGCCAGGCCCTTCCCGATGCGGCTCTCCGGCACGGGCACCTTCCGCCCGCTGTCGCCGGTCGTCTTCGTCCAGGTCGTCGAAGGTGCCTCGGCCTGTTCCTGGCTCCAGAAGCGGGTCCGGGAGGCATCCGGGCCCCTGGTGCGCGAGCTGCAGTTCCCGTACCACCCGCACGTGACCGTGGCGCACGGCATCGCGGAGGAGGCCATGGACCGGGCGTACGAGGAGCTCTCCTCGTACGAGGCCGCCTGGACCTGTGGTTCCTTCGCGCTGTACGAACAGGGCCCTGACGCGGTCTGGCGCAAGATCAACGAGTTCCCGTTCGGAGGCGGCGGGAACGCCCCCGCCGTGCCGGCTCAGGGCGGCAGCTCCATGGACCAGCCGTCCCTCCGCACCTGAGACCCGGCCCCGGCCGGCCGCCCGGGCACGGACGCGGGCTCACCGCACTCGCGGGCAGACCACCCGCCGGCCGCGTCCCCGGCCTCACAGGGCGATACGCCTAGCGCACCGGCAGCCGCCGGAACAGCGGACGCGGCACGTGCCGCAGGGCCGACATCACCACCCGCAGGGCTCCGGGCACCCACACCGTCTCCGAGCGCCGCCGCAGCCCCGTCACGATCGCGTCGGCGACCGCCCCCGGGGTCGTGGCGAGCGGCGCCTCCTCACGCCCCGCCGTCATCCGTGACCGTACGAAGCCGGGACGTACGACCATCACGTGCACACCCGTCCCGTGCAGTGCGTCCCCGAGTCCCTGGGCGAAGGCGTCCAGGCCCGCCTTGCTGGAGCCGTAGATGAAGTCGGCGCGCCGGGCGCGTTCGCCGGCCACCGCGGAGAGCACCACCAGCGACCCGTGCCCCTGCGCCTGGAGTGCGCCGGCGCACACCAGCCCGGCGGAGACCGCCCCCGTGTAGTTCGTCTGAGCCACCCGCACCGCGGACAGCGGCTCCTCCTCGTCGCGCGCCTGGTCGCCCAGCACACCGAAGGCCAGCAGCACCATGTCGATGTCCCCGTCGGTGAAGAGCTTGCCGAGCACCTCCTCGTGCGAGGCGGAGTCGAGCGCGTCGAAGGCGACGGTACGGACGTCGGCGCCCAGCCCACGCAGTTCCGCCGCAGCCCGTTCGAGGGCCGGGGAGGGCCGCCCGGCCAGGTGCACGGTCCGGGTGCGGCGGGCGATCAGCCGCCGCGCGGTGGCCAGGCCGATCTCCGAGGTGCCGCCGAGGACGAGCAGGGACTGCGGGGCACCGAAGGCGTCCTTCACGGGATAACTCCAAGCGGGGTGACGGGGAGAAGCGGCGGAGAGGCGGCAGGGCAGGGGCGGAGCGTGCTGAACAGGGCGGGCCGGCGGGTCAGAGCACGAGACGCCGGGACAGGTCGGACCGGAAGGCCCCCTCCGGATCCAGTTCCCGGCGCAGGGCCCGGAACTCCGGCAGCCTCGGGTACATCGCGGCCAGCAGGCCGGGCCTCAGCCGCGCGTCCTTCGCCAGGGAGACCCGGCCGCCCGCCGCCGCCACCTCCTCGTCGAGGCCGTCGAGCAGCCGCGCGAGACCCGGCAGGCCGGCGGGCAGTCCGAAGGACAGCGTCCAGCCCGGTGCCGGGAAGGAGAGCCAGCCCGGGCCGCTCTCGCCGAACCGCTTGAGCACGGCGTGGAAGGCGGGGTACCGGCGGACGGTGAGCTGCCGGACGACGCGGTGCAGGGTCTCCTCCTGCCCGTGTCCGACGGTGAACTGGTACTGCACGGAGCCGGCCCGCCCTCGCGCGCGGCACCAGCCGGGTGCGGAGTCCAGGGGATGGAAGAAGGCGGAGATCCTCTGCAGTTGCCGGGTCCGCACGACAGGGGCGCCGCGGTGGCGGAGCTCGTTCAGGAGCGCCGTCGGCCCCCGGCCGAGCAGCCCTTCGGGGATGAGGGAGGCGGCGGGCGGCAGGCCCGGACGGAAGGTGAGCGCCGTGCGCCGGGCGTGAGCCGGGAGCGCGTCCAGGGGCACGTGCTCCCCACGGGTGACGACAGCGCGGCCCGTCGCCTTCCCGCGGGCCAGGAGGTCGATCCAGGCAGCCGCGTACGGAGTGCCGTCGCCGCAGGCGGAGAGGCGGGCCAGCGCCCCGTCCAGGTCCGCCGCCCGCGCGGTGTCGACCGACATCAGTGAGGTGGTGACGGGACGCAGCCCGAGGGTGGCCGAGAGGATGACACCGGTCAGGCCCAGACCGCCGAGCGTCGCGCCGAAGAGATCGGTGCCCGGCAGCACCGTACGCACCTCGCCGTCGGCGGTCAGCAGTTCCAGGGAGCGCACGTGACGGGCGAAGGAGCCCGCGGTCCGGTGGTTCCTGCCGTGGACGTCGGAGCCGATGGCGCCGCCGACGGTGACATGGCCGGTCGCCGGGGTGACCGGGACGAACCAGCCGAGCGGGAGCAGCGTCCCCAGCAGGCGGCGCAGGCTCACCCCGGCGTCGCAGACCACCGTCCCCGCGACGGCGTCGACCGCGCGGATCCGGTCCAGCGCGGTCATGTCGAGCACGGAGCCGCCCGCGTTCTGCGCGGCGTCACCATGGGCGCGCCCCAGCCCCCGGGCGACCACCCCGCGCGGTCCGCGTCCGCGCACGACCACCGCGGCCTCCTCGTACGTGCGAGGGCGGAACCGCAGCGCGGTCGTCGGGGAGGTGCGGCCCCAGCCGGTCAAGGACACCGTGTCGACAGACATGATCGTGACCGTATAGCCCAGCAAAACCCATATGAGGGATTTGTTACAGCACTCACCGAAATGGGTGATTGCTGGTCCGGGTCGCCACGGACGCCGGTTTTCTGCGCGCGGACGGGTACGCGTAGGGCATGGACTGGCTGAAAAACCTTCCCGTCATCGGGCCGCTCGTCGCACGGCTGATGGAGACGCACGCCTGGCGCTCCTACGAGACGCTGGAACGGGTCCACTGGGCCAGGCTCGCCGCGGCGATCACCTTTCTCAGCTTCCTGGCGCTCTTCCCGCTGATCGCGGTCGGTGCCGCGATCGGCGCCGCGCTGCTCTCCCCCCAGCAGCTCGACAAGATCGAGGACAAACTCGCCGACCAGGTGCCCGGCATCTCGGACCAGCTCGGCATCGACAGCCTGGTGGCCCACGCGGGCACGGTGGGGGTCGTCGCCGGTGCGCTGCTGCTCTTCACCGGAATCGGCTGGATCGGCTCGATGCGGGACTGCCTGCGGGCCGTGTGGGAGAAGGACGACCTGGACGAGGGGAACCCGGTCGTCCGCAAGATCAAGGACGCCGGTCTCCTGATCGGCCTCGGCGGCGCGGCGCTCGCGACCCTCGCCGTGTCCACCGTCGCCTCCACTGCCATCGGCTGGACGGTCGACCGCCTGGGTATCCCCGAGAACGGCGTGGGCGGGGTGCTGCTCCAGGTGGCCGCCGTCCTCGTGGCGATGTTCGCCGACTTCCTGATCCTGCTCTACCTGCTGACCCTGCTGCCCGGGGTGGAGCCGCCGCGCCGCCGGCTGATGGTGGCCGGTCTGGTCGGCGCGGTCGGCTTCGAGCTGCTCAAGCTGCTGCTCGGCAGCTACATGAGGGACGTCGCGTCCAAGAGCATGTACGGCGCCTTCGGCGTGCCGATCGCGCTCCTCCTGTGGATCAACTTCAGCGCGAAGCTGCTGCTGGTCTGCGCCGCCTGGACGGCGACGCCCAGCAAGGACGAGGCGGCGGACGGGCAGGGCGCGGACGTCAGCGGCGGGGGAGGCGACGCACCAGGTCGGGCAGCGGCCAGCGCCGGTTGACCAGCCACGCCCCGGCGGCCAGGGCGACCAGCACCCCGCCGACGACCGACAGCGCGGTCCAGACCCCGCTGGAGCCCGCAGCGGCCGCGTGGGTCGTGGCGGCGGCCTGCTCCTTCCCCTCCAGGCCTTCCGTCCCCTCCTTGCCCTTGCCCGTCGCGGGTTCGGAGCCCTTCGACACGACGGCTGACTTCGGTGGCACCAGCTCACCGACCGGGGTCACCTTGCCGCTCGCCGCGAAGCCCCAGTCCAGGAGGCCGGCCGCCTCCTTGTAGACGGCGTGGCTCTCCTCCGCCGAGGGGTTCATGACCGTCACCAGAAGGACCCGCCCGTCGCGTTCGGCGATCCCCGTGAAGGTGTTGCCCGCGTGGGTGGTGTAACCGTTCTTGACGCCCGCGATGCCCTTGTACGGCTCCACCCCGATGTCCCCGGTGATCAGCCGGTTGGTGTTCTGGATCTCGAAGCTCTTCCGCTTGCCCTTCTTCACCTCACCGGGGAACTCGGCGGTCGCCGTCGCGGCGTACTCGCGGAAGTCCGCCTTCTGCATCCCGCTCCGGGCGAACAGGGTGAGGTCGTAGGCGCTGGAGACCTGGCGCGGGGCGTCGTAACCGTCGGGCGAGACGACCGTGGTGTCCAGGGCCTGGAGCTCCTCGGCGTGACGCTGCATCGCGGCGACCGTCGCGGGCACGCCGCCGTACATCTCGGACAGCACGTGCACCGCGTCGTTGCCGGAGCGGAGGAACACCCCGAGCCACAGGTCGTGGACCGTGTACTCGTGGTCCTCCTTGACGCCCACCAGGCTGCTTCCCTCGCCCACGCCGGAGAGCTCGTCCTCGGTCACCAGGTGGGTCAGCGTCTTCGGCTGCAGCGCGGGCAGGACCGTGTCGGCGAAGAGCATCTTCAGGGTGGAGGCGGGCGGCAGCCGCCAGTGCGCGTTGTGCGACGCGAGCACCTGCCCGTCCTCCGCGTCGGCGACGATCCAGGACCGCGCGCTCAGATCCTTGGGAAGCACCGGGGCGCCCGGCCCCAGATCGACCTGGGTTCCCACCTGGCCGAGCCGGGCACCTCCCACGGTCGACATCGGACCGGTCGGCTTCGGCTGTTTTTCCTCGGTCTTGTCCTTGTCGGCCGCCCCCGCGGGACTGACGACACATAGGGACAGCAACGCGGCAGAGATGACCGTCACGACGGTCTTTTTCAGAGCAGGCACGGTCGGAAACGTACAGGGCGTTGCGGAGGGCGGGGACCCGGATGGCCTGACCCGCCGTGCATACCGCTGGGACAGCCCACCCCGGGCGATCCCGCCGGAGTGGGGCGGCGATACTGATTCCATGAAGCTCAGCCGCCCCGTTTCCTGGTTCCTGCTCGTCTTCGGAGCGTGGAGCTGGGTCATCTGGGTCACCTTTGTGAAAAATCTCTGGAAGGACGGCAGCGGGCTCGCGTTCGACGACGCGGGAGACCCGACTGCGTACTTCTGGGTCCATCTCCTGCTCGCCATCACCTCGTTTCTTCTGGGGACGGCTGTAGGGGTCATCGGGTTCCGTGGTGTCAGGGCTTTGCGTCGCGAAGGCAGATGACGGGCGGGGCGTGGGGCGCCGTCCGGACAGGATCGTTTCAGCGGGGGAGCGTACGTGTTTGTGGTCTTCGTACTCGTGGCGGTCGCGGTTGTCGCGCTGCTCGCGGCCGTGCACCGGTACGTGTGGCGCCGGCTGATCGGTGACACGACGCGGAAGGGCACCGTCGCCCGCCGCGCGGGCACCGTCGCCGCCTTCGTGCTGCCACTGCTGTCCGTCGGGGCCCTCGTCTCCAGCAGAGCGGGCTTCCCCTTCCGGCTGCAGCAGGTGCTGGCCTGGCCGGGTTACATCTGGCTGGCGGCCCTGCTCTACCTGACGCTGGCTCTGCTGGTGGGAGAGATCGTCCGCCCCCTGCTGCGCCGGATGCTCGCGCGCCGGGCCGGGGCGGCCGACGCGACGGCTCCCGAGCGCGCGGACCGGCCGGCCGAGGTGCACGCGGCGCAGGTCTCCACCCCATCCTCCGGACACGGCGGAGACCCCGGCCTGGACACCGCCCCCGGGGCGGACAGCACCCGAACCGCACCCCCCGAGGCCCCCGCCCCGGCCGTCGCCGACCCCTCGCGGAGGCTGTTCGTCGCCCGCGCGGTCGGAGGAGCGGCCGCCCTCGCCGGGCTGGGAACGGTCGGTCACGGCACCTACGGGGTGCTGCGCGGCCCCCGCGTCAAGCGGGTCACCGTCCCGCTCGCCGGACTTCCGCGGGGGGCCCACCGCTTCCGTATCGCCGTGGTCAGCGACATCCACCTCGGTCCGATCCTGGGCCGCGCACACACCCGGCGCATCGTCGACACGATCAACGCCACCGGATCCGACCTGGTGGCCGTCGTCGGGGACCTCGTCGACGGTTCCGTCGCCGACCTGGGCAGCGCGGCCGAGCCGCTCGCCGATCTCGAGGCCCGGCACGGCAGCTATTTCGTCACCGGCAACCACGAGTACTTCTCCGGCGCGGCCCAGTGGGTCGACCACGTACGCGAACTGGGCCTGCACCCGCTGGAGAACGCCCGCGTCGAGATCGCCGGCTTCGATCTCGCCGGGGTCAACGACGTCGCGGGCGAGAGCGAGGGGCAGGGGCCCGACTTCGCCCGCGCGCTCGGCGACCGCGACCGCAGTCGTGCCTCCGTCCTGCTCGCGCACCAGCCCGTCGTCATCGACGACGCAGTGGAGTACGGCGTCGGTCTCCAGCTCTCCGGCCACACCCACGGAGGCCAGCTCTGGCCCGGGAACCTGCTGGCCGAGCTCGCCAATCCCACGGTCGCCGGGCTCGAACGCTACGGCGACACCCAGCTGTACGTGTCGCGAGGCGCGGGCGCCTGGGGGCCGCCCGTGCGTGTCGGTGCCCCCTCGGACATCACGGTGGTGGAGCTCGCTTCCCCGCACGCCTGACCTCGAAACCTGTGAAACACAGGGGTGGCCTTCCATATGTGAATATCGTGTGATTGGGTGGTTCCGAACATGCGGCGATGATGTGCCTCTCTGTGCACGCGGCCGGGGTGGGTTGGCAAGGGAGCACGGCACATGCGGTTCATCCGTCTACGGATTCTCGCGATTCTGGCGGTATTGGTCATCGCAGGCGTCGGCGCCTGGCAGTTGCTTCCCTCGGACGACGCCGACCAGTCACCGATCACGGTCGGTACGTCCGACGAGGTCACCTCGCTCGACCCCGCCGGCGCCTACGACGCGGGCTCCTGGGCCATCTACAGCAACCTCTACCAGTCCCTGATGACGTTCAAGTCCGGTGCTGTCGTGCCGGAGCCGGACGCCGCCGAGAGCTGCGGGTTCATCGGCCAGAAGCTCCAGACGTACCAGTGCAAGCTGCGGGACGACCTGACGTTCTCCGACGGCCGCAAGATCACGGCCGCGGACGTGAAGTACTCCTTCGAGCGGATGCTGAAGATCAAGGCGGACGTCGGCCCGTCGGTGCTGTTCCCCGGCCTCGACACCATCGTGTCCGAGGGGCGAACGATCACGTTCAACCTCTCGTCCCGTGACGCGACGTTCCCCCAGAAGCTGGCCACGGGCGCCGGGTCCATCGTCGACCCCACCAAGTACCCGAAGGACAAGCTCCGCACGGACAACCAGGTCGACGGTTCGGGCCCGTACACGCTGAAGTCGTACGAGCCCGGCGTGCTCGCCGAGCTGGTGCCCAACCCGGCGTACGAGGGCGCGCTGAAGAAGACGGGCGGCCCGGTCGACATCCGCTACTTCGACGGTTCCGAGGCGCTCCAGGCCGCCTGGACGGCCGGCGACGTGGACGTCACGCACCGTCAGCTCCCTGCCGAGAAGCTCGCCGAGCTCGACCCGGGCGCCAGTGAGCAGCGCGTCACCGAGGCGGACAGCGCGGAGATCCGCAACCTCGTCTTCAACGTCCGTGACGGGTCGCCGCTGGCGGACAAGAGGATCCGGCAGGCCATCGCCTGGCTCATCGACCGCGGGCCGCTGGTCACCAAGGTCTACCGCAACACCGTCGAGCCGCTCTACTCGCTGATCCCGCAGGGGTACATCGGGCACAGCACCCCCTTCTTCGACTCCTACCCGCAGTCGGACCCGGAGCGGGCCAGGGCGCTGATGCAGGAGGCGGGGGTCAGCCTCCCGCTGCACATCACCTTCGCCCACCGCGACGACGACGCCAACAAGGAGGAGTCCACCGAGCTGGTCCGCCAGCTGGAGAAGGACGGGCTGTTCAAGGTCACGGAGGAGGCCGTGGAGTGGCAGGCGTTCCAGAAGGGCTACGCGGCCGGCAAGTACGACGCGTACACCCTGGGCTGGCTCCCCGACTTCCCGGACCCCGACACCTTCAGCCAGCCGCTGGTCGGCCGCGACAGCTCCCTCCACAACGGCTACACCAGCACGAAGATGGACGCGCTGATCACCGCCACCCAGCAGTACAGCGACCGCGGCCGGACCTCGGCCGACTTCAAGGAGCTGCAGGAACTGGTCGGCAAGGACGTCCCGCTGATCCCGCTGTGGCAGAAGAAGGACTACGTCGTCAGCAAGCAGTCCGTGTCCGGATCCCAGTACCTCTCCGACGGCACGGGGCTCTGGCGGCTGTGGGAACTCAGCTGGATCTGACGTCCCGCGCGCCCTGCGGGGGCGCCCCGGGCATGAACTCCACCAGCACGTCGTGGATCTCCCGCACGAGCGGTCGCAGCACCCGGAACCGGGAGAGAGCGATCGCCCGCGCGGCGATCGGCGCGGTGCGCTCGACGAGCCGGCGGCTGCGCTCAGTGCCCTCGGACCTGTCGTAGACCCAGAACAGCACCAGGCCCATCTGCATCAGCCACATCAACTGCGGCAGCAACCGGGCCAGTTCCGGGTCCGCCTTGGCCGAGGAACCCGACAGGCAGCGTTCGTGCACGGAGATGACCGCCTCGCGGGCCGCGGCGGAATCCTCGGAGAACGGGGAGAGCGGACTGTCCGGGTCCGCCGCGTTCTTGAAGAACTGCGCGGCGAAGCGGTGGTACTGCCCGGCGACGTCCAGCCAGCTGAGCAGCACCCCCCGGATGCGTACGGCGAGGTCCCTGTCCCCGGCCAGTACGGGCCGCACCGCCGCCTCGTGCTCGGCGGCGAGCCGGTCGTAGAAACCCTGGACCAGGTGTTCCTTCGAAGAGAAGTAGTAGTACGCGTTCCCGACGGAGACACCCGCCTCCTTGGCGATGGCCCGCATCGTCGTCCGGTCGTAGCCGCGCTCCTCGAAGAGCCGCAGCGCCGTCTCCAGGATCAGGGTGCGGGTCTGCTCGCTCTTCGGCGCCTTGGACTTCCCGGCCGCCCCGCCGACCGAGGCCTGCTTCGCACCGTCCGCGTCCGCCACGTTCTTCTCTTGCTCCACCACGGTCCCAAGGCTAACCGGGCGACGGTCCGGCCTGCCCCGGGCGCCCGGTCCGGTGCAGCGCTCCGGCGGCGGACCGGAGCGCCGTGGGCGCGGGGGAGGAGCCGGGGCGTGTGCTCAGGCGCTCATCGAACGCGCGGTGTTCACCTGCGACATGACCCACTGGAAGGTCTCCGGGCCCGTCGCGGGGATCATCGTCTGGTGGTGGCGGCCACCGCTGGTCACCGTGATCTGCACGAAGCCCGTCGTGCGCTTCTCCTTCATCAGGAGGAACAGCAGACCGATGAGGCAGAACAGGGCGAAGATGATCGCGAGGACGATGCCCACGGTCGGGATCTTCTCCTCCGTGCGCGACATGTCGGTCGCCGTCCACACCGCTCCCTTGAGCGGCAGGGTGCCGGACGGGGTCACGATGCCGTCGTTCATCACCGTGATGTCACCCAGGGACAGCATCGGGACGCCGCCACCGCCCTGCTGCGCGGGCAGGTTGAAGCCGGGCTCCGTCGGCTGGCCCGCGGGGTAGCCGTACCCGGGCCCGGGCTGTGCCGCGGAGTCGGGCAGCGGCTGCGGGTAGCCGTACGCAGGAGCGGCGCCCGCCGCCGGATAGCCGTAGCCCTGGCCGTCCGGCATCGTGGGCGGGTTGCCCGGCGGCTGGGGCGGGCCCCACTTGTATGAGTCGTCCGCGTACGGATTCGGATCGCTCACAGCGTTCCCCGTTCTCCCTCAAGCCATCTGCTCCCGCGCTGTGCTGCTCCGGGAGAGGTGAGCCGGTCACCGGCTCCGCACGACCGTACCGTCCCGGACCGCCCGACGCACCAAGAGGCCCCGCCTCCCGCACTGTCCGTGCGCGGAAACGGGGCCTCCCGGTGCGAACGACTCGGTCAGAAGCGGCGGGTGATCAGCGCGCGCTTCACTTCCTGGATCGCCTTGGTGACCTCGATGCCACGCGGGCAGGCGTCCGTGCAGTTGAACGTCGTCCGGCAACGCCACACGCCGTCACGGTCGTTGAGGATCTCCAGGCGCTGCTCGCCGCCCTCGTCACGCGAGTCGAAGATGAAGCGGTGCGCGTTGACGATGGCCGCCGGGCCGAAGTACTGGCCGTCGTTCCAGAACACCGGGCACGAGGACGTGCACGCGGCGCACAGGATGCACTTGGTGGTGTCGTCGAAGCGCTCGCGCTCCTCGGGGGACTGCAGACGCTCACGCGTCGGCTCGTTGCCCTTGGTGACGAGGAAGGGCATGACATCGCGGTAGGCCTGGAAGAACGGGTCCATGTCGACCACGAGGTCCTTGAGGACCGTGAGGCCCTTGATGGCCTCGACCGTGATCGGCTTCTCCGGGTTGATGTCCTTGATCAGCGTCTTGCAGGCGAGCCTGTTCTTGCCGTTGATCCGCATCGCGTCGGAGCCGCAGATGCCGTGCGCGCAGGAACGACGGAACGTCAGGGTGCCGTCCTGCTCCCACTTGATCTTGTGAAGGGCGTCGAGCACACGCTCCTTCGGGTCGATCGAGATCTGGAAGTCCTGCCACTGGGCCTCGTCGGAGACCTCGGGGTTGAAGCGGCGGATCCGGAACGTGGCCGTGATGTACGGGGTGTCGGCGAAGCCCGCCTCGGCCTTGTCGGTCTTGTCCAGGGTCGGGGTTGCCATCAGTACTTACGCTCCATCGGCTGGTAGCGGGTCGTGACGACCGGCTTGTAGTCGAGCCGGATCGACTCGGTGCCGTCGTCCGCGACCTCGCGGTACGCCATGGTGTGGCGCATGAAGTTGACGTCGTCGCGGTTCGGGTAGTCCTCGCGGTAGTGACCGCCGCGGGACTCCTTGCGGGCCAGCGCGGAGGTCGCCATGACCTCGGCCAGGTCGAGCAGGTTGCCCAGCTCGATGGCCTCCAGCAGGTCGGTGTTGAACCGCTTGCCCTTGTCCTGGATGGACACGTCGAGGTAGCGCGCCCGCAGCTCGGCGATCTTGTCGACCGCCGTCTTGATGGTCTGCTCGGTGCGGAACACCATCACGTTGGCGTCCATGCACTCCTGCAGCTCCGTGCGGAGCGCGTGGACCCGCTCGGTGCCCGTGGAGTTACGCAGCCGCTCGACCTGCTCCTGGACGAGCCGGGCCGGGTTCTCGGGAAGCTCGACGAAGTCGTTCTTCGCGGAGTACTCGGCGGCGGCGATGCCCGAGCGGCGTCCGAAGACGTTGATGTCGAGCAGCGAGTTGGTGCCCAGACGGTTGGCGCCGTGCACGGAGACACAGGCGACCTCGCCGGCGGCGTACAGGCCCGGGACGACGGTGGTGTTGTCGGCCAGCACCTCGCCCTCGACGTTGGTCGGGATGCCGCCCATGGCGTAGTGCGCGGTCGGCTGGATCGGGATCGGGTCCGTGTAGGGCTCGATGCCGAGGTAGGTACGCGCGAACTCGGTGATGTCCGGGAGCTTGGCGTCCAGCTGCTCCGGCGGGAGGTGCGTGAGGTCGAGGTAGACGTGGTCGCCCTCGGGACCGCAGCCGCGGCCCTCGCGGATCTCCGTGTAGATGGAGCGGGACACGACGTCACGGGACGCGAGGTCCTTCATGACCGGCGCGTACTTCTCCATGAAGCGCTCGCCGTCCTTGTTGCGGAGGATGCCGCCCTCACCACGGGCGCCCTCCGTCAGCAGGATGCCCATGCGCCAGATGCCCGTCGGGTGGAACTGGAAGAACTCCATGTCCTCCAGGGGCAGGCCACGGCGGTAACAGGCGGCCTGGCCGTCACCGGTCAGGGTGTGCGCGTTCGACGTCACCTTGAAGAACTTGCCGGTGCCGCCCGAGGCGTAGATGACCGACTTCGCCTGGAAGACGTGGATCTCGCCGGTGGCCAGCTCGTAGGCGACGACGCCGGCGGACTTCTTGACGCCGTCCTCCTCGACGACCAGCTGGTCCAGGACGTAGAACTCGTTGAAGAATTCCACGCCCTCCTTGACGCAGTTCTGGTAGAGCGTCTGGAGGATCATGTGGCCGGTGCGGTCGCCCGAGTAGCAGGCGCGACGGACCGGGGCCTCACCGTGGTTGCGGGAGTGACCGCCGAAACGGCGCTGGTCGATCTTGCCCTCGGGCGTACGGCCGAACGGCAGGCCCATCTTCTCCAGGTCGAGGACGGCGTCGATGGCCTCCTTCGCGAGGATCTCGGCGGCGTCCTGGTCGACCAGGTAGTCACCGCCCTTGATCGTGTCGAAGGTGTGCCACTCCCAGTTGTCCTCCTCCACGTTGGCCAGCGCGGCGGCCATGCCGCCCTGCGCGGCGCCCGTGTGGGAGCGGGTGGGGTAGAGCTTCGTGAGCACGGCGGTGCGGCTGCGCTTGGTCGACTCGATGGCCGCGCGCATACCGGCGCCGCCGGCGCCGACGATGACGGTGTCGTACTTGTGGATCTGCATGGTTTTCCTCTGGTCCCTCTGTCCCGGCGCCTAGCGGATGTTCGGGTCGAAGGTGAAGATCACCAGCGTGCCCAGCAGGACGGTGAACACCGTGGCGGTGTACAGGAGCATCTTCAGCCAGAAGCGGGTGTTGTCCCGTTCGGCGTAGTCGTTGATGACCGTACGGAGGCCGTTGGCGCCGTGGAGCATGGCCAGCCACAGCATCGCCAGGTCCCAGACCTGCCAGAACGGCGAGGCCCAGCGACCTGCGACGAAGGCGAAGCCGATCTTCGACACGCCGCCGTCGAGCACCAGCTGGATCAGCAGGTGACCGATGACGAGGACGACCAGCACGATGCCCGACAGGCGCATGAAGAGCCAGGCGTACATCTCGAAGTTGGTGCGCGAGCCCTTGGGGGTCTTGCCCGTGCGCTTGCGCGGGGGCTCGATGACCGGGGCCGGGTTGTCGACGTCGTAGAGGCTTACGCCCTCGACGTCACCGATCGCGGAAGTGGGTGTCTCGGTGGACATCGGCCTCAGCTCCCGAAGACTTCACGTACGGCGTGACCGAGGACGGGGTACAGGGCCCCGACCATCAGCACGATCCAGATTCCCAGCACGGTCCAGAGCATCTGCTTCTGATAGCGGGCGCCCTTGGACCAGAAGTCCACGGCGACGATGCGGAGACCGTTCAGCGCGTGGAAGAGGATCGCGGCCACCAGGCCGTACTCGAGCAGTGCGACGAGCGGGGTCTTGTAGGTGGCCACGACGTCGTCGTACGCCTCGGGGGAGACACGCACGAGTGCGGTGTCAAGGACGTGTACGAACAGGAAGAAGAAAATGAGGACACCGGTGACTCGATGAGCCACCCAGGACCACATGCCTTCCCGGCCGCGGTACAGCGTTCCAGCCGGCACGGAAGAACCCTCCGGGAGCGGGGATTGGGGTCGGCCGGCTTGACTGTCGGTCTGACCCGGCCGGGTACGGTCCACCGGCCCCGGCCATCGTAGCGACGCTTTGTCGGTTCCATGGCGGCGGGGCCTCTGGTGTGATCAAAGCGGCAGTCAAACAGGCACGGACGGGCTACCGGGGGCCATATGCCACCGGGGGGAACGGGTCGGGCGTCCGCCCCGCCTCCGTCACCAGCTCGATGATGCGGCCCCGGGCGAGTCGTCGCATCTCCTCCGCGGTCAGGGAGCGCTCCTCGTCGGGGTCGTGCGTCAGCCGGGTGCGGATGGCGGCCAGCACCTGGTCGACGTGCTGGGAGGGGCGCAGACCGTCCAGGCAGATCACGAAGACGTGGCCGAACCGGCTCTCGTACGCGGCGTGCGCGGCGCGCAGCGCCAGATGGGCGGCACGGGGGGCGTCGTGGTGCAGGCACGGGGCGCTCTCCGCGGCGATCGCCTCTGCGATGTCGGCGGGCGCGAGGTCGTATCCCGCCTCGTCGGAGGCGGCGAGCAGCGTCTCCACGTCGGGGTAGGGCCGGTGGGCGGCCAGCCGGTGAGCCCACCGGCGGCTCCCGCAGCATTCCAGCAGGGAGGTCTCGGCGAGGTCCCGGGGCCAGGTGTTGAAGCGCGCGAGACCACTCGAGTGGGCACTCGTGGGTGTACTCACCGACACTGGTTCCGGAACGGTGGCCTCCATGGGGGCCACCCGGAGGGCCGGGGCAGGTCCCCGGTGCTGGACGGGGACCGCCGTCCGGCCTGCCTGCTGCGTCGGCTTCGGCAGGTCGGGGTGCGGCTCGCTGGACCTGGACAGCGGGACTCCTCGGACGAATGACATCTGTGACCCTGGACAAGAGGGCCCGGAGAGCGGCGAGGTTGCGCGGAGTGGGAGTGAGGACTGGTACGTATGTCCCTTCACGCTAGCGAGGCGTGGCGGCGCGCAACCGAATGATGCGAGAACTTCACCCGGACGGGAGAGTTTCGGAACGCTCGATGGACGAATCAGCGGGGGAAATGCCCGACTTTCTCATCTTCTTTGAACTGTTTCTCCCCCGATCCGGAGGTTTCTGACCGATGTCGCCCTCACGTGCACCCCTGGTGGCCGGCGCCGCCGTCGCGGTGGCAGCCGCCGTGACCCTCACCGTCGTGGTCTGGCCCGACGACTCGGGCCCGGGGTCCCAGAACAGCGGATCGGCCTCGGCCCGCACGTCCGCCTCACCGTCACCCACCCGGAGCTATCCGCTCTCCACGACGCCGCGGACCATACCCGCGGTCCGGGAGCACACCGCCGCACGCGGGCCCGGCTGGAAACCGTCGAAGGACAGCGCGGTCGTCGCGGCCGACCCCGCGCTCACCGACGAGGCGAAGCTGCTCGCGAAGGAGCTGAAGATCGGCTACCGGGGCGAGAAGTCCCCCCGGTCCGGTGACGTCCAGCTGGCCCTCGCGGCCTCGGACAAGGGCTCCCCGGAGTCGTACACGCTGAAGACCGAGGGCAACCAGGTCACGATCAGCGGGCCCGGCCAGGCGGGCGTCTTCTACGGGACCCGCACGCTCAAGCAGTCGCTGAACGCCGACAGCACCGTGCCCGAGGGCGTCGTCGAGGACACGCCCGACCGGCCGCAGCGGGGTCTCAACCTCGACATCGCGCGCAAGCACTACACCGCGGGCTGGATAGAGGACCGGCTGCGCGAGATGGCCGACCTCAAGCTCAACCAGCTCGGCCTCCACTTCTCCGACGACCAGGCCTTCCGGATCGAGTCCGACTCGCACCCCGAGGTGGTCTCCGACGAACACCTCACCAAGGCCGAGGTCCGCCGGATACTGAAGCTCGCCCAGAGCCTCCACATCACGGTCGTCGGCGAGATCGACTCCCCGGGACACCTGGGTGCCGTCCTGCGCGCCCACCCCGACCTCCAGCTGCGCAACACGCAGGGCGTCGCACGGCAGGGTGCCATCGACATCTCGAAGGCCGGGTCGGCGAAGATCGTCGACGACCTGCTGAAGGAGTACGCCGAGCTCTTCCCCGGCAACTGGTTCCACGTCGGCGCGGACGAGTACCAGGCGCTCACCGTCAGCAGCCCGCAGGCCTCCTACCCGCAGCTCGCCGCGGCCGCGGTCGAGAAGTACGGCGACGGCGCCACCGTCCAGGACCTGACGGAGGGCTGGCTGAACGACCGCGCCGCAGTCATCCGCAAGGCTCAGAAGATCCCCAAGGCGTGGAACGACGGCTTCTTCAGCGGCGGGACGGTCACCGCGGACAAGGGCATCGAGGTCGAGTACTGGACGGGCAAGGAGATCGGCGCCCGGCCGCCCCAGGACTACCTCGCCGAGGGCCGCAAGGTGGTCAACCTCAACGACGAGTACCTCTACTACGTGCTCGGCGAGCCCAACGACTTCACATATCCGACGGGCGAGCGGATCTACGAACAGTGGACCCCGTTCGTCCTGCGCGGGACCGAGCCCGTCCCCGAGCGTTACTCGAAGCAGATCCTGGGCGGCCGGTTCGCGGTCTGGGGCGACTTCCCGAACGCGCAGACGCAGGCGCAGGTGGCCGAGGGGATCCGGATGCCGCTCAACGCGGTCTCCCAGAAGCTGTGGGACCCGCGCGAGCCGAAGCTGACCTGGGCGCAGTTCCAGCAACTGGCGGACGAGACCGGCTGAGCCGTATCCGCCGTACGTCCCGCACCGCGTGTGCCGCGCACCCCTCTCGGGGGTGCGCGGCACACGCGTTTCCCGTCCCGGCAACGGCCGGACGGGTCCCCGTCCGAGTCGGGTCCCGTTTTCGCGCTTCCCCGCGGCGCCGGGTGGGAAGAATGTCAGCCCGGACCGCGGGGGGAGCGCGACGTGGGTTTCTGGGGCTGCTATCTCGTGGGCCGCAGCGGGGAGCCGCTCATCGGCCACCCCGCGCTGAGGGACGCGCGCGAGCGGCTGACGCTGCGGGAGTACCGCGCGGACGGGTGGCAGGTCTGGTCCCATCCCACGGAGTCCTCGCTCGGCAGCATGACCGCACTCGCCGACGCCGCACGGGCGCCGGTCCTCCTCGGCTTCGTCATGGACGGGGTCTGCGTAGCCGTCGAGGCGGCGGCGCCGCACAGCGGGTCCTGGTACGCCTGCCTCGGCAGGACGCCGATGGCCGAGCGTCTCGGCCCGGACGGCCCGGCGCCGGAGGACCTCTTCCTGTCGCCCGAGGACGCGGCGGCCCGGGCCGTCCGCTGGGCGGCCGAAACCGGCCGCGGCGTTCGCGAGGGGCCCCTCCTCGAACTGCTGCGGATCGAGCGGCCCGAGTGGTCCGGAGAGGAACTTTTCTTCGCTTTCCTGGACCGTCTGGGCATCAAGAGCCTGTCCGACTGAGTCCCGCTGTGAGCTCACGTGTCGGAAGAGTGACGTTTTTCAGCCATCTGGCGCAGTACGCGGTAACGGGAAGCGGTGTGCTCCCGGGGACCGACGGACCGATGGGGGAGGCGTCGATGAGCCTGCTGGAGCTGATCGCTCGTGCCGACGAGCGAGGACTGGCCGCGAGCGGGATCGCCTGCCTGGACCGCTGCCTTCCGCTGCCGGGGGACGGGCACGACCCGGAGCCGCTGCGCCCGCTCTGGGCGGCCTGCGAGAAGGGCGCGGACTGGGCCGCCCGGCTCGACGCCGTGCACGCGGAGCTGGAGGACACCGCCGGGAGCGACATCGTCGTGGCGCGCGTCCGCGTGCTGCTGGGCGCCGCGCCGCGGGACTTCACGGCGGAGCCGCTGCGCGTGTGGGCGGACGCCTGCTCGCTGCTCGCACTGGACGTCCACCGCCTGTACGACTTCCCGGCCGGTGACGACGCGGGAAGCGCCGAGGACTGCCGGGACGGCGGAGCCGCGGGCGCCGGGCCGCTCGTCACCGGGGAACTCCGCCGCCAGGGCGAGATCCTGGAGAGCCTCGCCGAGGCCGCGGGCACGGAGGGCGGCGGGACGGGGCTGCGCCGGGTCCTGGACCTGTCGACCGAGGGCCGGCGGGTGCTCCGCGCGGTGGTGTCCCGCCGCGCCCGGGGCGGTGGCCGGCCCGGCGGCGTGCCCCTGAGGTGACGTCATGAGGGGGAGGGGACGACGACCGGGGCCGCCACCCCCCACAGGAGAGGCCCCGGCCGTCTTCCACAGGGCCGCTGAGCGACCCCGTACTCATCTCTGCGTCACAGGTGCGTTTTCTGTCACACCGCGCTGGGTCAGGGGACAGTTGCAGGTTGTACAAGTCATGGACGGGGCACCGTCCGACCACGTAGCGTGCTGACTCGCGCAGGGTGGCGCAGTAGCGGTGACCAGCTACGATTCCGATCAGCAGGGCGGGTTGAGGGAGTGCTGGGGGACGACGCGGAGTTGACCGCCGCGGTGCTCGCGGCACAGGACGGGGACGAGGACGCCTTCCGTACTGTGTACCGCGCTGTGCACCCACGGCTGCTGGGCTACATACGGACGCTGGTCGGTGAACCGGACGCCGAGGACGTGGCGTCCGAGTCCTGGCTGCAGATAGCGCGTGACATCGACCGGTTCAGCGGTGACGCCGACCGGTTCCGCGGCTGGGCCGCCCGGATAGCGCGCAACCGCTCGCTCGATCACATACGGATGCGGGGCAGGCGCCCGGCAGTCGGCGGTGACGAGAGCGAACTGGAGGGCGAGGCCGCCGAGTCCGACACGGCGGGGGAGGCCCTGGAGTCGCTGGCGACCGGACGGGCCATGTCCCTCATCGCGCAGCTGCCGCAGGACCAGGCCGAGGCGGTCGTGCTCCGCGTGGTGATCGGTCTCGACGCGAAGAGCGCCGCACAGACGCTGGGCAAGCGCCCCGGCGCGGTGCGTACCGCCGCCCACCGGGGACTGAAGCGGCTGGCGGAGCTGGTGGGCGCCGACCCGGGCCCGGAGGACGGCATTCCGGCGGCGGGGGCGGAGCTCGGTGCGGTACCCCCGCAGCGCCCCGGCCGCCAGGGCGCCGCGACGCCCGCCGGTGTGACGCATTCGCGTCCGTGGACGCAGAAGGACATGTGATGGCCGACGAGCAGCACGAGTGGCTTGACGCGGACGCGGCGGAGTCGTTGCTCCGCGGCGAGTCCGTCGAGCCTGTCGACGATCACGCGGTGACAGAGGCCCGGAAGCTGCGGGCCGCACTGCTGGCGCTGCGGACCCCCGCCGCTCCCGACGACGAACTGCCCGGCGAGGAAGCGGCGTTGGCCGCCTTCCGCGAGGCCTCCCGGAACGGGAAGCGGGCCGGTGCGCCCGCCGGACCCGCAGGGGCGCACGACCTGCACGCCGTACGCATCGGGGCCTCGCCCGCGTCCCCGGTCCGGCGGCGTCCGCGCTGGACCCGCCCGGTGCGCTACGGCCTCGCCGTCTCGCTCGCCGGGTGCGCGCTCGGCGGGGTGGCGGTCGCCGGGGGCACGGGCATGCTGGCCGTACCGTTCATCGGCCACGGCTCACCGGTCCCGGCCACGTCCGTCTCGGCGGCCGCGTCCCCCGAGGAACTGGGCGCCGAGGTGCCCGACTCAGGTGAACCCTCACCCGTGCCTTCCGTACCGCCCCGTTCGTCCAGCCCTCCCGCGCCCTCCGACCTCCCGGACACGGGAACGCACGACGGCGACGGGCACACCGGACAGGACGGCGACGGCGCGAGGGACCGTGCCGACGGCGGCGCCCAGGACGACGGCGCCGAGGACAGCCAGGACGGCACGGACGGCCGCCGGACACCCGAGCGCTCCCCGGCCGAGGTGTACAGGAAGTCACTCAAGGCCTGCCGCGCCTACCGCGAGGACACGCTGAGCCGCGAGGAGGAGTCCCGGCTCCTCGAACTGGCCGACGGAGAGACCAACCTCGACCGCTTCTGCGACCGTCTGCTGGGCGTGGACGACCGTGACGGTGACGACGGCCGGAGCGACGACAAGGGCGAGGACGGCGGCAAGGACGGGGACGGCGGCGAGGGCGGTGGGGGCTCCCTCCCCTCGATCACCTTCCGCACGCCGTCCGCGGGGAACGGGCAGGACGACGTGCCGAAGGACCGGGACACCTCGGGGCCGACCAGCGGATCCACGGCGAGCTCATCGTCCACCTACTCGCCCGTAACGCGCTGACCTGCGTGAACGTGCTGACAGTAACGTTCTTCGGCGCTACGGCGCAGTAAGAAGTGCCGACTGGTCATCGGCCGCGCAAGGAGCCGGGGTTCCCCCCGTACCTTCGGCTCAGCGCACCTGGCGCGGGCGGGACACGTTCCCCCGGTCCCGCCCGCGCCCCCAATCGGTCCGGTGGAGCGCCCTACCGGTGGATGACGACCTTGTCGCCGCTGCGCACCTGGCCGAAGAGCGACGCGATCTTCCCCTCGTCCCGTACGTTCACGCAGCCGTGCGACGCGCCGTCGTAGCCCCGCGCGGCGAAGTCCGGCGAGTAGTGAACCGCCTGACCGCCGCTGAAGAACATGGCGTAGGGCATGGGGGACCCGTAGAGCGTCGACACGTGGTGGCGGGACTTCCAGTACACCGAGAAGGTGCCCTCGCGGGTGGGGGTGTACTGCGAGCCGAACCGCACGTCCATCGACGAGAGGACGCTGCCGTCGATCATCCAGGACAGGGTGCGGGTGTTCTTGTCGACGCACAGGACCCTGCCCTGGAGGCAGCGGGCGTCGGGCTTCGCCGCTTCCGCTCCCGCGGCCGGCGGGTCGAGTTCCCCCGACGTCGGCCTTCGCGTCATCGCGAGCAGCCGTTCCCAGGTCACGGTGTCGGTCCGCCCCGTACGGGGAAGGCCCCGCCTGCCCTGGAAGGACCGCACCGACGCGACGGTCGTGGCGCCGTAGTACCCGGTGGGGCTGCGGCCGAAGTGGCCGATCTGACGCAGCCGCGCCTGGAGCTCCCGCACCCGCGTGCTCCGGTCGCCGACGGCCATCAGGGTGCTGGGCGGAGGGCTGGGCCGCGCGCCCGGTGTCCGTGGGGGACTGGCCGCAGGGCTTGCCGGCGTACTTCCCGGCTTGGCGTCGTCCGTGGGGCGCGGGGATGTTCTCGTCGGCAGGGTGGTGGGCTCCGGGGCCCCCACCCGCTCGACCTTGCAGCCCGTCGCCAGGGTTGCCAGCGCGAGCAGGCCGACCGCTGCCGTGGCGGCGGTGCGCGCTCCGAGCCCGTGACCGTTCGTCCGTCCGCGTGTCATTCCGTCCCCTCACCCGCCCGTCGGCGCCGGTCGCTCGTGACCGGCGCGCGGCGCGGACATCTCATGGGACGGATTCCCGTCCTGCCCGGTCGCCGAATCCTGCGCATGATGGGAGACACACGGCCGGGCCGCCGGGCAGGAGCCGTCAGCAGGGTCCCGGCGGAGGGAGACGCGCAGGCCCTGGCGCTGCGACCGGAGTCCGTCGCGCAGCTCGTCACCGAGGAGCAGCTTTGAGTGGGAGGCACAGCAGATGACGCGTGAGTCCGAGTCGGGACTGCCCATCGAGCCGGTGTACGGGCCGGAGACGCTCGACGGCTGGCGGGCCGAGGAGAAGCTCGGCGAGCCGGGCGCCTTCCCTTACACGCGTGGTGTCCATCCCACGATGTACACGGGCAGGCCGTGGACGATGCGGCAGTACGCCGGGTTCGGCACCGCCACCGAGTCCAACGCCCGCTACAAGCAGCTGATCGCCGACGGCACGGCGGGTCTCTCCGTGGCGTTCGACCTGCCCACGCAGATGGGACACGACTCGGACGCGCCCATCGCCTCCGGCGAGGTCGGCAAGGTCGGCGTGGCGATCGACTCGATCGACGACATGCGCGTCCTCTTCGGCGGGATCCCCCTGGGCGAGGTCTCCACGTCGATGACGATCAACGCCCCCGCGGCGCTCCTCCTCCTGCTCTACCAGCTGGTCGCCGAGGAGCAGGGCGTGCCGGCGGAGAAGCTGACGGGCACGATCCAGAACGACGTGCTCAAGGAGTACATCGCCCGGGGCACGTACATCTTCCCGCCCAAGCCCTCGCTGAGGCTGATCGCCGACATCTTCAAGTACTGCAAGGCCGAGATCCCGAAGTGGAACACGATCTCGATCTCCGGCTACCACATGGCCGAGGCGGGTGCCTCTCCCGCGCAGGAGATCGCCTTCACCCTCGCGGACGGCATCGAGTACGTCCGGACGGCCGTGGCGGCGGGGATGGACGTCGACGACTTCGCGCCCCGGCTCTCCTTCTTCTTCGTCGCCCGTACGACGATCCTGGAGGAGGTCGCCAAGTTCCGCGCCGCGCGCCGGATCTGGGCGAAGGTGATGAAGGAGGAGTTCGGCGCGAAGAACCCCAAGTCCCTGATGCTGCGCTTCCACACCCAGACGGCGGGCGTCCAGCTCACCGCCCAGCAGCCCGAGGTCAACCTCGTGAGGGTCGCCGTGCAGGGCCTGGGGGCCGTCCTCGGCGGCACGCAGTCGCTGCACACCAACTCCTTCGACGAGGCCATCGCCCTGCCGACGGACAGGTCGGCCCGCCTCGCGCTGCGTACCCAGCAGGTCCTGGCGTACGAGACGGACGTGACGGCGACGGTGGACCCCTTCGCGGGTTCGTACGTCGTCGAGAAGATGACCGACGACGTCGAGGCCGCCGCCCTGGAACTGATGCTCAGGGTCGAGGACTTGGGGGGCGCGGTCGAAGCCATCGAGCGCGGCTTCCAGAAGAGCGAGATCGAGCGCAGCGCGTACCGCATCGCTTTGGAGACGGACAGCGGCGACCGCGTCGTCGTCGGCGTCAACCGCTTCCGCCTCGGCGCGGAGGAGCCGTACGAGCCGCTGCGCGTCGACCCGGCGATCGAGGCGCGGCAGGCGGCCCGCCTGGCGAAGCTCCGGGCCGAACGCGACCAGGGCGCGGTGGACTCGGCGCTGGCGGAGCTCAAGAGGGCGGCGGAGGGAACGGCCAACGTGCTCCACCCGATGAAGGACGCCCTCAGGGAGCGGGCCACCGTCGGCGAGGTCTGCGACGCGCTGCGGGAGGTCTGGGGCGCGTACGTACCGACGGACGCGTTCTGAGCTGTGATCCAGCACGACCGGCTGCCGGACGGCGACGGGGGCTGGTCCTCCGCGATGTGAACCACCAGGGCGGAGTGTCGTACCCGCGTGCGACACTCCGTCCATGCTAGGTGTCACCGATCTCCCGACCTATCTCGCCGGCCTGGTGCTGATCATTCTGCTTCCCGGTCCGAATTCGCTGTACGTGCTCTCCGTCGCCGCCAGGCGCGGGGTGCGTACCGGCTATGTGGCCGCTGCCGGTGTGTGGACCGGGGACACGGTCCTGATGACCCTGTCGGCGCTGGGCGCCGCCTCCCTGCTGCAGACGACGCCGGTGCTGTTCGCCGTCGTCAAGTACGCGGGCGCCGGGTACCTCACCTGGCTGGCGATCGGGATGATGCGGACCGCCGTGTCGATGTGGCGTGAACGGCATCAGCGGGCCGCCGAGCTGACGGAGGAGAGCGCCGCACCGGCGGGGGCCGTGGAGCACCCTTACCGGCGGGCGCTCGTGGTCAGCCTGATCAACCCGAAGGCGATCCTGTTCCTGATCTCCTTCTTCGTGCAGTTCGTCGATCCCGGCTACGCCTATCCGGCGCTCTCCTTCCTGCTGCTCGGCACGCTGCTCCAGATCGGCAGCTTCCTCTACCTCTCGGCGCTCATATTCGGCGGCACCCGTCTGGCCAACGCGTTCCGCCGCCGTAAGCGGCTGTCGGCGGGGGCCACCACGGCGGCGGGCGTGCTGTTCCTCGGCTTCGCGGCGAAGCTGTCGCTCAGCGGGGTCTGACCGAGCCGGACCGGCGGCAGGGCTCAGTGGTGCCAGGCTTTGCCGCCCACGTTGTGGATCATCCGCTGGAGCACCTTCAGGGCGGCCACGAACTCCTCGTCGGGAATCCCGGCGTGGATCTCCGCGCTCGCCCTGCTGACCCGTTCGAACGCCTCGGCGCGCAGCGTGTGCCCTTCGGGGGTGAGCCGCAGGAGGGCGGTGGCGTCCTGCGTGACCAGGCCCTTGGCGACGAGGGTGTCGATCTCCGGCTCCAGCGAGTCGCCCGCGTCCAGGTAGCCGCGGAGCATCGCGACCACCTCCGCGCGCGGGCGGCCGAGTCCGTCCGCCTCGGTGAGCTGGTTGAGGACCCACCAGGGAGGCTGGGTCAGGCCGTGTTCGGCCAGTGCGGCCCGGATGTGGGTCACGGTCGCTTCGTGGGCGGCCCAGCTCCAGTAGCCGATGGGCTGCCGTGCCAGTCCCGCGTCGTCATGTGAGTAGTCCATGCCCCGGACCGTAGGACCTCAAGCGAAGTTGAGGTCAAGGCCCGCTGTCGGGCGGCGGATGCCGGGCTCCGTGGATCCCGGCACCCCGCCGCCGGCGTCACATGCGGGCGTATCCCGTCGCCGTCACCGTCTCGAAGGGGAGCCGCACCACCGTCGCCGTCCCCGGGTCGGCGCCGAGTGTGCGCAGTGCCGTCAGCTCCTGCGCCGTCAGGGCCCGTCGTACCAGTACGAACTCGTCCAAAGCCCCCTGCAGGTACTCGGCACCGTTCGGCCGGGTCCCCAGGTGGACGCCGGACACCTCGAAGGCGTCGCCGTAGGTCACCGCACCGGAGGGGGCGGCCGCCTCGTCGAGGACGGTGCCGTCCACCGACAGCGTCAGCCGGTCGCCGGACCTCTGGAGTACGACGTGGTGCCACGCCGCGTTCCCGAAGGCCGTGCCCGCGCTCGTGTCGACCGCGTGCAACTCCGTGGTGGCGCTGTCCGTCTGGAGGTGGGCGGTCAGCCGGTCCTGCGAGGGTTTGGCGCGCAGCCACAGCTGACGCTCCGCACCTCCCGTGCCGTACGCCCAGAGCAGCACCTGATCTCCGGTGACCGCGGTGGCCGAGTACTTCCACCACAGGGCGACGGTGAAGTCGTCCGCTCCCAGTGCCTCGTCGGCACCGTAGGGGAGCTCGACGCCGTCGTCCGTGCCGTCGAGCGTCAGGGCGGAGCCGAATCTGCCGTCACCCGTGGCCGCGGAGCCGCGCACGTAGGCGTGGTTGCAGTGGGCGGAGGAGTCCGGTGTCGCCGGGCCGGCCGCGGAACGCTGGATCTGGTGGACCTCGGTGTTGCCCGGCTCCATCGACCACCAGACCCGGGGCAGGTCCGACGGGTAGCCGCCGCTGCCGCCGACCGTCGAGGCCGTGGCGGTGGTCAGCTCGGTCCGCGTCAGTGCCCGGTCGAACAGACGGACGTCGTCCAGCCTGCCGGTCAGCACGTCGGAGCGGTCCGGCTTGGAGCCGACCCGCAGTCCTTCGGCCGCCGCCCCGGTCAGGGAACCGGTGAGGCCGGAGGCCTCCACGGCCGGCGCGCCGTCGACACTCAGACGCAGGACGCCGTCGGCGCGGCTCAGGGCCAGCAGGTGCCAGTCCCCGTCCCCGTAGGCCGTGGACGCGCCGGTGTCCGGCAGGGCGACCTGGACGTGTCCCTCGGGTGTCTGGGCCCAGGCCAGCAGGCGGTCCTGGGCCGGCTGGGTGCGTACCCACAGGGAGGGCTTGCCGGATGTCGAGCCGTAGGCCCACAGCAGAGCCGCGTTGGGAGTCGAGGCCGTGGCCGCGTGGGCGAACCACAGGGTGTACGTGAAGTCCGAGGAACCCACGTCCAGGGCGGGCAGGTACGGAGTCTCGACACCGGGCCGGGTGGCCGACACGCCGATCGCCCCCCTGCCCACGCGTCCCGTCGTCTCTGCGGGCAGTCCGTCGAGCAGGGTGCCGTCGGCGCAGTGGCCGGAGACGTCGTCCTGGATGCCGACGGAGACCATGGCCGGGGCGTCGGCGCGGTCGATCACCTGGAACGGGAGATGCACCGACAGCGTGTCCTCGGCGCCGGGAGCACCGCCCGCGGTGCGCAGTGCCGTCAGCTGGGCGGAGGTGAGCGCGGCCCGGTGGACCCGGAACTCGTCGAGCGCGCCCGCGTAGGAGTCGCTGGCCGTCGCGTCGGCCTTGGCGCCGAGCCGGATTCCGTCGACGCCCCGGTCGAGGGTGTTCGTCAGGGATCCGGTGACGCCGGTCGCCACCGCGGGCGGCCCGCCGTCCACCGACAGCGCGAGTTGGCCCGCTGTGCGCACCAGCGCCAGATGGTGCCACGCCCCGTCCCCGAACGCGGTGGACGCCGTTGTGTCCGGCAGCGCCAGCCCGGTGGTCCCCGATGCGGTCTGGGCCCAGACGTAGAGCCGGTCCTGCGAGGGCTGCGCCCTGATCCACACCTGCGGCTCGGCCGAGCCAGTGCCGTACGCCCACATCAGGGCCTGCTGGGGGCTCGTGGCGGAGGCGGAGTGGCGGAAGAAGAACGAGTAGGTGACGTCACCGGCGCCAGGATCCAGCGACGGAGCGTACGGCAGTTCGGCGTGGTCGCCCGCTCCGTCCAGGACGAGGGCCTGCTGGGAGCGGCCCGGGCCCAGTGTGGCGTCCCCCGCCAGGTAGGCGTCGTTGGTGTCCGGCCCGGTGTCCGGGGTGGTCCGGCCGGCCGCGGGCGTGGGCTGCGGATGGGCCGGGCCGGTGGTCGTGCCGGGCACTCCCACGGAGGAGGGCGTGAACCGGTTGAAGTAGAGGTGCGCGGCGGAGAAGTCCGCACCGCCCTCGTACAGGAGCCCGATCTGGCCGTCCACGAGCTCGGCGAGGTCGGAGTACCCCGCCCGGTCCTCACTGATCGCGCTCCGGGAGGACTGCTGCCAGGTCACCCCCCGGTCGGTCGACCACCGCAACCCCATCTCCTGGCGGTCGGTGGGGTGGGTGGGGGCCGCGAACACGAGCGTGTCACCCGGAGTGCCGCGGTACGTCTGTCGCAGAGCGAGCACCGAACCCTGCACCTGAGGTGTCGTCAGGCCGGTCGCCGGCCGCTGGGCCGGCACGGTGGTCCCCCCGTCCGTGCTCACGGCGCGGGTGCGGTGGACGGGGTCCGTGTTGTTCCGCGCGTTGACGTACACGCTTCCGTCGTCGAGCTCGGCGACGGCGGGCTCACCCGGCTTGACGGTGTCCTTCACATGGGAGTTGGGGGTGGTGGACGCCTGCCAGGTCTCGCCGCCGTCGTCGCTGTACAGCACACCGACGTACGCGGTCGAGGAATCGGGCTCCTCGTACGCCCCCACGACCAGCCTGCCCCGGTGCGCGCCCCCGGTGAGCTGGATGCCGTGACCGGGGCCGGTGCCGTACCAGCCCTTGTCGGTGCCGGCGAAGCGCGGCAGCGGACGGGCCGCGCCGAAGGTCAGCCCGTCGTCGGTGGAGCGCTGGACGTGCGGTGTCCGCCTGCCGCCGGGCTGTACCGGCTCGGAGGTCGAGAGCAGCAGGACGTCACCCGTGACGAGGTCGGCGACGGGCGCGGGATTGCTCCGGGTCCAGGGTGTGTGCGGATCGTCGGGGCTTCCGGTCGTCACCACCCGGACCGGGCTCCAGGTGCGGCCGTCGTTGGTGGAGCGCCGGACCACGAGGTCGATGGGACCGCGGTCGGCGCAGGAGGGCGAGCGGCGGGCCTCGGCGAAGGCGAGCAGCGCGTTCGTCCTGGTGCGGACCAGGGCGGGGATGCGGAAGCAGCCGTAACCGCCGGTCCCTGACCGGAAGAGGATCTGCTCGGTTCCGGTCAGGGCGTCGGCGGACGGTGCGGTGCCGGAGGCCCTGGCTTCCGGCGCGGCGACCGTGGGCACGGCGAGGCACGAGAGGAGCAGGCCCAGGCCCGCCAGTACCGCTCTCGTCCTGGTGCTGACAACGGGCAAGGGAAGGCTGCCTCTCTCGGCGGCACCGCAGCCGTCCCGGAAGGGGACGACTGCGGTGGGTGGGGATGCGGGGTGTCGTGTCGGCGCGGGGTCAGCCGGCCGGCGGGGCGTTCAGCTCGGTGCCCGTGAACCGGGCCGACGGGCCGGTGGAGCGGGTGGCGAGGGCGCTGAAGTTGGCGTTGAGCTCGTAGATCCAGGTGGCGTTGGAGGCGGAGCGGAAGGTGAAGCCCCAGCGCGGACCGTTGGCGTTGGTGTAGGTGAACGCGGTGGGCTCGGCGGCCGCGCCGTCGGCCACCCGGTCCCAGGTGCGCCAGACTCCGCTGCCCTGCGTGGTCTCGCCCGTGTTGTGGACGCCGCCCGTGGCGTCGCGCACCATGATCTCGGTCAGGCCCGACGCCGGGGAGACCACGGCGGTCGGCGACCCTTCGGCCACCACACCCGCGATGGTGCTCCACGCGCTGTAAGCACCGCCCTCGGTGTCCTGGGTGGTGGTGACGACGTTGCCCTGGCCGTCGTTGGCGAACACGCGGTAGCGGTACCCCGGGTAGACGACGACGGCCGGAGTGCCGGTGACGGTCCGGTCGCCGAGTCCGGTCCAGGACGTGAGGGTGCCGGCCTCGTCGAACCGGGCGGTGACCATCGATCCGGCCGCGTTCCGGCCGAACAGCTGGATACCGTCACGGGCCGGGGCGGCGGTCAGCGGACCGGAGAGGCCGAGGCCGTTCAGCGGCATCCAGGCCATGAACGAGACGTTGGGGCGCTGCTGGATCCGGTACCAGGGCCGTCCGTCCGTGTCGGTGGTGAACTGCACCAGCCTGCCGGTGGCCGTCTTCGTGGTCACGGGGTGCTGGGCCATGGCGCCGCCCAGGGAGAGCCAGGGCTCCCAGTCGGCGGAGGTCTTCGCCTTCTGGTTGAGCTGCCAGATGTCACCCGAGAGGTTGTGTCCCGTGACGACGACCCGGCCGTCCTCGTGCTCCGCGAGAGTCGGACGTCCCGAGAAGGCCTCGTTGCCCGAGACCGTCGCCCACTTCGCCGAGTTGATGTCCGAGGGGTCGGCGATCCTGCCGTGCACGAGGTGGCCGATGTTGTCCGAGTAGGCGATCTCCAGGGAGCCGGAGGAGGACTGCATGATGGCGGCCGGGCTGTACTCCTCCAACCCGGCAGGCACCGATGCCGGGGTGTGGGTGTTGACGATCCGGCACGCGTCGGGCGCACCGGCGACGCTCGTGTAGGCGGCCCAGCCCGAGGCGCCGACCGTCTTCTTGTAGACGGGGAAGTCCCGGATGTTCTCGTCGAAACGGTAGTAGTGCGCGGCTCCGGCCGCGGTGACGCCCATGAGCGTGTCGCCGCCGACCGAGGTGATCCCCTTGGTGTACACGTTCCAGTCGGCCAGGCTCTCGACGACGTGGCGCTCCAGCCAGCGCTGGCTCGCGAAGTCGTAGCGGGAGCGGTACAGACGGCCGTCCGTCGCCGAACGCCCGTACACCACACCCTTGTCGGCCGCCACGATCAGGTTGTACCGCTCCCAGCCCTGGTCGAGGATCTTGCCGCTGTCCGCGGACCAGGCCTCGCCGGCCGAATCGTACGAGAAGGTCCGCAGCACACCCTCGTTGTCCAGCACCCAGATCCGGTCGTCCCGGTCGATGGTGACCTGGTTGCGGTCCTCCGCCTTGGCCAGCCAGCCGAAGTTGTCGCTGATCTTCTTGTGGTGGATGTCCCAGGTGCCCGAGGACCGGTGGCTCAGGTAGAGGCCGTCGGACTTGATCCCGTAGAAGCGTGCCGACTGCCCGGCCAGCATCCTGCCGTACACGTTCCAGCCCGTGTCGATGCTTCCGGCGGTCGGGAGGGTCCCGCCGGTGAGCGGGGTGGGCATGTCGGCGCGCAGCAGTTTGCCCGCCGAGTCGACCGCGTAGGTGGGGCCTGTCGTGGTGCAGGCGGCGGCCTCGGCAGCGTGCGCCGTTCCGGGCAGGGCGACGAGCAGGGGGAACGAGGCGGCCACGGCGGTGGCCGCCGCGATCCACCGAGGAGCGGTACGGGACATGTCTGAGGTCATGCTGCTGGACGCTAGGCGGACGCGGGTGAACGGTGCGGTAGCGAAAGCATGAAGAAGAAACGCTTCAAAATGGCGTGTACATGAACAATGTGTGCCGGTCTCGACACACGGAGATCAGTGGCCCCAGCATCAACAGGTCCGTGGCGTCACGTACTTGGGGGATCCGTGCTGTCGTACCAGAAAATCGTGCGCGGCTTCCTGATGCCCCGACTGGTGCGGGGTCTGTGGGGCAGGACCGTGGCCCTGGCCCTGCTCGTGACGTTCGCGGTGGGCGCGGTGGCCGTGGCGGGGGCGGGTTTCCCGCTCTTCCCCGAACGGCTCCCCGCGGCCGAGGGCCCCGGGCAGCGCTGGGGCAGCGCGGAAGGGCGCAGCCACGAGGCCGACGCCGGGGCCAACACCCGGGCGCCGCGGACGCTGCGCGCCGAGTACCCGGTCACCCCGCCGCCGGCGGCACGTCCTTCCGCCCGCCCCAACGCCGTGAAGGTCACCACGGCACCCACGCCGGAAGTGGAGGGTTTCGACCCGGACACCAGCGAGGAGATCGTCGCCGAACGCGACGCGCACAGCCGCACGTACGCCAACGAGGACGGCACCCTCACCAGCGAGGTGTCCACCTCGCCCGTCAACTACCGCGACAGGGAAGGGACCTGGCAGCCCATCCGGACCGGACTCGCCGAACAGGACGGCGGCTGGACCAACAGGGCCGACGCCGTCGGCCTCGACCTCGCGGACCGGGCGGACGACGAGCGGCTCGTCACCCTCACCCTCGCCTCCGGCGAGCGCTTCGGTTACGCACTCGACGGCGCCGGGGCGGCCGCGGGGAAGGCGGAGGGCAGCCGTGTCACCTACGAGCAGGTCCTGCCGGACACCGACCTGTGGCTCGACTCCCAGGCGGGCGGGGTCAAGGAAACGATCGTTCTGCGGTCTGCCGAAGCCCCCACGCAGTTCGACTTTCCCCTCGCACTCCAGGGCCTGACGGCCCGCACCGAGGACGGCGCGGTCGTCCTCGCGGACACCGAGGGCCGCACGAAGGCGGTCATCCCGGCCGGCTTCATGGAGGACGCAGCAGGCGCGACCTCCCGGGCCGTGCGGTACGAACTGCGGGAGGACGGCGGCCGGCAGACGCTCCGGGTGAGCGCGGACGCCGCCTGGCTCGCCGAACCCGGCCGCGCCTACCCGGTGCGGCTCGACCCCTCCGTCGACGCCACCTCCGCCTCGACCTCGATGTACGTGCGGGACGGCGGGCCGTCCGTCGTCGGGTCGAGCGAGCTCCAGGTCGGCAGGAGCACGACCGGTGCGACGTACTCCTTCCTCGGCTTCCCGGGACTCGACGAGGAGCTGAGCCACCACCGCATCTTCGGCGCCCAGCTCCAGGTCGTGAACTACGACTCGGGATCGTGCCGACCCCGGGCGGTCTCCGTCCACCCGGTCACCGGCTCCTGGACAGAAGGCACAGGCACGGCCTACCCCGGGCCTTCGGTGGCCGGCGCGCTCACCTCCAGGTCGTTCGCCTACGGCCACGTCGCCCTCGGGGCGTCCAGCTCGGCCTGTCCCACCGCCGGTGCGCTCCTCGACCTCGGCAAGGGCGGCCGCGACCTGGTCCAGCGCTGGGTCGACGGCACCCAGCCGAACTACGGCCTGTCGCTGCGCGCCTCACCCACGGACACCCTCGCGTTCAAGAGGTTCACCGGGCACGCCACCGCCAACCCGCCGAAGCTCTTCGTCACGCACTCCCCGTACAGCGCCACCTACTCCTTCCCGAGCCCCGTCCCCGACCCGCCGGTCCTCCAGAACCAGGCCGGCAAGGTCAAGGTCAAGGTCACCAACAAGGGTGCGGAGACCTGGACACCGAGCACCTACTACCTCGCCTACCGGGCCTACGACGCCAAGGGCCACCTGGTCACGCAGCAGCGCACCGCCAACCTGGGCGGCAATGTGGCGCGTGGGTCCACGGCCACGGTGGAGGCGACGATCAAGGCCCTGCCACCGGGCGCGTACATGCTGGACTTCACCATGGTCCGCACCGGCGGCAAGGTGTTCACGGACGAACAGGTGCCGCCCGGAAGGCTCACCCTCCAGGTCTTCGACATCGCCCCCGTGGTCAAGGAGCAGTTCCCGCCCAACGGATACCAGGCACAGACCCTGACCCCGCAGCTGTGGGCGAGCGGTGTCGACATCGATGCCCTGCCCGGGTCGTCCCTCCAGTACAAGTACGAGATCTGCGAGGCGGACAAGGACGGCAAGCCCGTCGCGTGCACCACCTCCGCGTACCAGACGGCCTCTGCCTACCCGGTACCGGCCGGACGCCTGAAATGGGGCACGACCTATCTGTGGCGGGGCTTCGTCAAGGACGCGTCCAACGAGGTGCCCACCGCCCAGGTCGCCCTGATCGCGGCGGTCCCGCAGCCCGAGATCACCTCGCGGCTGTCCCAGGCACAGGGCCAGGAGTTCGATCCGAACGTCGGCAACTTCACCACCTCGGCCGTCGACGCCTCGATCAGCGCCGTCGGCCCCGCCCTCACACTCGTCCGTACGTACAACAGCCTCGACCCCCGGCGCGACCTCGCGTTCGGCGCGGGCTGGACCACCCGGTACGACATGAGGATCACCCCTGACAACGACGGCAGCGGCAATGTCGTGCTCCGCTACCCCGACGGCCAGGACGTCCGGTTCGGCAGGAACGCCGACGGCACCTTCGCCCCGCCGCCGGGCCGCTACGCCAAGCTCACGTACGACGCCACCGCCAACACCTACGCCTTCCAGGACAAGTCGGGGACCACCTACGACTTCTCCACCGGCGGTCTGCTCGTCAGGATCACCGACGCGTCCTCGAACGTCGTCAACTACACGTGGTCGTCGGGCAAGCTGCAGAGCGCCCGCCACGCCCGTAGCGGCCGGACCATGACCTTCACCTGGACCGGTTCCCACGTCACCGGGGTCTCCACCACCGCCGTCGGCGCGGCGGCCCGGACGTGGACGTACGGCTACACCGGCGATGTGCTCGACAGCGTCTGCGACCCGCTCGGCGGATGCACCCGGTACGGCTACGGGAAGGGCAGCCACTACGCCACCGGGGTGCTCGACGCCCGTCCCGAGTCGTACTGGCGGCTGGGTGAGGACGAGGGCACCGCGGCCGGGAGCGCCAAGGAGACGAACCTCGGCAAGGACCGGGGCACCTACAAGGACGTGACGCTCGCCCAGGGCGGGGCGCTGAGCGGTGACACGTCCACGGCGGCCAGGTTCAACGGCACCAGCTCACGTGTGGACCTGCCGGCCGGGACCCTCAAGCGCAGCCGTGACACCGCGGTCGAGGTGTGGTTCAAGACCATCGCCGCGGGGACCGGCGGCCCGCTGATCGGTTATCAGGACAAGGCCCTGGGCACGGCACCGGGCGTCGGTGTGCCCGCCCTGTACGTCGGCAACGACGGGAAGCTGCGCGGCCAGTTCTGGACGGGATCGGTGTCCCCGATCACGGACATCACCAAGAACGTCAACGACGGCCAGTGGCACCACGCCGTGCTCTCCCTGTCCGGCTCCACACAGTCCCTGTACCTCGACGGGAAGCTGTCCGGGACCCTCACGGGCAAGCAGCCGGTCGCCGGCGAGCTCACCCACAACCAGATCGGAGCGGCCCACGCCTCGACCCCGGCCTCCTGGCCGGGCTGGGGCACCACCGGAGCGCGCTCCTTCAACGGCACCATCGACGAGGTGGCCGTCTACCACCACCCGCTGGGAGCCGAGGCGGCCGCCGGCCACTACCGCGAGGCCACCCGCACCGCGGACGTGCTGACCGGGACGACGCTGCCCTCCGGCCGCAAGGCCTCGGAGGTGTCGTACGACGTCTCCCGGGACCGGGTCGAGGAGTACACCGACAGCAACGGCGGGACCTGGAAGATCGGCCGGCCCGCAGTCTTCGGCAACGACGAGGACCTCCGCCGCACGGTCGAGGTCCACGACCCGGCGGACTCCCCGTACTTCTACGAGTACGACGGCCTGACCGGCCAGATGCTGCGCTACGGCACGCCGTTGGGGCTGGGCGTGCCGGAGCCGGGGGAGTCCCCCGGCCCGGAGGACCCGCCGGAGCAGATCTGCACCGAACCGGACCCGGGGGACCCGTCGTTCTGCACCAACCCGCCCGGCGACGGCGGCAGTGAGCCGGACTTCATCCGGCACCCCGTCGAAGGCGTCGCGATCCAGAGCTACGAGTACGACGACAAGGGCAACCAGACCGGTGTCGTCAGCGAGACCGGTGACAAGGTCACCCTCGGCTACGACGACCGCTCCAACGTGATCAGCCGGACCACGTGCCGGGCCAAGGACGACTGCCAGACCGCCTGGACCACGTACCCCACGCCCTCCGGCGACCTGGACCTGCGGGCCGACCAGCCGTCCGAGACACGGGACGGCCGCTCCACCGGCCCCACGGACAACCGCTTCCGCACGCAGTACAAGTACGACGCCCGCGGTCTGCTCACCCAGCAGGTCTCCCCGGACAACGGCACCGTCAGGAACACGTACACGACGGGGGCCGAGCCCGCGGTCGGCGGCGGCAACACGCCCACCGGTCTGCCGCTGACGTCGACCGACCCGCGGAGCAAGGTCACCCGCTACCGGTACTTCAGCAGCGGCGACCTGGCACAGATCACCGAACCCTCCGGCCTGGTCACCTCGTTCACGTACGACGCGATCGGCCGCAAGCTGACCGAGACCACCGTCTCCGACTCCCGGCCCGCCGGCGAGACCGTGACCATCACCTACGACGCGCTGAACCGCACCGTCTCCACCACCGAACCGGCCACCACCAACGTCGTCACCCTGCGGAAGCACCAGCAGCGCACGACCACCTCGTACGACGCCGACGGCAACGTCGTCGGCACCGAGGTCAGCGACGTGCTCGGGGGAGACGAGCCGCGCTCCATGACGTTCGAGAACGACGAGCACGGGCGTCCGGTGACGGTGACCGACGCGGAGGGCAGCGAGACGGCCTACACCTACGACGCGCTCGGCAACCGCGCGTCGATGGTCGACGCCAACGGCAACCACTTCGACTACGCCTACACCGCGCGCAGCTCGATGGCCGAAGCCCGGCTGCGCGACTGGGACGACGACGGCGGGGACGACGACTACACGGTCCTGCAGTCGTACGCGTACGACATGGCCGGCCGCGTCGCCCGGCACACCGACGCGATGGGCCGCACCATCGCCTACGGGTACTACGGCGACGACCTGGTCAAGTCGGTGACGCTGGAGGACTTCCACGACCCCGACGGCAGCACGCGGGACATCGTCGTGTCGGCCAACACCTACGACGGCGCGGGCAACCTCCTGGAGGAGAAGGGCAACAACGGCAGACTCGTCACCGCGTACACCTACGACTCGGTCGGCCGCACCACGTCGGAGGTCACCGACCCCGACGGCCTGGCCCGCCGCACCACGTACACCTACGACCTCGCCGGAAACGTGCAGACCGTCGCCAGCGGCGGCGCCGCCTCCAACGTGCCGTGGCCGGTCAACGCGACGCCGGAGACCGTCCGCTACACCTACGACGACGCCGGCAACGCCGAGCAGGAGACCGTCCAGGGCGTCACCGAGAGCCGGACCACCGTCTACGACTACGACCAGCGCGGCCTGGTGTCGTCCGTGACCGACCCGGGCGGCAACCGGACGGACTACGCCTACGACGAGATCGGCCGGCCGCTGTCCACCACCGCGCCGGAGGTGCTGACGGAGACCGCCGCCTCCACCCCGACCATGTCCCGCCCCACCACCTACACCGGGTACGACACCTTCGGGGCGGTCACCGAGTCCGTCGACGCGCTCGGCAACGTCAACCGCACCACCTACGACCGGCTGGGCCGGACATCCACCGCGACCGCTCCCGACTACCTGGCGCCGGGCGCCGCACGGGCCGTCACCCCCCGTGTCGGCTACGCCTACGACGCCCTGGGCAACACGGTGGAGTCCACCGACCCGCGCGGCGCCGTCACCAGCTACACCTACGACCGGCAGAACAGGCTCACCTCGAAGAAGGTGCCCGTCGGCCAGGACGACGAACGCGGCGAGTGGTCGTACACGTACACCCGCACCGGTCAGCTCCTGTCGGTCACCGACCCGACGGGCGCGCGGGCGGAGACGACCTACGACGACCTGGACCGGCCGGTCACGAGCACGGAGATCGAACGCAAGCCACAGCCGGGGGCGTTCACGACCCGCAACACCTATGACGACGCGGGCAACGTCGTCCGGCAGACCCTGCCCGGCGGCGGCGACAGCACCTTCGTGTACGACGGGCTCGGACAGCTGGTCCGGGCCACCGATCCGGGCAACGTGGTCAGCCACCTCGGCTACGACATGAGCGGACGTGAGGTCCGCACCACCGACGGCCAGGGACGCACCTCGGCCAAGACGTACGACACCCTGGGCCGGCTCGTCGAGGACTCCGACCTCGACGCCACCAACAGCCCGATCCGCGAGGTCACCTACGGATACGACGCCGGCGGCAACCTGACCTCGGCCACCGACCCGCTGGGCGGCGTCACCAGCTACGAGTACGACGCCCTGGGCCGGCTCACGAGCCAGCGCGAACCGGTGACCGACGAGAAGTCGATCACCACGTCCTTCGGTTACGACGCGCTCGGCAACCGCACCCGCTACACCGACGGGCGGGGCAACGCGACGCTGTACACGCTCAACACGCTCGGCCTGACCGAGTCCGTGACCGAACCCGCCACGGAGAGGGACCCGGGCCTCGCGGACCGTACCTGGACCACTTCGTACGACGTGGGAGGCCTGCCGGTGAAGGTCGTGGCCCCGGGCGGAGTCGTCCGGGAACGCACCTACGACCGGGCCGGGCTGCTCGTGGGGGAGACCGGCAGCGGCGCAGAGTCCGAGACCGCGGCCAGGACGTTCCGGTACGACGCGGCCGGCCGCCTCACCCGGGCGTCCGCGCCCGGGGGCGACAACACGTACACGTACGACGACCGCGGTGCGCTGCTCGAGGCGGCCGGCCCCTCGGGGGACGCCACCTACGCGTACAACAGCGACGGCCTGCTCGTCTCCCGCACGGACGCGGCCGGTACGGCGAGCTTCGGCTGGACCAGCCGGCAGCTGACCTCCGCGACCGACCCGCTCACGGGCAGCACCCAGAACTACGGGTACGACAGTTCGGGCGCGGTCGATCGGATCGACTACGGTGCGGGCCAGTCACGCGAGTTCACGTACGACGAACTGGGCCGCCTGGACACCGACACGGTGTCCACGTCCACCGGTGCGCCCATCGCCTCGACCGATTACGGCTACGACAGCGACGACCACCTGACCAGCAAGAAGACCGCCGGTACGGCCGACGCGGGTGAGAACACCTACGGCTACGACGACGCCGGCCGGCTGACCTCCTGGACCAGCGAGGGCACCACCACCGAGTACGGCTGGGACGACAGCGGGAACAGGACCGGGAACGGTGAGAAGGCCGCCACCTTCGACGAGCGCAACCGGCTGCTGTCGGACGGGGACTACACCTACGACCACACGGCCCGCGGCACCCTCGCCTCCCGGACCAGCTCGGGCCTGACCGAGGAGTTCGCCTTCGACGCCTTCGACCGGATGACGACGGCGGGTGAGTCGGGTACCGAGTACACCTACGACTCGCTGGACCGCGTCGCGTCCCGCAACGGCGCGGACTTCAGTTACGCCGGTCTCACGCCTGACCCGGTCAAGGACAACAACTCCACCTACGGGCGCGGGGCCTCGGACGAGATCCTCTCCGTCCTGGAGGGCACCGGAGACGCGCAGCTGACCGTCACCGACAAACACGGCGACGTCGTCGGGGACATGTCGGCGACCGACGGTACGGCCTCCGCCCTGACGGCGTCCACGGTCTACGACCCCTTCGGGGAGACGGCCGGCGACACCACCGGCAACGCCGGCTACCAGGGCGACTGGACCGACCCGGACACCGACCAGGTCAACATGGGAGCCCGCTGGTACGACCCGGGCACCGGGGCGTTCGATTCGCGCGACTCCTACACCTACGCCTCCGGCAGCTCGATCCTGGCCAACCGGTACACCTACGGCGCCGGATCGCCCATGGACTACAGCGACCCTGACGGGCACTGGCCGAGCTGCGGGTTCTGCTCGAAGGTCATAAAGAAGATCAAGAACAACAAGTACGTGAAGAAGGCGTACAAGACCGCCAAGAGGGTCAAGGACGCGGTCGTCTACGCGGTCCGCAACCCCCGTGCCGCCCTCAGCAAGGCCCTCGACTTCGCGGGGAGGGCGGTCAACTACCTCTACCGGAAGTCCGGCCTCAAGACGATCGTCGACTACGGGAAGAAGATCTACCGGTCCGCCGAGAAGCAGACGCGCGAGTGGGCGAGAGAGAAGGCCGCACAGGCCAGACAGGCGTACCACGCGGCGAGAGCGGCGGTCACCAAGAAGGCCAGACAGTTCGCCGCCCAGGTGGCGAAGCACAATCCGATACCGGCCATCACCGCCGCGATGAAACCGCTGATCACGATCGGCGTCGCGATCGTCACGGCCGATCCCAACCTTCCGGCGATGCTGGTCAACGCCGCGGCGGACGTGATCCAGGACGTCGCGAAGGCGACCGACGCGCTCCGTGACGCGGTGGCCCAGCAGGTCGGGGCGGTCGTCGAGACGGTCAAGGACGCCGCCGACTGGGGCGCGGTGTGGGAGGGCGTCAAGGACGTCGGCAACTTCGTCGGTGAGGTCACCGGCTTCAACGACATCAAGGCCTGCGTCACCACGGGCGACATGGAGGCGTGTGCCTGGGCCGCGGCCACCGTCGGCGGACTGGTCCTCGGAGGCGCGGGCGCGGGCGTGGTCCGTGCGGCGAAGGCCGGGCGGATGATGTCGAAGGCCGCGAAGTACGCGGACGACATCGGGAAGGCCGCCGACAAGCTGGAGCAGGTCGAGACGGCGGTCGACCGCGTCGAGACGGCCGTCTCCTGCACGAGCATGGCCGCGGACGCCATCGGCAACAGCTTCGTCGCCGGCACCGAGGTGGTGATGGCCGACGGCTCCCGCAGACCGATCGAGGAGGTCGAGGCGGGGGACGAGGTCCAGGCGACCGACCCGACGACGGGGAAGACCTCCGACGAGGAGGTCACGGCCACGATCAGGGGCGAGGGCCTCAAGCACCTGGTCCATCTGACGGTCGACACGGACGGCGACCGGGGGGACGCCACGGACGTCATCACCGCGACCGTCGGTCACTCCTTCTGGGCGCCCTCCCTCGGCGAGTGGGCCACCGCCGGCGAACTCGAAGCGGGCCAGTACCTGCGGACGGGCGGCGGTTCATGGGTCCAGGTGACGAAGGTCGCCGACTCCACGCGCTCGGAGCGGGTCTTCAACCTCTCGGTGGACAGCGTCCACACGTACTACGTGGCTGCGGGTGACAAAAGCGTCCTCGTTCACAATATGGGGCGGAAGCCCGGGCAGCGACCCAACTACGATGCTGAAGGGCCGCACACGACGTTCGTCCGCCACGGCGACACGGGACGAATCAAGAAGTACGCCGAGTGGGCTCCGCAGACGAATCCCCGCAACCCGGCTCCGTTCGAACCCGTGAAGCGGTTCGACCTGGAAGGGCCGGAGCACACGAACGCGGATGGCACAGTCGTGCCGACCCCTCACATCAACTCACCGAACGGCGGCGACGCGCGTGCACCCGAAGACTGGGAAAAGCCCCTCGGATGCTCCTGAAGGGCATCAGGGAATGCGTTTCATCCCATCCTGGTACGCATCCAACTGCGACGGGGAATGGGAGCACGAATACGGCATCAGAATGGCCACGACGGACAATCCCGGGTGGCACATCGAGATCGACGTGAGCGAGACGGACATGGAGAGCGCGAACGTGGAACGCGTGAGGCGCGATCTTCCAGGGGGAGGGTGGATGATCGCTTGGAACGACGGAACCGTCTTCCACGCGGCCTGCGACCCACTCTCCCTCCACGAGGTGGACGCGTTCTTCGAGGAGCTGGCCGGACGAACCGCTCCTGGCTCCGGAGAGCCTTCGCTCTGAGAGATGCCTGCGCCGAGGACCGTGGGTGCAGGGCAGGTCCGGGCGGCCGGGGGGCGGACGTGAACACCGTCGGGCGGTAACCGACGCCCTGCGAGTGGCTGTGGTCCGTGTACGGCCGCAGCGGGTGCCGCGTTCCCCGGCTCCGCTCCGGCCCTCAGCCCACCCGCTCCCGCAGCCGGACCTTCGCCGCCTGGGCCGCCATCGCCCGCTTCAGCCGGGGGCCGAACGGCTTCTCCACGAAGCGGTGCAGCAGGTAGGCCAGGACGAGCATGGACGCCACCGCCGCGACCACCGTCACCTGCGGCGGCAGGTGCAGCGCGCGGTTCATGATGCGGATCGCGAACCAGCCCAGATGTTCGTGCAGCAGGTAGAACGGGTAGGTGAGCGCGCCGGCGACCGTCAGCCAGCGCCAGTTCGCCCAGCCGAGCCGGCCCGTGGCCACCGCGGCCACCGCGACGAACGCCAGCGTCACGATCGCCTGGATGACGTACGGGGAACGTACGAAGTCGCCCTCCATGCCGGGGTGCCAGAGGGCCGTGACCGAGTAACGCTGGCCGAGGAGCCAACTGGTCAGCACGATGCCCCACAGCAGCAGGTCGCTGCCGTAGCGGTGGATCAGATAGAGGGCCAGGCCGCCGATGAAGTACGGGGCATGGTCCCGCATCACCAGGACGTCGGTGAGCGGGCTCTGGACGACCCGGGCGAACACGGACGCGAAGATCCAGCCGATGCAGAAGACGACCACCCGGCGGTAGGTCACACCCCGCCAGACCACGAACACGGCGAAGAGCAGGTAGAACCGCATCTCCACCCAGAGGGTCCAGCACACCCCGAGTACCCGGTCCACCCCCATCGGCTGCTGCAGCATGGTGAAGTTGACGAGGAGCTCGTTCAACGGCAGCGGCCGGACCACCACCGGCAGCAGTACCGCGGCAGCGGTGATGATGACGATCGCGGCCCAGTAGGCGGGGTAGAGACGGGCGACGCGGGAACGGAAGAAGTCCCCCGGGCCCCTGCCCCAGCTGCTCATGCAGATCACGAAGCCGCTGATGATGAAGAACAGCTGCACCCCGAGACTGCCGTACGTCGCGAACGACGACAGCGTGGGGAACTTCAGCGCCGGCGACTGCCCCCAGGCCTCGGCCACCGGGCCGTTCTTGCCGGCGTAGTGGTACAGGCAGACCATCAGGGCGGCCAGGATGCGCAGCCCGTCCAGGGCACGCAGGCGGCCCCCGCGTTCGGCGGGGCGGGGTTCCGGGCGGTCGATCGGTGCCTGGGCAGGCAGGGGCGGCGCGCTTGTCACTTCGGTGGTCCTTCCACGTCTTCCACGGTCTTCCCCCCCCGGGAAGACGGACGGTCGTGCGTGACTTCAGCTGCCGTTGACCCGGCCCGCCCCCGGCAGGCGGCGGCTCGCCGCACGCTGCCAGGTCCTGGCCTGCCGTGCGAACCTGCGCACGGTGGGGTTACGGGGGAGGAAGTCGAACTGAGGAGGCAGCGCTCCGGGCAGGGCGAGTGCCGTCAGACGGCGGCGCCGGAAGTAGCGGTTCCGGCCGGACGCGGACTGCTGGGCCAGGAACGCCTCGGCCGCCGGGCGCAGCTGCGGGTAGATCTTCGGCTGCATCGCGAAGCCGACGGCGGTGACCAGTCCGGTGAACTCCCGCCGGACGCCGTTCTCGTCCGGCAGGGCCCACGCGGAGACCTCCGCCGGGTCCTCCAGATCGGGCAGCAGGGCGTCGACGATGGTCAGCGGTACCCGGTTGCTGTTCTGGTACGGGGTCAGACCGCTGAGCAGTGTGTCCGTGCCGATCCGGGCGACGGGGATGCCGTAGAAGGAGGCGGCGGTCAGCAGAGCCGTCGAGAACGCGCCGACGACGAGCGCCGGGTTCAGCCGCTGATAGACGACCTCGGCGATGACGGGAGCGTCCAGGACGGTCAGTTCTGCTCCCAGTCGCTCCGCCTCCATCTCCAGCGCGCGTGACCAGCCGGCCGGCGCGGAGGGGTGCGGCTTGAAGACGATCCGGCGGTGTCCGAGCTCGACGGCTCCGCGCACCATCCGTACATGGAGGTCCTCCTCCTCCGCGGGCGTCAGGACGTCGATGGCCGACAGGTACTGACCGAGCAGCAGCGCCGGAGCGTCCTGTTCCCGCTGGGCGGTGAACGCCGGTGCGGCATCGGACAGTTCTGACAGCACCTTGAGGAATTCGGCCGTGGGGACGATCTCGGGCGCGACGTCGAACTCGGACAGCAGCAGGGGCCTGAGGCCGGGTACCAGATCCAGGTGGAGGAGCCGCTGGACACGGGTGCCGATCAGCGGGTCGATCTTGCTCCGCGTCGGGCCGTAACTCATCAGCCCGTCGGCGTAGACGTGGACGGGGCTCTCGCTGAAGATCTTCGCGACGGCGCTGGACGGATTCGCCTGGATGGACTCGCAGGCGATCTCCACCGGCCCGTCACCGAGGTCCCAGGCCAGACGCAGATACCGCTCCCAGAGCAGGGTGTCCTGGTCGCGCGGGAACCAGCCCGCCGGGTGGAAGGGGCTGATGAAGTCGTTCCAGGAGATCACGGTGTCGAATTCGGGCCGCAGGCACTCGAATCCGTCCATCCGGTCGAGCGGGGTGCCCACTTCCGGGGCGTAGGAGGTGTCGCTGACGACCAGCAGCCGACGGTGTTCGTCGCGCGGGCCGAACAGGCCCGCCCGGATCGCGGCGGTGACCGTGGCGGCCGCGTACTGCGAGCAGGCGAAGAAGAGCTGGGTGGAACGGCGGCCGGACATCAGGTGGAGGCTCCTGTGGTGACGGAGGGGGCGGTCCCCGCGGGGACCGGACGGCGTCGGACTCGGCGGAGCCGCGCCGCCCGCTGGTCACCGAGCGAGTCCAGGGTGTCGTTGAGGAGGTCCTGCGGGAGCCGCTGGAGTGCCGCCGCGCTCATGGAGCGCAGCTTGCGTGCGACGGCCGGTTCGAACCGCTCGATGGAGTCCAGGTGGTGCGCCATGACGGCCGCGTAGGTACGGACGGCCTTCGGCAGCAGCCTGTCCGCCTCGGGATCCCGCGCCGTCTCCTCGATGACCTGGTCGAAGGCCCGGATGAAGTCGAGCTGACGCACGTCGCCGATCTGGGTGAGCGAGGAGGCGACACCGCGCCGGTAGAACACGCCGAGCAGGCCGACCGCGGCGAAGCTCTCCGCCTCCCGGTGCAGCCGCCAGATCCACGGCCGGTCCTCGGCGGTCCGCAGTCCGTGGGTGAAGTGCAGCAGCCCGCGGTCGACGAGGCGGCGGTGGTAGATGCCGGCCCAGGCGTACGGGTAGTCCACCGACGTGGTGCGGTCGGCCGGAAGGATGGCGTCCCGCGGGCTGAAGGGAACGCCCCGCAGCCCGTGCGGCACCCGGTGCACTGTCCTGGCCCTGCCGGTGACCTGCACGTGGTCGGCCCGTACGAAGTCGCACCCCAGGTCCTCGGCGGCGGCGAGCAGCCGCTCGTAGTAGCCGGGAGCCAGCCAGTCGTCGCCGTCCAGGAAGGTGAGGTACTCACCCGTGGCGGCATCCAGACCGGTGTTGCGCGCGGTGGCGAGCCCGCCGTTCTGTTCGTGTCTGATCACGACCGCCCCGGGGATGTCGTCCCGCGCGCGGCGCAGGATGTCGAACGTCCCGTCCGTGGAACAGTCGTCGACGAGGATGAACTCGAAGTCCTCACGCGCGTTCGCGCGCAGGCTTCTGAGGGTGTCGGGCGCGTATGTCTGCACGTTGTAGAACGGCACGATGACGGAGAGCTTAACCACGGGCTTCACGCTAGGCGGCGGCCTGTCATGCGGCTTGTCCCCCGAAAGGACAAGGGATGAACGGGCCGTGTCGGCTCCGTTAACCTGCCCGCCCCACCTGGCCGAAGAGGCCCTCGGAGGGACCGATCCCCAAGCGTCGGCGGGCTGTTAACCATCTGTTGCCCCCGCGTTGGGCCGCTCCTCGTTATGCCTTCCTAGCTTCTTGGACGTGCCTCCCCGTACCGATGAAACGGCCGCTCCGGCCGATACCCCGACAGCCGGCCGTGCGGCCCTCCGCATAGCCGTGCTCGCCGACTCCGACACCCGCTGGAAATGGGGCGCGCTCACCGCGCGCCGTCTCTCAGGGGCCGCGGAGTCCGGCGCGACGGAGCGTCCCGTCGAGATCAGCGGGCTGCTGCTGCGCGGCCGGGCGACACCGACACCCCGCCAGCTCGCCGAGGTCGGCGAGGTCGGGGTCGACTCCGGCCGGGTCCGTGAGGTGACCGCCGTAGAGTTCCTGCACACGGTGCGGGACGAGGCGTACGACGTCGTCGTCCTCGCCCTCGTCGGCGGCGCGGTCCAGGCGATGCTGCACGGCCTGGCCGCACTCGAACTGCCCCGCAGGCCCGTCGTCGTCACCGGCTACGTCGGAGTCGTCTACGAGAAGCTCGCCGACGGACTCCTGCTGCGCCACGGCGCGGACGTCGTCCTCGCCAACTCCCGCCACGACGCCGCGCGCTTCCGCGCCGTGTACGAGGGCGTCGGCGCCGACGCGTCGTCCGTCACCGAGGCGGCCCTGCCGTTCCTCGGCGGGGAACCGCACCGCGCGCAGGAGGGGCGCGACACCGTCGTGTTCGCCGCCCAGCCCTCCGTGCCGGCGTCCCGCGCCGACCGCATGTATCTGCTGCGCCGGCTCGTCGAGCACGCCAGGCTGCACCCCGGCCGCGAGGTGCTGCTGAAACTGCGCTCCAAGCCGGGGGAGCACACCACACACATCGAGGAACTCCCCTACCAGCGGCTCACGGAGCGCCTGCCCGGCGGCCTGCCGCCCAACTTCAGCCTCGTGTACGGACACATGGGCGAGGTCCTGGACCGCACCGACCTGCTGGTCACCGTGTCCTCGACCGCCGCACTGGAGTCCCTGCACCGGCGGATCCCGACCGCGGTCCTCTCCGACCTCGGTGTCCGCGAGACCCTCGGCAACCACCACTTCGTCGGCTCGGGCCTGATCACGTCCTGGGACCACCTCGACGGCGGCATGCGCCCGGAGCCCGACGAGGAGTGGCTCGCCGGCCAGGGTGTCGCCGCCGACGGCACGTACGCCTCCGCCTACGACGCGGCCCGCGGCCGCGTCCAGGCACTGCTGGCCGCCGGGCCGCTTCCCCGCCTCGCCCCCTACTACACACCCGCCACCGCGCCCGGATACCTCCCCGGCATCCTCGCCCGCCACCACCTGGGCCCCGACGGCCACCCGCTTCCCGGCGCCGTCACGCCGAAGGAGACGGGCCGGGTCCGCGGCGCGGTCCGCGAAACCGTACGCAACGCGGCGCGCGGCGCCTACCGCCACGGCGTCCAGCGGGTCGCCCCCGTGATCCGTCGGATGGGCGAGCTGTGACCACCGATCCAGGAGCAACCATGACCCCGTCCCCCACCGTGCTCGCCGTGATCCCCGCCCGCGGCGGATCCAAGGGCGTGCCCGCGAAGAACCTCGCCCGGGTCGGCGGCGTACCGCTCGTCGCCCGCGCCGTCCGCGCCTGTCTCGCCTCGCCCGAGGTCACCGACGTCGTCGTCACCACCGACGACCCGGCGATCGCCGCGGCGGCCCGAGCGGCGGGGGAGGCGCTCGGGGAGGACGCCCGGCTGCACTGCGTCCAGCGCCCCGCCGCCATCGCCGGTGACACGGCGACCAGCGAGGACGCCGTCCTGCACGCCCTGCACGCCTACGAGGCGACGGCCCACGGCCGCAAGGCCGACGTGGTGCTCCTGGTCCAGTGCACGAGCCCCTTCATCACCCGCGCGGACATCGACGGCGTCGCCACCGCGGTCGCCCGTGACGGCGCCGACACCGCCGTCACCGTGGCCCCCTTCCACGGCTTCGTGTGGCGCGACGGAAGCGCGGTCGAGGACGACACCTACGGCGTCAACCACGACAAGTCCGTACGCCCCCGCCGCCAGGACCGGCCCCAGGACTACCTGGAGACCGGCGCCGCCTACGCCATGGACGTCGAGGGCTTCCGTACCCACCGCCACCGCTTCTTCGGTCACACGGCGCTCGTACGGACCGACCCCGCCCGGGTCCTGGAGATCGACGATCCGCACGACCTGGCCCGTGCCCGCGCCCTCGCACCGCTCCTGGACCCCTCGCCCTACCCCACCCGGGCGGACGTCGACGCCGTGGTCCTCGACTTCGACGGCACCCAGACCGACGACCGCGTCCTCATCGACTCGGACGGCCGCGAGATCGTCGCCGTGCACCGGGGCGACGGTCTCGGGACCGCCGCCCTGCGCCGGGCCGGCCTGCCGGTCCTGATCCTCTCCACGGAACAGAACCCGGTCGTCGCCGCCCGCGCCCGCAAACTCCAGGTCCCCGTCCTGCACGGCATCGACCGCAAGGACCTGGCGCTCAAGCAGTGGTGCGAGGAGCAGTCCATCGCTCCCGACCGCGTGCTCTACGTCGGCAACGACGTCAACGACCTGGCCTGCTTCGGCCTGGCGGGCTGGCCCGTCGCCGTGGCGAACGCCCACGACTCGGTACGCGCCGCCGCGCGCGCCGTGACCACCAACCCCGGTGGCTCCGGGGCCATCCGCGAGATCGCGGCCTGGCTCCTGGGCCCCACGCTCACCCCCTCCACCGAAGTCCCCGCGACCCCCACCAAGTAAGGAAGCACCACCATGAGCAACACCTCCCGCCTGCGCACCTTCGGCACCCGTACCGCCGGCCCCGGCCACCCCGTGTACGTCACCGGCGAGATCGGCATCAACCACAACGGTGACCTCGACAACGCCCTCGCGCTGATCGACGTGGCCGCCGAAGCCGGCTGCGACGCCGTCAAGTTCCAGAAGCGCACCCCGGAGATCTGCACCCCGCGCGACCAGTGGGACATCGAGCGCGACACCCCCTGGGGCCGGATGACGTACATCGACTACCGCCACCGCGTCGAGTTCGGCGAGGCCGAGTACACCGCCATCGCCGAGCACTGCGCGAAGCGCGGCATCGACTGGTTCGCCTCCCCGTGGGACACCGAGGCCGTCGCCTTCCTGGAGAAGTTCGACGTCCCCGCCCACAAGGTCGCCTCCGCCTCCCTCACGGACGACGAGCTGCTCCGCTCGCTGCGCGCCACCGGCCGCACGGTCATCCTCTCCACCGGCATGTCGACGCCGAAGCAGATCCGTCACGCGGTCGAGGTCCTCGGCAGCGACAACATCCTGCTCTGCCACGCGACCTCGACCTACCCCGCGAAGGCCGAGGAGCTCAACCTGCGCGTCATCAACACCCTTCAGCAGGAGTTCCCGAACGTCCCGATCGGCTACAGCGGTCACGAGACCGGCCTGCAGACGACCCTCGCCGCCGTCGCGCTGGGCGCCACGTTCGTCGAGCGTCACATCACCCTGGACCGCGCCATGTGGGGCTCCGACCAGGCCGCCTCCGTCGAGCCGCAGGGTCTCACCCGCCTCGTCCGCGACATCCGCACCATCGAGGCGTCCCTCGGTGACGGCGTCAAGAAGGTCTACGAGTCCGAGCTCGGCCCGATGAAGAAGCTCCGCCGGGTCGCGGGCGTCGTCGCCGAGGGCGAGAACGCGCCGGCCGCCGAGCCGGTCGCGGTCTGACGGGCCGACCGGTGAACCTCGCCTTCGTCGAGAGCCCGGTCCAGCTCCTGAACGTCCTGGAGTGGACCCACACCCGGGGAGGAACCGACACGACGATCGTCGTCCTCCCCCCGGTCGACCCGATGTCGCGCGGACAGCTGCGCAGGATGGCGGAGCTGGCCCGCGACGAGGGCATCACCGTCCGCTGGCAGGAGGCGCGCGGGGACACCGGCGCGCCTCTCAAGGCCCTGCGGGCGCTGACCGGCCTGATCCGCAAGGCCGACCGCATCGTCATCGGGGACCCGTTCTCCCGGTATGTGCAACTGCTCCTCAGCCTGGTCCGCGCCCGCCGGATCACGGTCGTCGACGACGGCACCGCCACCATGGAGTTCATCGCCCAACTGGCACGCGGCGAGCGCCTGGTGAGGTGGCACCGCAGGGGGAGCGGGGGCCCGCGCGAGCTGCTCCTGGCCCCGGTGACCTCCGCGGCCCGCCGCAGCTTCACCCCGTCGGCGTCCCGCACGGTCGAGGTGTTCACCGCCATGCCGGTGGAGGCCCCGGACGGCATCGAGGTCACGGCGAACACCTTCGCCTGGACCCGGGAGCGCTTCGGCCCGCCGCTCATCACCAAGGGCGCGGACCTGGTCGGCACCTCCCTGGTGGAGACGGGGGTGATCGACCCCGTCCCGTACGAGGAAGCGGTCGCCACGCTGGCCCGTGCCCACGGCGCGACGCGGTACTTCGCCCACCGCCGAGAGTCCGCGGACAAGCTCCACGCCCTGGAATCCGCCACCGGCCTGGAGATAGTCCGCCCCGACCTGCCACTGGAGCTCATCGCCCGCAGAGGCCCCATCGGTCATACGGTCCTGAGCTTCCCGTCCACCGTCGTCCACACCCTTCCCCTGGCCCTGGTGGGCACGGGAGTGAAGGTCGCGGTGTGCGACATAGCGCCGGAATGGCTCCGCGACACGGCGTCACCGCGGGCCCAGGGCTTCCTGAGCGGCGTCACGGAGACGGCCAAGGACGTGCACCGTCTGGCGCCGTGGCGGGCCACGGCTGTCACCGCGGTCACGGAGGGCTGAGGACCGGGCGCCGGCGGCCCACGCACGGTGCGGTGCGACCCGGCGCCGCACCACGGCAGGCAGGACGACGGGTGTGCGTCCGGGCTCGGTGAGGAGGCTCCGGAGAGCCGTCCGTCCTCCGGCCACCGATGCGGTTCATCGCGTCCGTGCGCCACTCGCACCGCGCCTGGACGGGTCGATGCGGACCCGCTGTGTGGCCGGTGCGGCCTCCAGGTCGTCGAGCTGGGCGGTGATCGTGCTGCGCAGGTCGTCGAAGTCCTCGAACCGGTGGTCGTTGAACAGGGTGTAGCCCGTCCACATCAGATTGGCGCACACGCGCGCCGGGACCCTGCCGGTGCGAGCGCCCATGCCGACCAGCGCCACCGACTCGATGCTGCCCGGTGTCCTCGCGTTCTGCTGATGGATCGCCTGGAACGCGGCGGCGCAGGCCAGAGCCACATTGAGCGTCCCGCTGACGTTCTGCGAGGACTCCTGCATCGTCGGCGTCGGTATGAGGAACTTCGGCGTGACCGCTCCGGACGGAACGCACACCGCGCTCCCCACGGGGAGGTTTCCGCCGAACCCGTCGCGAATCGCGCGCTGGACACGCAGCTGGATGCCGGCACCGAGGTGCCGCTTGACGGCCGCGTCGGTCCCACCGTCCATGCGCCCACGGGAGTTGGTCGGGTTCACCCACGCGTCGGCCTTCTCGTCGAGGATCGACCCCTTGCGGATCTCGATGTCCGGGGTGTCGGCGAACGCGGCGCGCCAGGCCTCCACGACGCCCGCGTCGAGGTCGGTCAGAACCACCCGGAGAGGCGGCTGCGTCAAGCGGTTCGCGGTCATCGTCCACTCCGATCGAGAGGTGTCTCCTCCACTGCTCAGAACGCTATCGGGCACCACTGACAGCGCCCCGGAGAGCCGGAGTTGAGCGACGTCACGCTGTCAGTGGCGAGGTGTAGAACTCGTCACACGCGGGGGCTCGGCGCGCAGGATGCCGGACCCGCGACGACCCTGTCCTGCCCCCGGCACGGACCGACACCGCGGAGCGCCTCCACCATGAGCGATGCCAACACCCCGGACCAGCCCGCCCCGAACGACCCGCTGGCCCTCGCCGACCTGTTCCAGGGCGGCGGCGAACCGTGGCTCCCGCTGCTGAAGCCGGTCATCGAGGCACGTGCGGACGCGGCAGACTTCATCGGGCCTGCCCGCGGACCCGGCGTCGTCCCCGTACGCGAACTCACCTTCCAGGCGCTCAAGCCCCATCCGCCGCACAAGTGGAAGGTGGTCGTCTTCGGGCAGAACCCCTACCCGCGGCCGGAGAGCGCCACCGGCATCGCCATGTTCGACAACACCTTCCACGACTGGAAGGACAGCCAGTTCGGCCGGACCGTGAGCATCCGCTGCATCATCAAGGCGGCGGCGATGTGGAAGTACGGCATACCGAAGAAGACCCCGATCGCCGACGTGCGCAAGCTCCTCGCGGACCAGGACACCGTCCAGCCGCCCGAGTGGTTCCAGGCGATGCTCACCCAGGGCGTGCTGCTGCTGAACGCGGCCCTCACCGCCAGCAGCGACGGGGCGATGGCGACCGACCAGCACACCAGGTTCTGGCGCCCGGCCGTCGAGCGGATCGTCGAGGAGATCCTCAGGGCCAAGCAGGACGCGCAGGAGGAGGACCGATACGTCGTCTTCGCCTGGTGGGGGGCTCACGCGCGCAGCCTGAAGAACGTCGTCGTACGGCTCCAGAAGAAGTACCCGGGGGTGGAGGTCCGGCACATCGACCACGCCAACCCCGCTGCGCAGGGCGACATCTTCTGCGAGGGCGAGCACTTCGGGACGGTCAACGCCGCCCTCTCCGCGCTGGGTGCCGACGAGGTCGACTGGCTGCCGGGCAAGGGGTGGAACACGGCCGAGGAAGGGTCCGGTGGAGCGGATGGCGGGGTCGCCGACCGCATGGGCGCGTTCATCGCGTCGACCATGGAGCTGCATCAGCTGTATCTGGACCGGCTCGCGAGCGTCAAGGACGAGGGCCTCGTCCTGCCGGCCATCACAGGGGTGTTCGACACCCCGATCCTGGACTTCCGGGAGGCCGTCGGTCCGGTCGTCCCCCTGCTGGCCGGTATCGACCGGCACGTCGTGCGGTCGCACGAATTCGGGAAGAGGCGCGCCGACGAGGCGACCGGTGAGCTGTCCGCCGACGCCATCGCCGCGCTCCACCTCTACACCTGCGAGTCCGCGTTCTACCGGGAGATCAACGCCGTGCTGCGCTCCCCGGACCGGGCGAAGGTCGCCCCGTACCTCCCCTATCTGCGGCTGCTCTTCTCCGCGGTGTCCAGCCTTCCCGCCCACACGCAGCCGTTGTGGCGCGGAGTGTCCCTCGACCTGCGCGCGCAGTACCCGCTCGGCCGGACCGTCACCTGGTGGGGCGTTTCCTCCTGCACGTCGGAGCTCGGCGTGGCCCGGGCGTTCCTCGGAGGCCGCGGCAAGCGGACGCTCTTCGAGGTGACCCCCGTCCGGGCGGTGGGCATCCGCCGCTTCTCCGCCTTCACGGGCGAGGAGGAGTTCATCCTCTCGCCGGGCACCCAGCTCAAGGTGACGGGCGTGAAGGCCGAGCGCGGCGGCCTGTGCACCGTGAAGCTGACGGAGCTGGAGGAGCAGACCCTCGTGTCCTGAGGCGGGGTGAGGGCTCCGCCGGCACGTCTCGTGCGCCCTTCAGTCCGGCAGACGGTCCTGCGCATCCCCGGAGTGCGTACCGGGGACGCGAAGGCCGGAGGGGCGCAGGCTCCAGACCACGTCGCGGATCGCCGACACGCCCTCGTCGTCCTGGTGCCGGTCGGCGATGACGCGCGCGCACTGCACATGGCCCGTGGCGCCGCCGCGGGATCTCAGGCGGACCACGAGTCGGGTGTCCCGCCACCTCTGCGGGACGCCGGATTCCTCGTAGACGCGTGAGAACTCCGAGTCGGTGACCGTGTGGAGTTCGAGCCCTTCATAACTCGTCACCAGCCGCATGGACTCGACCGCTTCGAAGTGGAGGTCCAGCCGGGTGTCCTCCACGCCGTCCTTGCGGGAGCGGAGCAACAGGTGGGAGTGGCCCACGCCGTACTGCCAGACGCGGAAGTTCCGGTCGAACCGATGGAGGAGGGTGGACGGAGTACTGCGGGAACCACTGGTCAACATGGGCCACCTCTGTCGTGGATGTGTGCGCTGACGTCGATGAGTGTGCGGTCGTGGGCGTGTGCGCGCCGGTCAGCGCGTGTTCTCCCGGTCGGGCTCCGGGGAGACCGCCGGGCCGGTCCCGTGCCGCACCGCTCTCGACTCCGCGCGCCTGCGCCGCAACGCGAGGGCGAAGCCGACTCCGGCCAGCAGCGCCGGAGCGGCGGACTGCGCCGTCAGGGACGCCAGCCAGCTGTGGTTCAGGGGCTCAGTGAGGCCGCTGGTGAACTGGCAGGTCGCCTGCGGAGGGAAGAAGCTGTGATCCAGCGTCCTCGGCGCCTGGTCGCCCCAGTCCCCGCCCGCCGAGCAGGCCTCGGACGGCCCCGCGAGCAGCCTCGAGCCGGCCAGCGCGTACAGCAGGAGGAACGTCGAACCCGTGACGGTGAACGCCGTCCCCGTACGGCGGACCTTCTCGGTCGTGGACATCGGTGTCACCAGACGGCCGCCCGGCCGCGGATCGAAGCACTCCGCGAGCAGGGCCAGGGCCCCGCACACGACCACGACCAGCAGGCTGACCCGGAGCAGCGGGCCGAGCACCTCCCGGCCGCCGACGGACATGACGTCCCCGCCCTGGAACTCGCAGACGGTGGCCGGTGGAAACGCCTGGTACCGCACCTCCTGGAGACGGCCCGGACCCGACACCAGCCCGTGCATGCACCGCTCGTCGAACTCCAGCATCCCGAAGAGGGCGAGGAACAGGCACACGGCCAGTGCCCCGAAGGCGATACCTGCCGCTGCCCACAGGCCCCCCGTCCGGTAGCCGCCATGCGTGCGCTCGTGTGACATTCGTGCACAGTATTCGAACGCAACGGCCTTGCCGCTGCGGCGCTTTGAGTTTGTCGACAACCTGTGGCGAAGCCGGTCCCGGAGCTCGGATCCCGAAGCTCGGCCTCCGAGCTCCGGAACCATCGGTTCACTCGTCCGAGGGATAGCCACGCGGTGAGGGCCCGACGCTTGAGCTTCGGGATCCGAGGGCCGGGATCCGAGGGCCGGGAGTCGAGACGTGCAGTCATCCGGGTGGGAAAAAGAAGGGTGGGGGAGAAACCTCCCCACCCTCCCGAACCTGTCACGGCCAGCAAGTATGACTAATCGTGACCGACTTGCGGCGCAGAGTCGCGGCTGCTTACGGTGCGCAGAACTGAACGACCCCGACGCGGTGTAGAAGCACCAGGCCGGGGTCTCACCGCAAGATCGCACCCTGGGACGATCCCGTGGCTGTCCAGCACCCTAGCTCCGCCCCGTGCGCACCCGCACCCTCCCGCCCGTACGCGAGGGCCAACCCCGGCTACGGCAAGCGCTCCGCGCCGGACCAACAGGCATCCCGCCCCGACGACTTCGCCCTGCTGCCGGAGCGTGAGCGGTACGTCGCCGGTTACGTGGACCACCTGCCCGAGGGTGCGGCCATGGACATCAAGTCGCTGGCCAGGAGCTTGCCGCTGTGCGGCCAGATGGCCGTCGGCAGCGCCCTGCGCGCCCTGGGGGTGGCCGGACATCTGCGCCACGTACGGGTGCCCGCCGATGCGGGTGGAGGCCAGGTCCGCTGGATCACCCGCACCTACTGGTCCCGTACGGCCCGGGACAACGAGTGGTGGACCGCGTTCCTCACCGGGGCGCCGGGCTGCTCGGGCACCTCCGGCTCCGCACCCGCCGCCTCCGGCTCCGCACCCGCCCCCGTTCCTCCCGCCGCCTCCGACACCCCCGCCCTGCCACCGGTGCCGCAGCAGCGCACCGAGGAACCGGGCACCGAAGAGCAGCGCCCGGCGCCCGCCGAGACCTCCGGTGCCTCGCCCGCGTACCTCGTGCTCGCCCGTCTCGGCCGGGCCGACGCCCGTCTCGCGCTCTCCGCCGCCGACTGCGCCGCCCTGGAGGGCCTGGCCGCCGCCTGGCTCGCTCGGGGCGTGGGAGCGGAGTGCATGGTCCAGACCCTCACCGCCGGGCTCCCCGCCGCCGTCGCCTCCCCGGTCGGCTTCGTCAGGCGGCGGCTCCGCGACAGGGTCCCGCCCGAGATGCCTGTCGCACCCGCGCCCGAAGCGTCCGGCGCACCCGTGCCGCGCCCGATGGTCGAATGCACGGAGTGCGGCGCACCCGGCCGCCCCGAGGCGCTCCCGGACGGGCTCTGCCGTTCCTGCTGAACCCCCGGCCCGACGGCCACGGCGACGGCCCTCACGGCACCCGAGGTGTCCACAGCACCCACGGCGCCCGGAGCTCCAGTGTCTCCCGCCGAACGCGATGTGAAGGCGTACGTCGGTACGCTCCGTGAACTGCTCAGGCTCCCCTGACCGGAGAGGTGCAGGGGCAGCGCCCCGCATGGCGGTGGAAAGCGGGCGAGTTTACCCATCGGGGCCTTCCGTCACACGCCGCAGCGCCATCTTTTGTTCCTCTAAGCGGCTGAACTTTTGTTGATCTGTGGCCAGTTGTGGGTACCAGGGGCCTACCCTTGGATGGGTGAACCAGTTGAAGTCCCGTGCGCCCCACGCCGAGGCCGTTCTGCCCGGCACCCTGCCCGACGACCTGCGTGCCGAGCTCATCGCCTTCCGCCGTGATCTGCACATGCACCCCGAGCTCGGCAACCAGGAGTTCCGCACCACCGCGGCCATCAAGGCGAGGCTCGAGAAGGCCGGGCTGGAACCGCAGGTGCTGCCTGGTGGCACAGGACTGGTCTGTGACGTGGGGGAGTGGGACGGCGTGACGCCGATGCTCGCCCTCCGGGGGGACATCGACGCGCTGCCGATCCCGGACACGAAGGCGGGCGTCTCCTACAGATCCACCGTGCCCGACCGGGCGCACGCCTGCGGTCACGACGTCCACACGAGCTGTGTCCTGGGGGCGGGTCTCCTCCTGAGCGACCTGGACCGGCAGGGGCTGCTGCCCCGCCCGGTCCGGCTGATCTTCCAGCCCGCCGAGGAGGTGCTCCCCGGCGGCGCATCCGACGCGGTCGCGGCCGGGGTGCTGGAAGGCGTGGGGCGGATCATCGGGGTGCACTGCGACCCCAAGGTGGACGTGGGGAAGATCGGGCTCCGGATCGGGCCGATCACCTCCGCCTGCGACCGTCTGGAGATCTCCCTCGACGGGCCCGGCGGACACACCGCCCGCCCGCACCTCACCACCGACCTGGTCACCGCGGCGGCCCGGGTGGCCACCGACGTGCCCGCGCTGCTCGCCCGGCGCGTCGACGCACGCGCCGGCCTCGCCGTCACCTGGGGGCGGTTGCAGACCGGGCACGCGCCCAACGTCATCCCGCAGCACGCCGAGCTGTCCGGGACGGTCCGCTGCCTCGACCTGGAGAGCTGGCGGCAGGCGCCCGACCTGGTGCACGCGGCGATCGACGAGGTGGCCGCGATGCACGGGGCCAAGACGGTCATCGACTACGTCCGCGGGGTGCCGCCCGTGGTCAACGAGGCCGAGACCATCGGTCTCCTGGACGCCGCGATGACGATCCGTCGCGGATCGTATGCGATCGAGGACACCGAGCAGAGCCTGGGCGGCGAGGACTTCTCCTGGTACCTGGAGAAGATCCCGGGCGCCATGGCGAGGCTCGGGGTCCGGGCGCCGGGCGACACCCGCGGGCTGGACCTGCACCGGGGCAACTTCGACGTGGACGAGGAGGCCATCACGGTCGGTGTGGAGCTGTTCACGGCGGCCGCGCTGCTCGATGTCTGACCTGGTGGAACCGCGAGGCGGTCCGCGCCTGGATGACCTCGCGTTTCCTTCTCGTAACGGCTCGTGACCGGCCAGGACACCTTCTGTTCGCGACGATCCGATAACAGCTTCCGTAGGGGGCTTTATCTGACATCTACGCGCGTTACGATCGCCGCGAAACCAGCGCCGGAAGAGGCGCTTCGGTCAGGTTTGAAGGAGCCTTCCCTTGCGCCGGATCACCAGGATTGCCACCGTGGGCGTCATGTCCGCGGCGCTTGCGCTCAGCGTAACCGCGTGTGGCGAATCGTCGACCTCGTCGTCGGGCACATCGTCCGACTCGAAGGGCGCCAAGACAGCCATCGCGTACGACATCGGCGGTCGTGGCGACCAGTCGTTCAACGACGCCGCCTACGCGGGTCTGGCCCGCGCCGAGAAGGACCTCGACGTCAAGGGCACCGAGGCCGAGCCCTCGGACGGCGAGGCGGACGCCGACAAGGTGCAGCGCCTCACCGCGCTGGCCCGCGCCGGCAACAACCCGGTGATCGGTGTCGGCTTCGCCTACGCCCCGGCCATCGAGAAGGTCGCGCCGAAGTTCCCGAAGATCACCTTCGGCATCATCGACGACGCCTCGGTCACGGGCGACAACATCGCGAACATAGTGTTCAACGAGGAGCAGGGCTCCTACCTCGCGGGTGTCGCCGCCGCCAAGGTCACCAAGACCAAGAAGGTCGGCTTCATCGGTGGTGTCGAGACCCCGCTGATCAAGAAGTTCGAGGCCGGCTTCGTGCAGGGCGTCGCGGACACCGACTCCTCGGTGAAGGTCGTCCCGCAGTACCTGACGCAGCCGCCGAACTTCGACGGCTTCTCCAAGCCCGACCTCGGCAAGGCCGCCGCCCAGGGGCAGCTCGACAAGGGCGCCGACGTGGTCTACTCGGCCGCCGGTCTGGCCGGCTCCGGTGCCATCGAGGCCGTCTCCAAGGCGGGCAAGTGGAACATCGGCGTCGACTCCGACCAGTACGCGCAGGAGGGTCTGGCCGCCTACAAGGAGTCGATCCTGACCTCGGTCACCAAGGACGTCGAGGACTCCGTCTTCAACCTGATCAAGTCCGTCAAGGACGGCAAGCCCGAGTCCGGTGAGGTCCGCTACGGCCTCGACAAGGACGGCGTCGGCCTGGCCACCTCCAACGCGGCCTTCACCAAGATGACCGAGGTCATCGCCGCCGTGGACAAGGCGAAGAAGGAAATCATCGACGGCAAGATCACCGTCAGGACCGCCCCGTAGGGTTCCGGTCGAACGGCTGGTTTCCCGTGGGCCCGGAGCGCGCACCGTCGCGCTCCGGGCCCGTGGGGTGTCCGCCGAGAAGTGCCGAAGCATCGACGTACCGAAGAAGTTGTGCCTCGCAGTGCCCTGCTCGTACCGGCCCGGGAGCCCGAGTCCGGACAAGGTCGTGGACCTACGCCTTACGATTCGGCAGCACTACGCGTGTAGACAGTCCTTGGGCGCGATAACTTCGCCCCGCCCCTGCCCCCTGTGCCCCCGCTCCTGTCCGGCCAAGGAGAGTGCGTCATCAACGCGTCCAGCAGTCCCCCTGCCGTAGAACTGCACGGCATCACCAAGCGTTTCCCCGGAGTCGTGGCCAACCACGACATCGGGATCACTGTCCGTCAGGGCACGGTCCACGCCCTCGTCGGCGAGAACGGTGCCGGCAAGTCCACCCTGATGAAGATCCTCTACGGCATGCAGAAGCCGGACGAGGGCACGATCGCGGTGAACGGCGAGCAGGTCTCGTTCAGCAACCCGGGTGACGCCATCGCACGCGGCATCGGCATGGTGCACCAGCACTTCATGCTCGCGGACAACTTCACCGTCCTGGAGAACGTCGTCCTGGGCGGGGAGAAGCTGCACGGCATCGGATCGGCCGCGCGCAGGAAGATCAAGGAGATCTCCGACGCGTACGGCCTCGGTGTGCGACCCGACGCGCTCGTCGAGGACCTCGGGGTCGCGGACCGCCAGCGTGTGGAGATCCTCAAGGTCCTCTACCGCGGTGCCCGCATCCTCATCCTGGACGAGCCGACCGCCGTGCTGGTCCCGCAGGAGGTCGACGCGCTCTTCGCCAACCTCAGGGAGCTGAAGGCCGAGGGACTCACCGTCATCTTCATCTCGCACAAGCTCGGGGAAGTGCTCTCCGTCGCCGACGAGATCACGGTGATCCGGCGGGGCACGACCGTGGGCACCGCCGACCCGGCGAACACCACGACCAAGCAGCTCGCCGAGCTGATGGTCGGCAGCGAGCTCCCGTCGCCGGAGACGCGTGAGTCGACGGTCACCGATGTCCCGTTGCTGAAGGTCGAGGGCCTCTCCCTCGGTGCGACGGACCCGGACGGGGTCGTCCGCGAGGTGCTGTCCGACATCGGGTTCACCATCCACAAGGGAGAGGTCCTCGGCATCGCGGGTGTCGAGGGCAACGGGCAGACCGAGCTGATCGAGGCGCTCGTCGGCATGCGGTCCCCGGACAGCGGGGTGATCTCGCTGGACGGCGACGACATCTCACGCACCGCCACCCGCAAGCGGCGGGAGAGCGGCATCGGGTACATCCCGGAGGACCGCCACCGCCACGGTGTCCTGCTGGACGCCCCGCTGTGGGAGAACCGCATCCTCGGCCACGTCACGGAGAAGCCCAACAGCCGCGGCTTCCTCCTGGACCCCAAGGCGGCCCGCGCCGACACCGAGCGGATCGTGCGCGAGTACGACGTCCGGACCCCGGGCATCGAGGTCACCGCGGCCTCCCTCTCCGGCGGCAACCAGCAGAAGCTGATCGTCGGCCGGGAGATGAGCCACAATCCGAAGCTCCTGATCGCCGCCCATCCCACCCGGGGTGTGGACGTCGGCGCCCAGGCGCAGATCTGGGACCAGATCCGCGAGGCACGCCGTGAGGGACTCGCGGTCCTGCTCATCTCGGCCGACCTGGACGAGCTGATCGGGCTCTCCGACACCCTGCGCGTCATGTACCGCGGACAGCTGGTCGCGGACGCCGACCCCGCCACCATCACACCCGAGGAACTGGGCTCGGCCATGACCGGCGCCGCCGCCGGTCACCTCGAAGCAGCACCGGAGGACGAGGCCTGATGAAGAAGTTCGACAAGGACCGGCTGATCCTGGGCTTCGCCGGCCCGGCGCTCGCCCTGGTCGTCGCGTTCGCCCTCAGCACCCTGGTGCTGCTCATCTCGAACCGCGACCCGTTCGAGCTGTACCGCCTCCTCTTCGAGCAGGTGTCGTACAGCGACGTACAGGTCCTGATCATCAACCAGGCCGGCACGTACTACCTCGCCGCTCTCGCGGTCGCGGTCGGCTTCAGGATGAACCTCTTCAACATCGGCGTCGACGGGCAGTACCGGCTCGCGGCGATGGTGGCAGCCCTGGTCGGAGCCAGCGTCAGCCTCCCCGGCCCGCTCCAGATCGCCCTGATCGTGATCGTGGCCATGCTGGTCGGCGCGTTCTGGGCCGGCATCGCGGGCATCCTCAAGACGACCCGCGGGGTGAGCGAGGTCGTCGCGACGATCATGCTCAACTCCATCTCGACCTCGCTGATCGCCTGGCTGATCCTGCCCAAGAACTTCGGCGACCAGGCGGCCGGCTCCAACAACCTCACGACCGGCGAGATCCCGGAGGCCGGCTGGTTCCCGGGCCTCCCCCTGAGCCCCGATGCCGGTGAGATCTACGGATTCACCTTCGTCGCCGCGGGCTGCGGACTCGTCTACTGGCTCGTCCTGAACCGCACCCGGTTCGGCTTCGACCTGCGTGCCACGGGCGCCAGCGAGAGCGCCGCCCAGGCCTCCGGCGTGGACGCCAAGAAGATGATCCTGACCTCGATGCTGATCTCGGGTGCCATCGCCGGTCTGGTCGGCATGCCGACGCTGCTGGGCGACACGCACACCTACAGCCTCGACTTCCCGGTGGGCCTCGGATTCACCGGCATCACCATCGCGCTGCTCGGCCGCAACCACCCGGTGGGGATCGCCCTCAGCGCGCTGCTGATCGCGTTCCTGGACAAGGCGTCCTCCCCGCTCGACCAGTTCGGTTTCGAGAAGGAGATCGCCACGATCATGCAGGGCCTGATCGTGATCTCGGTCGTCGTCAGCTACGAACTCGTCCGGCGCTACGGGACCCGCCGCCAGCAGCAGAAGGTCGGCGAGGAACTCGCCGCCGGCCACGCCCTCACCACCGAGAAGGAGGCGGCCCTGTGAGCACCGAAGTCTCCGCCGCACGCGTCGCCCCCAAGAAGGGCGGCGGCCGACGCAGGCTCTCGCTGCCCGTCGTGCTGCTGATCATCGCGGGCGCGCTGGCCCTCGTCTCGCTGGTCCGTCTGATCAGCGGTGCCGACGACGTGACCTCCGTGGGTCAGGTCAGCGGTGCCCTGGAGCTGGCCGTGCCGATCGGTCTGGCCGGCCTCGGCGGACTGTGGGCCGAGCGGGCGGGCGTCGTCAACATCGGCCTCGAGGGCATGATGATCCTCGGCACCTGGTTCGGTGCCTGGGCCGGATTCCAGTGGGGCCCCTGGGTGGGAGTCCTGTTCGGCATCATCGGCGGTGCGCTCGGCGGTCTGCTGCACGCGGTCATCACGGTCACCTTCGGCGTGAACCACATCGTCTCCGGTGTGGCCATCAACATCCTCGCCGTGGGCGTCACCCGCTACCTGTCGAACTTCACCTTCGCCGACGAGCCCGGTGGCTCCTCCAAGCAGTCGCCGCGGCTCGAGGAGATCGACAAGATCACCGTTCCGGGGTTGTCGGACTGGATGCAGGACCTGCAACAGCACCACTGGTTCTTCGTGTCCGACCTCGCCGGCATCATCGGCGGCCTGGTCACCGGGCTCTCGCTGCTGACCGTCGTCGCCCTGCTCCTCATTCCCGCCACGTGGTTCGTCCTGTGGCGCACCGCCTTCGGTCTGCGGCTCCGCTCCTGCGGTGAGAGCCCGGTGGCGGCCGAGACCCTCGGCGTCAACGTCTACAAGTACAAGTACATCGCCGTGACGATCTCGGGTGGTCTGGCCGGACTCGGTGGTGCCTTCCTGGCCATCGTCGCCACCAGCATCTACCAGGAGGGCCAGACCGGCGGGCGCGGCTACATCGGTCTCGCCGCGATGATCTTCGGCAACTGGATGCCGGGCGGCATGGCCCTGGGCGCCGGGCTCTTCGGCTTCACCGACAGCCTCAAGCTGCGCGGCGGCGCCGAGAACGTCCACGCCATGCTGCTGCTCCTGGCGATCCTGCTCGTGGTCGTCGTGTTCTGGCAGCTCTACCGGAAGAAGTACCTGACCGCGCTGATCTCGGCGGCCATCTCCGCCCTGCTGTTCACCTGGTACTTCCTGACGGACCAGGTGCCGAGCCAGTTCGTCGACGCCGCGCCGTACGTCACCACGCTGCTCGTCCTCGCACTGTCCGCGCAGCGGCTCCGCATGCCCAAGGCGGACGGTGTGCCGTACCGCAAGGGCGAGGGCAAGTGACGGCCCCCGCCCCCGTCGACTGGGAGAAGCTGCGCGAGGCGGCTCGGGACGCGATGTCCCGGGCGTACGCCCCGTACTCGGGCTACCCGGTCGGCGTGGCCGCCCTCGTCGACGACGGCCGCATGATCACCGGATGCAACGTCGAGAACGCCTCGTACGGCATCGGCCTGTGCGCGGAGTGCGGGCTGGTCTCGCAACTGGCAGCCACGGGCGGGGGTCGGCTGACCCACTTCACCTGCGTGGACGGCAAGGGCGCGGCCCTGGTGCCGTGCGGGCGGTGCCGTCAGCTGCTGTACGAGTTCGGCGGGCCCGAACTCGTGCTGGAGACCCCGGACGGCCTCCGTACGCTCGACGAGATGCTGCCGCAGGCCTTCGGGCCGCAGAACCTGGGCTAGTTCCCCACCACCGCCACCCCGATCCCCGGACCGGCCCGCCCGGCCCGGGGACCGGGGTGGCGGAACGTCTTCTCTCTATGCGCGTAGAGTCAACGGGACTCTCGCCCACCCCTCCGGCCGGAAGGACTCCCCTCCCATGGACGCCATCTCCGTCATCCGCACCAAGCGGGACCGGGGCGAGCTCAGCCCCGAGCAGATCGACTGGGTCATCGACGCGTACACGCGCGGCGAGGTCGCCGACGAGCAGATGTCCGCGCTGGCCATGGCGATCCTGCTCAACGGCATGAACCGCACCGAGATCGCCCGCTGGACCGCCGCGATGATCGCCTCCGGCGAGCGGATGGACTTCGGCGCGCTCTCCCGCCCCACCACCGACAAGCACTCCACCGGCGGCGTCGGCGACAAGATCACCCTGCCGCTCGCCCCGCTGGTCGCCGCCTGCGGTGCCGCGGTGCCGCAGCTGAGCGGTCGGGGCCTCGGCCACACCGGTGGCACCCTCGACAAGCTGGAGTCCATCCCCGGCTGGCGCGCCCATATCTCCAACGCCGAGATGCTCGACGTCCTGGACACCACCGGCGCCGTGATCTGCGCGGCGGGCGACGGCCTCGCCCCCGCGGACAAGAAGCTGTACGCGCTGCGCGACGTCACCGGCACCGTCGAGGCGATCCCGCTCATCGCCAGCTCGATCATGTCCAAGAAGATCGCCGAGGGCACCGGCGCGCTCGTCCTGGACGTGAAGGTCGGCTCCGGCGCCTTCATGAAGACCATCGAGGACGCCCGCGAACTGGCCTCCACCATGGTCGCGCTGGGCACCGACAGCGGCGTCCGCACGGTCGCGCTGCTCACCGACATGTCCACCCCGCTGGGCCTGACCGCGGGCAACGCCCTGGAGGTCCGCGAGTCCGTCGAGGTCCTCGCCGGCGGCGGCCCCAAGGACGTCATCGACCTGACCCTGGCGCTCGCCCGCGAGATGCTCGACGCGGCCGGGCTCAAGGACGCCGACCCGGAGAAGGCCCTGGCCGACGGCTCCGCCATGGACGTCTGGCGCCGGATGATCTCTGCCCAGGGCGGCGACCCCGACGCGGAGCTCCCCGTCGCCCGCGAGCAGCACGTGATCAGCGCCCCGTCCTCGGGAGTGCTGACGCGCCTGGACGCGTACGACGTCGGCGTCGCCGCCTGGCGCCTCGGTGCCGGCCGCGCCCGCAAGGAGGACCCGGTGCAGGCGGGCGCGGGTGTCGAACTGCACGCCAAGCCGGGTGACACGGTGGCCGAGGGCCAGCCGCTGATGACCCTGCACACGGACACCCCCGAGAAGTTCGAGTACGCGCTGAAGGCGCTGCCCGGCTCCTACGACATCGCACCGGCCGGCACCCCCTTCACCGCCACGCCGGTGGTGCGGGAACGTATCGCCTGACCTGCGGCTTTCCCTTTCGGGTGAACGGGACCGGTGGACCACCACCGGTCCCGTTCGGCATGCTGGACTCGGTGACGCACCGATAAGAGGAGACCGCCATGAGCGCACTCACCGTCGGTCCCGGGCCGGGCCACGGCCAGCACTGGGACGACCTCGTCCGGATCTGGGAGGAGACGGACGCACCCGAGGGCTGCAAGGTGGAGATCATCGAGGGGATCGTCACCGTGTCGCCACCGCCGTCCAAGGATCACAACACCACAGCAGCGCTGCTCCAGCGCAGGCTGTACACCGTCATCCCGGAGGACTGGGAGATCTACCAGACGCTCGGCGTCTCCGTGCCCGGACGCGCGGGGCTGTACATCCCCGATCTCGTCGTCCTGCCGCGGGCGGTCGCCTCCGGGCCCGGCAATCGCGTCCCGGCGGAGGAGGTCCGCCTCGTCGTGGAGATCACCTCGCCGGCCAACGCCAACCACGACCGCATCGGCAAGGCGCACGGGTACGCGAAGGCCGGCATCGAACTGTTCCTCCTGCTCGACCCCTGGCACACGGGCCGCCCGACCGCGACCCTGTACGGGGAACCGAGCGACGGCACCTACCGCCTCCTGGAGGCGGTCGAGTACGGCGAGACGCTGACGCTGCCGAAGCCCTTCGGTCTGGATCTGGACACCGGCGTCCTCCCGGCCGGCTGAGACACGGACCCGCCCGGCCGATGAGTTCCGGGCGCCCCGCCGGTCTCCCTGGTGTGGATGCCATCACTCCGAACGCTCTCGTCGTCACAGGCCGGGTCACCCGCGCCGAGGTGCCGGGGCTCTGCGCCGAGCTGGAGACGCTGCTGGCCGACGCCCCCGACACCGTGGTCGTCGACTGCGACATGGGCGGGGTGACGCACGCCGATCTCGCCCTGGTCGAGGCGATAGCACGGCTGGGACTCGTCGCCCGCAGGGCCGGGGACGTCGAGCTGCGGCTGCGCAACGTCCCGACCGAACTCCGGGCGCTGCTCGACCTGGTGGGACTGAGCGGCGTGGTGGGGAACGTCCGGGCGGTCCCGGAATGATCCGGTGCTCAGCGGACCGTGGCGTGATCGCGAATGACCGTGGTGCAGACGAATTGCTTGTCGGGCCGGGCCCCGTAACGCATCTCCGGAACCTTGGCGAGCGACGCTACGGCGCTCGGCGAGGGTGCTGGTGTCGCCCTTGGGCACGAGCCCTCCGGCTGAGGTCCCGGTTCGGGGTTGTCGGCCGGGACCCCGGCGGCAGGGGCCGGGTCCGGACCCGCCGTGGCGGACGGCTCGCCCAGCCACAGCGTCGCCGCCCAGCCACCCGCCACCAGGAGGGCCCAGGCGATCACCACGGGCCGCCCGGACCTCATACGGCGTCGGCCTCCAGATGGTCCGGCAGCCCGAACAGCGGGAACCAGCGCGGGGTGTCCAGGAAGCAGTGCATCCCGGTGATGGCGCCCTCCGAGATGTCGATGACCTGCACCGCCCACGGCACGAAGCCCGGCCCGTCCGGATTCGGCTTGTAGTGCGCGAAGGCCGGGGTCCCGTTGGCCTCCGTCGCCACCAGCCGGGAACCCGCGCAGCCCGCGCCGATGCTGAGCATGAAGCCGGTGATGTCGTCGTGTCCCTGGAGCCAGAGATCGAACGGCGGCATGGTCATCACGGCGTCCTCGTGGAGAAGCGCCGTCAGCGCCGCCATGTCGTACCCCTCGAACGCCGCCACATAGCGGTCCAGCAGCTTGCGCTGCTCGTCGTCCAGCGGATTCGCGGTGTCCGGGGCCGTGCCCTCCGTGTCCGACAGCGTCGCCCGGGCCCGCTGCAGGGCGCTGTTGACCGAGGCGACCGAGGTGTCGAGCAGTTCGGCGACCTCGCTCGCCTTCCAGGCCAGGACCTCGCGCAGGATCAGCACCGCGCGCTGCTTGGGCGGGAGGTGCTGGAGGGCGGCGACGAACGCGAGGCGCACCGACTCCCGGGCCACGGCCGCCTCCGCCGGGTCGGCGATCGAGGGCAGGACGCGGCCGTCCGGCATCGGCTCCAGCCAGGTGTTCTCCGGGAGGGGGTTGAGCGCGGCCTGGGCCAGCGGCGTCGGGCCGGTCAGATCCACCGGCCTGGCCCGCTTGTTGCCGGCCTTCAGCATGTCCAGGCAGACGTTCGTCGCGATGCGGTACAGCCAGGAGCGCAGCGAGGAACGGCCCTCGAACTTGTCGAAGTTGCGCCAGGCGCGGACCAGCGTGTCCTGGACCGCGTCCTCCGCCTCGAAGGCCGAGCCGAGCATCCGGTAGCAGTAACCGGTCAGCTCGACCCGGTGTCCTTCGAGACGGCTGTCGATGTCCGTCGTCGCTGTCAGATCACTCATCGCTCCACCCCAGTTGCGCTGTGACACCGCTCACTGTGGAAGCTACCGCAGGGCACCGACATCCGGGGCGGGAAGCGGGAAACCGCGGCTCAGGTGCCGGGCTTGCGCCCGTAGACGTAGACGTCGTCACCGTTCTTCAGCAGGTTCCAGTACGACTTCGCGTCCGCCGGGCGCATGTTGACGCAGCCCGCCGATCCCGGGTTGTTGTACATGGACTTGGTGACCGAGTGGAACGCCTGCCCGCCGTCGAAGAACTGGGCGTACGGCATGCTGACGTCGTAGAGCGTCGACCAGTGGTCGATGTTGCGCCAGTAGATCTTCTTGGAACCGGTCCGCGTCTCGTCGCCGTTGCGGCCCGTGCGCACCGGCACCGGGCCGAACTTCAGCTTGGACCCGTCCTGGATCCAGCTCAGCTGCCTGGTCAGGTCCACACAGGCGATGCGCCCCTTGTTCGTGGGGCACTTCTTCGCGGCGTTGGGGTTCTTGCCCGCGGCCTTCTGGGCGGTGATGGTCTTCATCGTGCGCCAGGTGACCGGCCCCGCGTACCCGGCGGCCGGAGTGATGCCCTTGTCGGCCTGGAACGAGCGGATGGCCTTGCAGTCGGCGACCGACTGCCTGCCGTCGGCCGTCCGCTTCAGCCACTTCTCCACCTGCTTCTGGTACGGCCCCTTCGCCGCCGTGCAGGATGCCGCCTGGGCGGCCGTCCCGGTGCTCAGGACCAGGGCCGGTGCGGCCACCAGGCCGGCGACGGACAGAACGGCACCGCGCCGCACCCGTACGCCGGATATCTTCCCCATGATTCTCATGTACGCCTGCTCCCCTTCGCGTTCGCCCAGCGGTGGTCTCCGCTTGTTGGACGCGCGTCGGGGAGCAGCGGTTGTGCCGGGAAGGTCTCAGTTGTGCACCGGTGCGGGGGACGCGGCGCGGAGCCGCTCCGCCCGGGCCGCCCGGCTGCCGAACAGGGTGATCGACAGGACGCCGAGGACCGCGAGGACGCCCAGCGCGACCGTGCCGGCCCAGCCGCCGGCGTGGAAGGCGACGGCGCCGAGCGTGCCGCCCGCGCTGGAGCCCAGGTAGTACGCGGACTGGTACAGGGCCGACGCCTGGGCACGGCCCGTCGTCGCCGTGCGGCTCACCGAGGACGAGGCGACCGCGTGTCCGGCGAAGAAGCCCGCCGTGATGAGGACGAGGCCCGCCAGGATCGCGGCCAGCTGGTCGGCCAGGGAGAGCAGCAGACCGGCCGCCGTCGTGGAGACGGCGAGGTAGAGCGCGCCCCGGCGGCCCAGCCGGGCGACCAGACTGCCCGCGGCGGCGGAGGAGACCGTGCCGACGAGGTAGACGAGGAAGATCGAGCCGACGATGCCCTGCGGGAGGCCGAAGGGCTCGTCGACGAGCCGGTAGCCGATCACGGTGTACACCGCGCCGAACACCGTCATGAACAGGGCGCCGATGGCGTACAGCCGGCGCAGCAGCGGGTCGGACAGGTGGCCGGTGACGGTCTTCGCCAGCGCCTTCGGGTTGAGCGAGGCGGGGCTGAAGTGCCTGGCCCGGGGGATCAGGAAGTGGAAGGCCACCGCACAGGCCACGGCGAGGAGCCCGATCGCGCCGAGTGCCACCCGCCATCCCCACAGCTGGGCGACCCACCCGGCGAGGATGCGACCGCTCATGCCGCCGACGCTGTTGCCCGCCACGAACAGTCCGATCGCGGCCACCAGTGCCTTGGGCCGGACCTCCTCGGCCAGGTAGGCCATCGCGGAGGCCGGCAGCCCCGCCAGTGCCGCGCCCTGGACCGCGCGCAGCGCGATCAGCCACCCGATCGACGGGGCGAAGGGGACGAGCAGTCCGATCACCACGGCGACCGCCAGGGAGGCCGTCATCATCTGGCGCCGCCCGAAGCGCTCGGAGAGAGCGCTCAGCGGCAGGACACAGAGGGCCAGCGCACCGGTCGCCGCGGAGACCGTCCAGCTCGCCTGGCCGGCCGTCGCGCCGAAGGACGCGGACACGGCGGGCAGCAGGGCCTGGGTGGAGTACAGGAGGGCGAAGGTCGCGATCCCCGCCGCGAAGAGCGCGAAGCTCATCCGGCGGTAGCCGGGGCCGCCGGGCGTGAGGCGGTCCGGGACGGTCGGGGAGGCGGCGGCGGGAGACGGCGGAACGGCGGCGTCCAGCATGACGGTGGACGCCCCGGTACTGGCAGGAGGCATACAGCGAACCTAGACCCGCACGTTTCATGCGTCCAATGCATGAAACCCTCATAATCGTTCCCATGGTGCATCAATACAGCTCACAGCCACGGCTGTCACCGAGCGGTTACGAAGAAGACATCCGGGCCGTGCTCGCGCCACGTCTCGCGTACTTCGAGGCGGTGGCCCGCCACGAGCACGTCACCCGCGCCGCGCACGAGCTCGGAGTGCCCCAGTCGACGCTTTCGCGGGCCATGGTGCGGCTCGAACAGGACCTGGGTGTCGCGCTGTTCGCCCGCCGGGGCCGCACCGTCTCGCTCACCCCCGCCGGCCGCACCTTCCTCGGTTCGGCCGAACGCGCCCTGGCGGAGGTGGAGAAGGCGGCCGACTCGGTCCGGGCCGACGCCGACCCCACGGCGGGCAAGGTCGCCTTCGGCTTCCTGCACACCATGGGATCCGAGACCGTGCCCGCCCTGATCCGCGCCTTCCGCGCCGACCATCCCAAGGTCCGCTTCCAGCTCGTCCAGAACTACGGCGAGGCCATGATCGAACGCCTGCGGGCGGGCGGCCTCGACCTCTGTCTCACCTCACCCGTCCCCGACGCACCGGACCTCGTCGCCATGCGCCTGGACGAGCAGCGGCTGCGGCTGGTCGTCCCCGACGACCACCGGCTGGCCGGCCGCCGCCGCATCCGCCTCGCCGAGGCCGCCGACGAAACGTTCGTCACCCTCGAACCCGGTTACGGACTGCGCCGGATCACCGACGACCTCTGCGCCGAGGCCGGTTTCACACCCCGGGTGGCCTTCGAGGGCGAGGAGGCGGAGACACTGCGCGGCCTGGTCGCGGCCGGGCTCGGGGTGGCCCTGCTGCCGCCGCCCGCCGTCGCCCGGCCGGGGGTGGTCGAGCTGACGGTGACCGCGCCGCGCGCGGCACGCGAGATCGGGGTCGCATGGCTCGACGGACACCCGGACACCCCGCCGGTGGCCGCCTTCAAACGCTTCCTGCTGTCGCGCCGGGGCAGTCTGCTGCCCGACTGATCCGGGCCGGCGGACCCCTCAGTGCCTCAGCGACCGCCCGAACCCCGCCGCGAGCGGCATCCGCAGCCCCAGCGGCGGCGGTGCCGCGAACGCGTCGGCGACCGGCCGGGCGTACGGCCGGCCGAACAGCGACCCCCTCACGAAGTCCGCCGCCAGCGCCACCACTTCGGACCGGTGCTGGCGCAGCGCGTGCCCGTCCGAGTGGACCTCGAAGCGGCAGGTGGCCCGGTTGGCCTTCTTGGCCCGCTCGGCCAGCCGGTAGGAGAGCTCGGGGTTCGTCCGCGCGTCGTTCGTGCCGTGCACGATCAGCACCCGTCGTCCCGCCAGGTGCCTGACGGGTTCGGGCCCGGGTTCCGCGCCGTCCGGGAGCCAGGGGGCCATCGACAGCACGGAGCTGACCGCGGTGTGCCCGGCGCCGCGCAGGGCCGCCCGGCCGCCCATGCCGTGCCCCACGAGGCACACCGGGACGTCGCCGTAGCGCCGTACGACCTCGTCGGCCGCCCAGTGGGCGTCCGCCGCCGGATCGGCGTCGGCGTTCCATCCCCTCGTGCGGTAGCGCACGACGTGCACCGCGAGCCCGTCCTCCTGCCCGGCCCGGGCCAGGGAGCGGGCGAACGGCAGCTGAACCGCGTACGAGAGGGTGGAGGGGCGGCGTCTGGAATCGGTCTCGCCGTCCGGGAGCAGCAGGACCACGCCGCTGACCTCGGGTGCTGCTCCGGCCGTGAGGACGGCCCGTCCCAGCCTGGCGGCAGGCAGGGGAAGTGCGCGCTGTGCCATGACAGAACAGTGTCAGAAGGGCAGGTGTATTCCACCTGGCTTCGCGGTCACTGTTACGCATCGGCACCCACCGCTCTACGCGCGTAGGCGCTACAGTGCCCGAATGACGAGCCAGACCCTGAATGTCCCCGGTCCCGACCAGATCCGCCGCGCGCCCAAGGTGCTGCTCCACGACCATCTCGACGGTGGCCTGCGCCCCGGCACGATCATCGAGCTGGCTCTCGCGCAGGGCTACGACGCCTTGCCCGAGACCGAGCCCGACAAGCTCGGCGCCTGGTTCCGTGACGCGGCCGACTCCGGCTCGCTGGAGCGCTACCTGGAGACGTTCGCCCACACCTGCGCGGTCATGCAGACCCGGGACGCGCTGGTCCGGGTGGCGGCGGAGTGCGCCGAGGACCTGGCCGAGGACGGTGTCGTCTACGCCGAGGTGCGCTACGCACCCGAGCAGCACCTCACCGCCGGGCTGTCCCTCGAAGAGGTGGTCGAGGCGGTCAACGAGGGTTTCCGTGAGGGCGAGCGCCGTGCCCGGGCCAACGGCCACCGCATCCGCGTCGGCGCGCTCCTCACCGCGATGCGGCACGCCGCCCGCGCGCTGGAGATCGCCGAACTCGCCAACCGTTACCGCGACCTGGGCGTGGTGGGCTTCGACATCGCGGGCGCCGAGGCGGGATACCCTCCCACCCGCCACCTGGACGCCTTCGAGTACCTGAAGCGCGAGAACAACCACTTCACCATCCACGCGGGCGAGGCCTTCGGCCTGCCGTCGATCTGGCAGGCCCTGCAGTGGTGCGGCGCGGACCGGCTCGGCCACGGTGTCCGCATCATCGACGACATCGAGATCGCCGACGACGGCACGGTGACGCTGGGCCGTCTCGCCTCCTACGTGCGCGACAAGCGGATCCCGCTGGAACTCTGCCCGACCTCCAACCTCCAGACCGGTGCGGCGGCCTCGTACGCCGAGCACCCCATCGGGCTGCTGCGGCGGCTGCATTTCCGTGCCACCGTCAATACGGACAACCGGCTGATGAGCGGGACGAGCATGAGCGGGGAATTCGAGCGACTGACCGAGACATTCGGATACACGCTCGACGACATGCAGTGGTTCACAGTCAATGCGATGAAATCGGCGTTCATTCCTTTCGATGAACGTCTGGCGATGATCAACGACGTCGTGAAGCCCGGATACGCGGAGCTGAAATCCGAGTGGCTGTTCCGGCAGACCGCTGTGACCAGCGGGTCGTCCTCCTTCGCCGGCTGATCGATCAGCCGGGGAAACGGCCGGGAGCGTGGAATCCCGGCCGTTTTCCGTGTCCCGGCATGTTTGCGGGAGGGACGCGCGGATGACTACGTTGCAGAGCCGCTCACATCCCCTTCCCCAAGGATGAATTTCACATGAAGCAGTCTGCTGTCAGGACCCTCGGTGTCGCAGCTCTCGGTGCCGCTTTCGCCGCCGCCGGCGCGGGCAGCGCCTCCGCGGTCGCCGTGCCCGTCGACTCCCTGGCCGGCGCCCTGCCCGCCAACGTCGCGCTCGACTCCGTCACCGACGCGCTTCCCGCCGTGCAGAAGGCGGCCGGCGGTCTGCTCGACCAGCAGCAGCAGCGCGGCGGCGGCGACCTCTCGGCACCCGGCACCAACCTGCTCGGCGGCCTGCCTGCCGGCGGCCTGACCGGTGCCCTGCCCATCGGCCGCTGACCACCGCACCACACACGTGGGGCGCGCACCCGGACCGGGTGCGCGCCCCACGTGCTTTCCCCGTGGCCCGACGGTCACCAGGCCGTCGTGGCCGCGGTCCTCTCCGACGGCAGCAGGATCCACAGCGCCAGGTAGAGCAGGAACTGGGGGCCGGGAAGCAGACACGACACCAGGAAGATGACACGCATCGTCCCTGCGGAGGTGCCGAAGCGCCGAGCCAGCGCCGCGCACACTCCACCGATCATGCGTCCGTCACGGGGGCGGGCAAGTGCGGCCATGGTGAGCTCCTTCGCGAACCGTTTCGGGGAGCAGCTCCGTCGTGCTCCCGTATCTCCACAGTGCCCCCGCGAATGGGTGCGAAGCATCGCTCTACGGGGCGATGCCGACCCTGGTAATCGTCGGGGTGGACCCCTGAGGGCCCTCGACCCGTACCTGCCGGATCCCGTACCCGATCCGGGACAGGTCGCCGGCCCCCGCCCGGTTGCCCCGCCGCAGCCGGGACCGCGACAGCGGTACGACCAGCAGATGGGCCACCGCCACACCGGTGGTGTTCAGCAGCAGCGAGTCGACGTCCACGACCTGGCCCGGCACGCCCGTCTGCGCCAGCTCGATGGCCATGGAGATCAGCGCGCCCGCCGCGACCGTACGGGCCAGTGATGCCCACGGGGAGACCAGCAGCCTGCCGCCGGCCATGGGCAGGAGTATGCCCAGCGGTGCCAGGAGCAGCAGGGCCTCACCGATGCGCCGCGTCGCCTCGGCCGGACCCAGAGCCAGGTCCGACCTGATCCCGGCGAACGGCTGGAGATTCGCGGCCGTCATCCAGGGCACGTCCAGCGGGCGCAGCGTCAGCCAGCAGACGAACAGAAGATGCACGAGGAGGAGGAATACCCCCGCCGCGCGGAAGCGGATGACGGCCGGGCCGTCCGAACTGTGACGCACGTCCACCAAGACGCCACGACCGGCAGGATCGGTTCCGCCCGTTTCCGGGAAGGGTCTGTGACGAGCGGCACGGACACCCCGGGACCCCGCGCGGGGGCGGGCCCGGAGAGCCTCAGGACAGCTCGACCGCGCCCAGGGTGGGTACCTCGCCGGGCCGGCTCTTCGTCTCCGACGTGCACAGATAGCCCCGCGGGGCGTACTTCCCCGGTCCGCCGAGCAGGACCGACCCCCCGGATCCGAGAGGCTCGTTGTCCGCGTAGGAGCACACGACCTGTGCGAGCGCCTCGGCCGGCAGGTCGTCCGGCTGCTCGCTGAGCCGCAGTGTCCCGTCCGGGTCGCCCTCGCGCGCGTCGGAGACCCGCAGTCCCGTCGGCACATCTGTGGAGAAGCCCGCGCGCCGCTCGTCGGAGTCCGGCTCCCGCTGCAACTCGCCCAGGAGGGCCTGCGCGACCAGGAGGGGGGCGGACCGCGATTCGTCGATCTCGACCGTGCGCTCCACCGTCACCAGCTGCGAGGCGCAGACCAGGTAGACCCGCACGGCGACGCTCTCCGGCAGCGGCGGCGTGGTCGCCTCCGCCGACGCCGTCCGGCACGGCATCCGGGAGGGCGCCGCCCCGGCGTCCACCGGGACCGAGGTGCTGCGGATGCCGCAGCCCGTGGCCAGCGCCGCACCCGCCACCACGGCGGCCAGCGCGGCGAGGGCCCTGCGAGGCCCCCGGCTCCGGCGCGGGGCGCCGTACGCCCGCTCGCTGCGCGTCACTGCGAACCGTCCTTCTCGTCGCGGTCCGGGTCGTCCGACCCGGGGGCACCGGTCAGCCCCTCCGCGTCCCGGGGGAGCCGCAGCACGAACACCGCGCCCTCACCGTCCGGCAGATTCGAGGCCGTGATGTCACCACCGTGGATGTGGGCGTTCTCGACCGCGATGGACAGCCCGAGTCCACTGCCGTCCGAGCGCGGGCGTGAGGCACTCGCCTTGTAGAAACGGTCGAACACGTGGGGCAGGACCTCTTCGGGGATACCCGGGCCGTGGTCGCGCACCTCGATGACCAGGTCGTCCTCGTCGGTCCGTACGGACACCCGGACCGGCGACCCGCCGTGCTTGAGCGCGTTCCCGATCAGGTTCGCCAGGATCACGTCGAGCCGGCGCGGGTCGAGCCGCACCATGATGCCGCGCTCCGCGTCCAGGTCGACCGCGTCCAGCCAGGCACGGGCGTCGATGCAGGCCGTCACCTGGTCGGCGACATCCACCGTGTCCAGGACGAGGCGGGCCGTGCCGGCGTCGAAGCGGGTGACCTCCATGAGGTTCTCCACCAGGTCGTTCAGCCGGCGGGTCTCGCTCACCACCAGGTGGACGGCCGGGGCGATCATCGGGTCCAGGCTGTCCGCCTCGTCCTCCAGCACCTCCGCGACCGCGGTGATCGCGGTCAGCGGGGTGCGCAGCTCGTGGGACATGTCGGCCACGAAGCGGCGGCTCGACTCCTCCCGCGCGCTCATGTCCGCGACCTTCTTCTCCAAGGAGCTCGCGGCCTTGTTGAACGTGTGCGAGAGATCGGCGAGTTCATCGGTGCCGGAGACCACGAGACGGGTGTCGAGCTTGCCCTCGCCGAGCTTGCGCGCCGCGTCGCCGAGCCGCTGCACCGGCCGCAGCACGGTCGTCGCCGCGGCCTGGGCCAGGAGCGCCGAACCCACCAGGGCCAGCGCCGTCGCAATCCCCAGGGACCACGCCAGTGAACTGAGGTCCTCGCGCTCCTGGTCGAGCGACTTCAGCATGTACCCGGCGGGACCACCGCCGATGATCTTCGTGCCCGCCACCAGATAAGGCGTGTTGCCCAGCGTCGTACGCTGCCAGAACAGGTGGTACTCAAAGGTGTTGGCCGACGTCAGCGGCTGCTTCTTGTTCACCTGCTTCTGCAGCGAGGCGGGCACGTCGGCCTTGGTGAACGAGTCCAGGTCGGACGAACCGGTGACGGGCTTGCCGTCGTGGCTGCCGATCAGCAGCACGTGGTAGCCGGGACCGCTGTGCGCCATCTGCTCGGCCGCGTCCCGCAGATCGTCGGCGGTGGGCTCCAGCGGCAGCGAGGCCGCCCGGTTCTGCATCTGACGGCGGAAGTCGCCGAGCGCCGTGTCCTGCGTACGCGTCAGGACCGCCTCGCGGTTGAGCCAGTACGCGATGCCCGACGCGGACACCGCCGCCGTCAGGGCCACCAGCGCGAACACGATCAGCAGCCGCAGCCGCAGGCTGGTCCAGCGAAGACCCGCGAGTATGGAGCGCTTCGCGGTATCACTCACTGAGGCGAGTCCAGCCGGTAGCCGACACCGCGCACGGTACGGATCAGGGTCGGCGACGACGGCACGTCCTCCACCTTCGCCCGCAGCCGCTGCACGCAGGCGTCCACCAGCCGGGAGTCACCGAGATAGTCGTGCTCCCACACGAGACGCAGCAACTGCTGCCGGGACAGGGCCTGTCCGGGACGGCGGCTCAGTTCGAGCAGGAGCCGCAGCTCGGTCGGCGTGAGCTGCAGGTCCTCCCCGTTCTTCGTGACGGTCATCGCCGAGCGGTCGATGACGACACTTCCGAACGTCGCCGAGTCCGTGGACTCCCTCTCCCCGCGGCGCAGGACCGCGCGGATACGGGCGTCGAGCACCCGGCCCTGCACGGGTTTCACGACATAGTCGTCCGCGCCGGACTCCAGTCCCACCACGACGTCGATGTCGTCGCTGCGCGCGGTCAGCAGAATGATCGGCAGTTGGTCGGTGCGCCGGATCCGCCGGCAGACCTCGAAACCGTCGATCCCGGGCAGCATCACATCCAGCACGACCAGGTCCGGCCGCTGCTCCCGGAGCAGCTCCAGGCCGTCCTCTCCCGTCGCCGCGGTGGCCACACGGTGGCCCTGGCGTGACAGTGAGAGTTCGAGGGCCGTGCGGATGGCGTCGTCGTCCTCGATCAGCAACAGGAAAGGCACGTGGGCCATTCTGGCCCATGGTGGTGCCACGTTTCGACAATCCCCCCGACTTGATCGGCCGACATGCCCTGTGACAGCTCTGTGACAGTCGGGGGACAGCGCCATGAAATCGCCCCGGCAAGCTCAATGGCACACGGAACGAACGGACTCCACCGATGGGGGGCGCCAGATGATGAACGCACTGCACAGCAGCACCTCAAGCGCAGTTGTCACACGCCTTCACGACGTCGGGAGGAGCCCGGAGAAGTCCGGTGCCGCAGGGCGGGGGCGTGTGCGTGGCGCCGGGCGTCAGCACTCGTCGTACCTGACGATGGTTGACGCGCCCACGGGGGAAATCGGGGGAAGCGCGTACGGGGAGGGCTCGGGGGACCGGTCGCTCCAGGACCGGGCACAGGACGCGGAAGCCGCGTTCACCGCCTACGTCCAGGAGCGCCGTGCCTCCCTGTACGCAACCGCCTACCACCTGACCGGCGACCGGTACGAGGCCGAGGACCTGCTGCAGAGCGCCCTCTTCTCGACGTACCGGGCCTGGGACAGGATCAGTGACAAGGCGGCGGTCGGCGGATACCTCCGCCGCACCATGACCAACCTGCACATCAGCGCGTGGCGCAGGCGCAAGCTCAACGAATACCCGACCGAGGAGCTGCCGGAGACGGTCGGCGACACGGACGCGATGCGGCGCACGGAACTGCGGGCGGTGCTCTGGCAGGCGCTCGCGCGGCTGCCTGAACTCCAGCGCACCATGCTGGTCCTTCGCTACTACGAGGGCCGCACGGACCCGGAGATCGCGTCCATCCTCGACATCAGTGTCGGCACGGTGAAGTCGAGCATCTGGCGGTCGCTCCGCCGGCTGCGCGAGGACGAGGTCCTCAGCTTCGGCCGTGACGAGGAGGAGTCCTTCGGCGAGCTGGTGGCCTGAGGTCTACGGGGGAAACGGGGCACGGGGGAACGGGGTACGGGGGACACGGGGGAAAGGCCGCAGCCTCGGGGGAGGCTGCGGTACGGGGGCAGCACGCAGCGGGGGCGGACAGGCCGGGGGGTCTTGTCCGCCCCCGTCGCGCGTGCCCGGGGCCGCGTGACGGGGGCGGTCCCTCAGTTCGGCACCCGGCTCCGCGGGGTCCGGCAGCGCCCGGCGGCCGCCGACGCGAGCCGTCCCAGCGCCTCGTCCCTGCCGCACGGGTAGGCGCCCAGAGCCGCCTGCCGGGCCACGATGCCCCGCTCGGCCCGCATCAGCCGCCATCCGCGGCGCAGCAGGAACGGCACCGACTTCCGGCCTTCGCGCAGATCCCGCAACAGCCGTCGGCGGAACGTCGTCACCGGCCGGCCGCGCAGGCACAGCGCGTCGGCGAGCAGACCCAGCTCCTGGCAGCGCTCCACGATGTCCGCCGCGAATATGCCCTCGGCGACGAACAGCGGCGTGCGCTCGATGTCGAGCGTCTCCTGGCCTGTCCGCGAACTCGTCGCGATGTCGTACAGCGGGACGGACGTGCGCCCGGCGGCGCACAGTTCCGCAACGGCCGCGACGGCGGCGTCCGCGTCCCAGGACAGGGGCGAGTCCCAGTCGATGTCCGCGCTGCCGGTGACCCGCGGCAGTGTCGGATCGTTTCCCTCTTTGTAGAAGTCGTCCAGACGGAGCATCGGGAGGCCGCTGCGGGCCGCGAGGGACGACTTGCCGGAGCCGGACGGACCGGCGAGCAGCACGACGCGCGTGGGGATCGGTTGGGAACTCACAGAACAGAAGTGTGAGGCATTGACCCGCGTAGGGGATCCCCGGGAGGTCCTGTTGGTATGCAGCATCACACCTCAACTACTCTGCGCGCACGGATGATTACCCGACACGTCCCGATCAGGTGGGAAAACATGGCACGTCATGCACTGTCCAAGCCCCGGCACCGCACCCTGCTGCGCGCCGGTCTGACCCTCACCGCGCTGGGCGCGGCACTCGGCGCGGGCGGGGCGGCGGCGCAGGCCGCGCCGCTGCCCGCCCCGCCCGCGACCGGTTCGGACACCGCGGACAGCACGCTCGGGGCGGTCAAGGAAGCGGCGGCGCCCGCGCTGACCAGCGCGCTCGGATACGGGCTCGTGGGGGCCGTGAAGCCCGTGACCGACCTGCAGCTGGACCCGCTGGCCGGGACGGGCGTGGACCCCCTGGACAACGCGGTGGGCACCCAGGTGGCCGACTTCAAGCCCGTGACCACCGCGCTGGTCACCGACCCGCTGACCAGCGGTGCCGCGCTCGGCGACCTGCCCGTGGTCGGAGAGGTGACCGGTCTGGTCACCGGCTGACCGTCGTACGCACATGTGTGTGGGGCCGCCCGGAGCGGGCGGCCCCACACACATGCCCGGGATCAGTACGAGGAGCCGGAGGCTCCCAGTGCGCCCGTCGGGTGCCAGACCGTCTTCGTCTCCAGGAAGGCCGTCAGACGGCGCGTCCCGGGATCGGCCGACCAGTCCACAGCCTGTGGACGAAGAGTGCGCTTCAGATTGTCCGCCGCCGCGATCTCCAGCTCCTTCGCGAGACCGGCGTCGGCTCCCGTGAGGTCGATGGCGTTGACGTCCTGGTGGGAGGCCAGGGGAGCCGCGAGCTCCGCCGTGCTCCCCGACAGGATGTTCACCACGCCGCCCGGCAGGTCCGAGGTCGCCAGGACCTCGCCCAGCGAGAGCGCGGGCAGCGGAGCGTCCGCCGACGCGACGACGACCGCGGTGTTCCCCGTGGCGATCACCGGGGCGATCACCGAGACGAGGCCCAGGAACGACGACTCCTGCGGGGCGAGGACCGCGACCACGCCCGTCGGCTCCGGGGTGGACAGGTTGAGGAACGGGCCCGCGACCGGGTTGGCCCCGCCCACGATCTGGCCGATCTTGTCCGTCCAGCCCGCGTACCAGACCCAGCGGTCGACCGCCGCGTCGACGACCGCCGCCGCCTTGGACTTCGACAGCCCTTCGGCGTCCGCGACCTCGCGGACGAACTGCTCCCGGCGGCCCTCCAGCATCTCGGCGACGCGGTAGAGGATCTGCCCGCGGTTGTACGCGGTCGCGCCCGACCAGCCGCCGAACGCCTTGCGTGCGGCCACGACCGCGTCACGCGCGTCCTTGCGGGACGACTGCGGGGCGTTCGCCAGCCACTTTCCCTTCGAGTCGTTCACCTCGTACACCCGGCCGCTCTCGGAGCGGGGGAACTTGCCCCCGACGTACAGCTTGTAGGTCTTGAAGACGCTCAGTCGCCCGTCAGACATCGAGGTAGGCCTCCAGACCGTGACGGCCGCCCTCGCGGCCGAAGCCCGACTCCTTGTATCCGCCGAACGGCGAGGTCGGGTCGAACTTGTTGAACGTGTTGGCCCACACGACACCGGCGCGGAGCTTGTTCGCCACCGCGAGGATGCGGGAGCCCTTCTCCGTCCAGATGCCCGCGGAGAGGCCGTACTGGGTGTTGTTGGCCTTGGCGACGGCCTCGTCCGGCGTGCGGAACGTCAGGACCGACAGCACCGGGCCGAAGATCTCGTCGCGGGCGACGGTGTGCGCCTGGCTGACCCCGGTGAACAGGGTCGGCGGGAACCAGTAACCGGCGGACGGCAGTTCGCACGGAGCGGACCACCGCTCGGCGCCCTCGGCCTCGCCCGTCTCGACGAGTGCGGTGATCCGGGAGAGTTGTTCCGCGGAGTTGATCGCGCCGATGTCGGTGTTCTTGTCCAGCGGGTCGCCGAGCCGGAGCGTGGACAGCCTGCGCTTGAGGGCGTGCAGCACCTCGTCGTGCACGGACTCCTGCACGAGGAGCCGCGAACCCGCGCAGCAGACCTGGCCCTGGTTGAAGAAGATGCCGGTGACGATGCCCTCGACGGCCTGGTCGACCGGCGCGTCGTCGAAGACGATGTTCGCGCCCTTGCCGCCCAGTTCGAGAGTGGCCTTCTTGTCCGTGCCGGCGATCTGCCGGGCGATGGCCTTGCCCACGGCGGTCGAGCCGGTGAAGGCGACCTTGTTCACGTCGGGGTGCGAGACGAGCGCCTCGCCCGCGTCGCCGTACCCCGTGAGGATGTTGACGACGCCCTTGGGCAGGCCCGCCTGCCGGCAGATGTCGGCGAAGAACAGGGCGGACAGCGGTGTCGTCTCCGCGGGCTTCAGCACCACGGTGTTGCCGGTGGCGAGCGCCGGGGCGATCTTCCAGGCGAGCATCAGCAGCGGGAAGTTCCACGGGATGATCTGGCCGGCCACCCCGAGCGGGCGGGGGTTCGCGCCGGCGATTCCCTCTGCCGTCCTCCGGCCGAACCCCGCGTGGTCGAGCTTGTCGGCCCAGCCGGCGTAGTAGAAGAAGTGCGCGGCGACCAGCGGGAGGTCCGCGTCGCGGGTCTCCCTGATCGGCTTGCCGTTGTCCAGGGTCTCCAGGACGGCCAGCTCGCGCGAGCGCTCCTGGATGATCCGGGCGATCCGGAAGAGGTACTTGGCGCGCTCGGAGCCGGGCAGCGCCGACCACTTCTCGAACGCCCTGCGGGCCGCCTTCACCGCGCGGTCCACGTCCTCGGCGCCGGCCTGCGCGACCTCGGAGAGCACCTCCTCGGTGGACGGGCTGACGGTCTTGAAGACCTTGCCGTCGGCGGCCTCGGTGAACTCGCCGTCGATGAACAGGCCGTACGAGGGGGCGATGTCGACGACGGAGCGGGACTCCGGAGCCGGTGCGTAATCGAATGCGGATGCCATGGAAATCAGTCCACCGTCACGTAATCGGGGCCGGAGTAACGGCCGGTGCTGAGCTTCTGGCGCTGCATCAGCAGGTCGTTCAGCAGGCTGGAGGCGCCGAAGCGGAACCAGTGGTTGTCCAGCCAGTCCTCGCCGGCGGTCTCGTTGACCAGGACGAGGAACTTGACCGCGTCCTTGGTCGTGCGGATGCCGCCCGCGGGCTTCACGCCGATCTGCACGCCCGTCTGCTCCCGGAAGTCGCGCACGGCCTCCAGCATCAGCAGGGTGTTCGCCGGGGTGGCGTTGGTGGCGACCTTGCCGGTCGACGTCTTGATGAAGTCGGCCCCCGCCAGCATCCCGAGCCAGGAGGCCCGCCGGATGTTGTCGTACGTGGAGAGCTCGCCGGTCTCGAAGATCACCTTCAGCCGTGCGGATCCGCACTCGGCCTTCACGGCGACGATCTCCTCGTAGACCTTGAGGTAACGGCCGGAGAGGAAGGCGCCGCGGTCGATCACCATGTCGATCTCGTCGGCCCCGGCCGCCACCGCGTCGCGGACGTCCGCGAGCTTGACGTCCAGAGCGGCGCGTCCCGCGGGGAAGGCCGTCGCCACGGACGCGACCTTCACCCCGGAGCCGGCCAGCGCGGCCACGGCGGTCGCCGCCATGTCGGGGTAGACGCAGACGGCCGCGGTGCGCGGGGTCGTGCGGTCGGTGGGGTCGGGATTGACCGCCTTGGCGGCCAGGGCCCGGACCTTGCCGGGCGTGTCCGCGCCTTCCAGCGTCGTCAGGTCGATCATCGAGATGGCGAGATCGATGGCGTACGCCTTGGCGGTCGTCTTGATCGAACGGGTACCGAGGGAGGCGGCGCGCGCTTCGAGGCCGACGGTGTCTACGCCGGGCAGCCCGTGCAGGAAGCGGCGCAGCGCACTGTCGGACGCCGTCGCGTCGGCGAACAGGGGTCCCCCCTGCTCGGGCGGAGCTGAGCGCTTGGGGGAGGGAGCAGTGGTGGGCATGGTCACCACATGAGCATATCTACGCGCGTAGCGACCTGTACAGGGCCCCACCCGTTTCGGGTCTTCCCCGAGCGGGGCACGGCCCCTCCGCGTCCCCGGCGCCGCTTCAGGCAGAATCGGGACCATGACGAGCCCCACACCCCCCGCCGAGCCCTCCTACGCCGACCGGACCTTCCGGTCGGGCGCCGGGCTGGTCAGCGGCGCACTGCTGATCCTGCTGGTCGGCTGGATCGGCGGCGACGCGGTGGTCCAGGGCAAGGGATGGGTGCCGTGGCTGGCGCTGGCCGCGCTGCTGACGGTGATCCCGCTGATCGTGGCGTTCACCCTGCGGCCCGCGGTCTTCGCCGACGCGGAGCGGATCCGGATCCGGAACCCGTTCCGCACGATCGTGCTGCCCTGGTCGGACGTCTCCACCGTGCGCGCCACCTACTCCAGCGAGATCTTCACGCACGACGGCGCCAAGTACCAGCTTTGGGCGGTCCCCGTCTCGCTGCGTGAGCGCAAGAGGGCGGCCAGGAAGGCCACCCAGCAGGCGCACGACGACCCGTACGGCCGGACCTCCGTGCACGCCGACGTCCGGGACTCCCACGCCCGCGCGGCCGCCGCGGACCAGACGGTGGGCGACCTGAGGGAACTCGCCGAGCGCGCCGGCCGCCGCGAGGAGCAGGCCACGACCACCGCGTCGGTGCGCTGGGCCTACGAGGTGATCGCCCCGGCCGTCGTCGGTCTGGTGCTGCTCGTGGTCCTGCTCGCGATCGGCTGACGCTCAGACGCCGATGCGGCCGGCCCCCCCCGAGGGGAACCGGCCGCGTCGATCAGTCGCGCGTGCCGACGGCTCAGCTGTCGTTGGTGATCCAGGTGCTCGTCTGGCACTCGTCGTCACCGATGCTGGCGACGCAGGCCGAGACCTGGATGCGACTGCCCTTGCCCCCGTAGGCGTTCGTGCTGGTGGCTTCGTAGAAGTCCTTGTTGCACGAGGCGTAGTCGCCGTTGCTGCCCGGGTTCGAACACTTGCCGGTGCGGTACGTCTTCCACGTGCCGCTGGGCTGCTTCAGCTGGTTGGTCCAGTTCGTGTAGACGCTGTAACCGTCGCCGGAGGTGTCCTTGGTCCAGATGACATCGCCGTACCGCTGGAAGCAGGCCTTCGCCCCCTTGATGGTGGAGATGCAGGTGGCGGTACTCCCCGGTGAGCCACCGACGACGCCGGTGTTGTTCTCGGCGGCAGCCGCAGGATTGCTCATCGTGAAGAAGAGCGCTCCCCCGGCCATGAGCGTCACAGCAGTCGATCGCAGAACAGTGCGCATGGTTGTTCCTCCCCGTTGGTCCGTGGTCATGCCGATCCTCCAAGTCCGCACCCAGGGTGAGGACTTGGTGAATTCCGCCGTTAACTTATGTGACGTGGGAGCAACGGACAAGGTCTTTACGATCCGGGCGGCGTGAGTCCGTCACGCCTCCCGGGCGCCGGCCGCCCACGCCCCTGACGAGGTCGGCGTGTTCCGCCGGGCGCGGTCGGAGCCGTACGCGCCACCGCGCGGAGGGCTCGGCGCCGAGGGCATCGGCGGGTGTCGCGGGGTTCACATGCAAATTGCCCGCAGGGGCGACCGCGCGCGAGAAGCCCGGACCGCACGGCACCCGCCCCGGCACGGCTGACGGCCGGACCGGATCGCCGGATCCGCGCGTCGCGGCCTGCCGAGCCGGCCCGGGGCGGTGCCGCGTCCGGCGTCGTGCCGGACGGTCGGGGACGTCAGATGCCCGCAGCCGCCGACAGGTCCCGCTTGACGGCCGCCAGCAGTTCCGCGGCCTTCGCGCGGGCCTCGGGGAGCCCGTCCCTGCCGGGGACCGGGACCACGACCTCCAGGTAGCACTTGAGCTTCGGCTCGGTGCCGCTCGGGCGGACGATGACCCTCGCGCCCGTCAGGTGGTAGCGCAGCCCGTCGGTGGGCGGCAGGGCGTCCGTGCCCAGGGAGAGGTCCTCGGCCGAGGTGACGGGGAGGCCCGCCAGGGCGGTCGGGGGGGTCCCGCGCAGACGCCGCATGGCGTCCGCGATGACCGTCAGGTCCTCGACCCGGACCGACAGCTGGTCCGTGGCGTGCAGGCCGTGTGCGAGCGCGAGGTCGTCGAGCAGGTCGAGGAGCGTGCGGCCCTGCTCCTTGAGCACGGAGGCGAGCTCGGCGACCAGCAGCGCGGCCGTGATGCCGTCCTTGTCGCGTACGCCCTCCGGGTCGACGCAGTAGCCCAGCGCCTCCTCGTAGCCGTAGCGCAGGCCCTCCACGCGGGCGATCCACTTGAAGCCCGTCAGCGTCTCCTCGTAGCCGAGGCCCGCCTTCTCCGCGATCCGGCCCAGCAGGGAGGACGAGACGATCGACTCGGCCAGCACCCCGGTCACACCCCGGTCCACCAGGTGGGCGGCGAGCAGTGCGCCGACCTCGTCGCCGCGCAGCATCCGCCAGCCGCCCTCGGCCGACGGGTCCGGCACGGCGACGGCGCAACGGTCGGCGTCCGGGTCGTTGGCGATGACGAGGTCCGGCCCGGCCCGGCGCGCGGTCGCGAACGCGAGATCCATCGCGCCGGGCTCCTCCGGGTTGGGGAAGGCGACGGTGGGGAACGCCGGGTCGGGTTCCGCCTGCTCGGCCACCAGCACCGGCTCGGGGAAACCGGCCCGCGCGAAGGCGGCCGTCAGGACGGACGTGCCGACGCCGTGCATCGCGGTGTACACGGTGCGCGCGGACCGCGGGGAGCCGGGGCTCAGGACGGCGTCCGTACGCGCCAGATAGGCGGCCAGGACGTCCTCGCCGAGGATCTCCCAGCCCGACTCCGGGCGCGGTACGCCGCCCAGCGGGCCCACCGCCGCGATCGCGGCGGCGATCTCCGCGTCGGCCGGGGGCACGATCTGCGAGCCGTCGCCGAGGTAGACCTTGTAGCCGTTGTCGCGCGGCGGATTGTGGCTGGCCGTGACCTCCACACCGGCGACTGCTCCCAGATGCCGTATGGCGAACGCCAGCACGGGGGTGGGCAGCGGACGCGGGAGCACGGCCGCGCGCAGGCCCGCGCCGGTCATCACCGCCGCGGTGTCACGGGCGAAGTCGGCGGACTTGTAGCGGGCGTCGTAACCGATGACGACGAGCCCGCCGGACTGCCCCTGCGCCTTCAGATACGCGGCCAGGCCGGCCGCCGCGCGGATGACGACGGAGCGGTTCATCCGCATCGGCCCGGCGCCGATCTCGCCCCGCAGGCCGGCCGTGCCGAACTGGAGCGTGCCGGCGAAGCGGTCCTCCAGTGCGGCGAGGTCACCGGCCTCGATGAGTCCGGCGAGCTCCGCGCGGGTGTCCGGGTCCGGGTCCTCGGCGAGCCAGGTCCTGGCCTGCGTGATGAGGTCCTGCTGCACGGTGGCCGCCTTTCTGCGGGTGGGGGTGCGGGGGTGTGGCCGTGGCGTGGGCTCTGCCCGGGCCGGGGTATGAGGGGCGGAGCCCCCGCTAGATCCGGTCCAGCACCCGTGCCAGCAGCGCGCCCATCTGCGTCGCCGAGTCACGGCCTGCCTGGAGGACCTCCTCGTGGTTGAGGGGTTCGCCGCTCAGGCCCGCCGCGAGGTTCGTGACCAGGGAGATGCCCAGCACCTCGGCGCCCGCCTCACGGGCCGCGATGGCCTCCAGCACGGTGGACATGCCGACCAGGTCGCCGCCCATGACGCGGACCATGTTGATCTCGGCCGGGGTCTCGTAGTGCGGGCCGGGGAACTGCACGTACACGCCCTCTTCGAGCGTGGGGTCGATCTCCTTGCAGAGCGCGCGCAGACGCGGCGAGTACAGGTCGGTCAGATCGACGAAGTTCGCGCCCACGATCGGCGACGCGGCCGTCAGGTTGAGGTGGTCGCTGATGAGGACCGGCTGGCCGGGGCGCATGCCCTCGCGCAGCCCGCCGCAGCCGTTCGTCAGGATGACGGTCCCGCAGCCCGCGGAGACGGCCGTACGGACGCCGTGCGCGACCGCGGCGACACCGCGGCCCTCGTAGTAGTGCGTGCGGCCCAGGAAGACCAGGGCGCGCTTCTCGCCGATCCGGTACGAGCGGATCGTGCCGCCGTGGCCCTCGACCGCCGGGGCCGGGAAGCCGGGCAGTGCCGTGACCGGGAACTCGGCCTCCGGGACGCCGAGCGCATCGCCGGCGGGGGCCCAGCCGGAGCCCATCACGAGAGCGACGTCGTGGGTGTCGGCGCCGGTCAGCTCGCGCAGGCGGGCGGCGGCGTCCGCGGCGGCGGCGTGCGGGTCGCCCTGGATGTGGTCCGGAATAACAGATGCGTTCACGCGGACGAGGGTAACCGGTGATTCCCTACGCGCGTAGATGTGGCCGTGCAGAGTCTGGCCGGTCCTCTTCGTACGTTCGTACAGAAGCGGCTCGGGGCGGGGTTCAGCAGGGGCGCTTGCGGAGGTTCATCACGTAGTCGTGCGGTGCGCCGGCCGACTCGGCGGCGTCGGCCACCTCGCCCAGGTAGCGGGCCGAGGGCAGCCCGCCCTCGTAACCGTTCAGGACGTACATCCAGGCCGGCTCCTCGCCGTCCAGGGTGTGCACGCGGACCCGCATGCGCCGGTAGATGTCGAGGCCGACACCCTCCCAGCGGTCCATGGAGTCCTCGTCCATCGGGGCCAGGTCGTACAGCGCGACGAACACCTGGGAACGGGGTGCCTCCACCACCGTGGCCAGTGCGCCCTCCCAGCCCATCTGCTCGCCGCCGAACGTCAGCCGCCAACCGTTGAGCCAGCCCGTGCTGCGCAGCGGGGAGTGCGGTGCGCGGCGCGTCATCAGCCTCGCGTCGAGGTTGCCGGCGTAGGCGGCGTAGAGCGACATGGGGTCGAGGGTACGGGAGGTGCCGAGGAGCGTGCCGGTTCCGGAGTGGAAGACGCCCGGTCGGGGGCGGTGCGCCGCGCGCCGGAGGCCGTGGCCCGGCCAGGCCCGTTCCCGTATGGAGGGCCCCGGGGCGAAGCAGCTTGGCGCGTGCGGGACAATGAACTACGTACTGCATACGCCGGGGCGATCCCCCGGACCCCCGGCCGGGGCGGCAGACGGCCGTGGGATGACACCACGCGAGGCGGACTTTTCGTGACCCGGATCGTGATCATCGGCGGCGGCCCCGGCGGCTACGAGGCGGCACTGGTCGGCGCCCAGCTCGGCGCGGAGGTGACCGTCGTCGACTGCGACGGCCTCGGCGGCGCGTCGGTGCTCACCGACTGCGTGCCCTCCAAGACCCTGATCGCGACGGCCGAGGTGATGACCACCTTCGACTCCTCCTACGAGGAACTCGGCATCATCGTCGCCGACGACACGCCGCACATGGAGCAGGCCGCCCGGGTCGTCGGTGTCGACCTCGGCAAGGTCAACCGGCGGGTCAAGCGCCTCGCCCTCGCGCAGTCGCACGACATCACCGCCTCCGTCACCCGCGCGGGTGCCCGCGTCATGCGCGGCCGCGGCAGGCTGGACGGCCTCCAGGCCGCCGACGGCTCCCGCCAGGTCGTGGTGACGGCCGCGGACGGCACCGAGGAGCGGCTCACCGCCGACGCGGTGCTGATCGCGACCGGCGGCCACCCCCGTGAGATCCCGGACGCCCTGCCCGACGGCGAGCGCATCCTGAACTGGACCCAGGTCTACGACCTGGACGAGCTCCCCGAGGAGCTCATCGTGGTCGGTTCCGGTGTCACCGGCGCCGAGTTCGCCGGCGCCTACCAGGCTCTCGGTTCGCGCGTGACCCTGGTCTCCTCCCGCGACCGCGTGCTCCCGGGCGAGGACCCGGACGCCGCCGCCGTCCTGGAGGACGTCTTCCGCCGTCGCGGCATGAACGTCATGGCCCGCTCCCGCGCCCAGTCGGCCAAGCGCGTCGGTGACCGTGTCGAGGTCACGCTGGCCGACGGCCGGGTCATCTCCGGCACGCACTGCCTGATGGCGGTCGGCGCGATCCCCAACACCGCGGGCATGGGCCTGGAGGAGTCCGGGGTGCAGCTCAAGGACTCCGGGCACATCCGGACCGACCGGGTCTCGCGCACCAGCGCCCCCGGCGTGTACGCGGCCGGTGACGTCACCGGCGTGTTCGCCCTGGCCTCGGTCGCCGCGATGCAGGGCCGTATCGCGATGTACCACTTCCTCGGCGACGCGGTGGCACCGCTGAACCTGAAGACGGTCTCCGCGAACGTCTTCACCGACCCCGAGATCGCCACGGTCGGGTACAGCCAGGCGGACGTCGACTCCGGCAGGATCGACGCCCGTGTCGTGAAGCTGCCGCTGCTGCGCAACCCGCGCGCCAAGATGCAGGGCATCAGGGACGGCTTCGTCAAGATCTTCTGCCGCCCGGGCACCGGCATCGTGGTCGGCGGCTGTGTCGTCGCACCGAGGGCCAGTGAGCTGATCCACCCGATCTCGCTCGCGGTCGACAACAACCTGACGGTGGAGCAGATCGCCAACGCCTTCACGGTGTACCCGTCCCTGTCCGGCTCGATCGCCGAGGTGGCCCGGCAACTGCACACCCGCAAGAGCGCGGGCGAGGCGTAGCACCGGCCGCTCGCGGTCCTTCCGCCACCGGGGGCGCCGTCGGCACGTCGTCCGCGGTGATCCAGGGGTAGCGTCCTGGGCATGGACCTTCGTACCACCGTTGAGCGCGCTCAACGACTCAAGCAACTGCACGCCGAGTACAAGCCGCTCGTGCTTCCGACCGTATGGGACGTCTGGTCCGCACGGACGGCGGCCGACGCCGGGTTCCCGGCACTGACGGTCGGCAGCCATCCGCTCGCCGACTCCCGGGGGGCCGGCGACCACGAGGGGCAGACCTTCGAGGAGGTGCTCGCCGCCGTCAGGCCGATCATCGCGGCGGTCGGCGTCCCCGTGTCCGTGGACCTGGAGGCCGGGTACGGTCAGCAGCCCGCGGACCTCGTCGCCGGACTCGTCGAGGCCGGCGGCGTCGGCCTCAACATCGAGGACACCGTCCACTCGGAGGGCGGACGCGTGCGCAGCACGCAGGAGCACGCGAGCTACGTCGCCGGCCTGCGCGCGGCGGCCGACGACGCGGGGGTCCCGGTCTGGATCAACGGGCGCACCGACCTCTTCCTGCACGCGGAGGACGCCTCCGGCGTCCTGGACGAGGCGATCGAGCGGCTGCGGGCCCTGGAGCAGGCCGGCGCCGACAGCGTCTACCCGGTGACCATCCAGGACGACGACGACCTGCTCACCGCGGTGACCGGCGCCGTGGGCGTCCCCGTGAACTCCACGGCCCACCCCGTCAAGCACGATCTCGAGCGTTTCCGCCGCCTCGGCGTCGGCCGGATCACCTACGGCCCGCTGCTGCAGTTCGCGATGACGGACGCGATGAAGGACATGCTCCGCCCCTGGGCGCCCTGACAGCCGCGTCCGGATCGTCGGGAGGACCGGAGGATCCGGGCGGGAGACCTTGGGCAGGGGCCCCTATACCACCGGGGGTCCCTGCCTATGCACAACTTCTGTTATTCGGCGCAAACTGCTGAAAAGCAACCCACGGCCAGGTTACTGTCAGTTTCGTGTTCGCTGCAGAACGTCGTCAATTGATCCTCGAAATGGTGCGTGCCAACGGAGCGGTATCGCTCCGTGAGCTCGCCCGCGTCGTCCAGACCTCCGAAGTGACCGTACGGCGAGACGTGCGTGCGCTGGAGGCAGAAGGACTCCTCGACCGCCGGCACGGCGGTGCGGTCTTGCCGGGCGGTTTCACGCGGGAGTCCGGCTTTCCGCAGAAATCCCATCTCTCCACCGCGGAGAAGACGGCCATCGCCGACATGGCCGCCGGTCTGGTCGGTGAGGGCGAGGCCATCGTGGTCGGCGCCGGGACGACCACGCAGGAGCTGGCGCGCCGGCTCGCGCGGGTGCCCGGTCTCACCGTGGTCACCAACTCGCTGCTGGTCGCCCAGGCGTTGGCCCATGCCAACCGGGTGGAGGTGGTGATGACGGGCGGCACCCTGCGCGGGAGCAACTACGCGCTCGTCGGCAGCGGTGCCGAGCAGTCCCTCCAGGGACTGCGGGTGAGCCGGGCCTTCCTCTCCGGGAGCGGGCTGACCGCGGAGCGCGGACTGTCCACGTCCAACATGCTCTCGGCGAGCGTGGACCGGGCACTCGTGCAGGCGGCGGCCGAAGTGGTGGTCCTGGCGGACCACACGAAGCTCGGCTCCGACACCATGTTCCAGACGGTGCCAACGGAGCTGATCACCCGTCTGGTGACGGACGAGCCACAGGCCCACGACGAGCGTGCGGCCACGGAGCTGCAGGCCCTGGCCGACCAGGGCGTGGAGATCACGGTGGCGGGGCCCGGTGCCCGGTCCACGGCCGGTGAGGCCCTGCCGCCGGGACGGCAGCAGGCGCGGCAGGACATGCCGCTGCCGGGCCAGAGACGCACCCAGGGCGGCCACGGAGGGGCGGGAGGCATCGGTCCGCAGTTGCGGAGCGCGGCCGTGATGTCGGAGGGGCCGGTGGGCCGGGTCGCGGACATGCGGCGCCGGTAGCCGCGGAGGCGGGGCACCACAAGGTGCCCTCGCTCAGCCGCCCGGGGGAGGGTCGGCCGGGTCCGCCTTCAGGCCGCGCAGCGTCAGCCGCAGCAGGCGGTCAGCCAGGGCGGGATCGGCGGGGGACTGCTCCGCGGCCAGCGCGATCGCGTTGGTCAGCTGCAGGAGGTCGTCGATCGACACGTCCGCACGCACCGAGCCACTCGTCTGCGCTCGCGTCAACAACTGCGCCCCCGCCCGGCGCAGCGACATGTGGCATGCGGTCAGTTCCGAGGTCTCGTCCCCCGAGGCCGACATGAGCCCATGGGCCAGGCCGCGGTACTCACCCGCATGAGTGACGACCGCACCCAGCCATTCCACCAGCGCGGTACAGGGCTCGTTCGCCCGCGCCAGTTCGCGGGAGCGGTCCAGCAGCGCGCTCAGGGCCTCCTGGAACACCGCGTTCATCAGGGCTTGGCGGTTCGGGAAGTGCCGGTAGAGCGTGCCGATGCCGACGCCCGCCCGCCGCGCGATGTCCTCCAGCGAGGCATCGGTTCCCTGGGCGGCGAAGGACGTGCGTGCCTCGCTCAGCAGCCGGTCGTGGTTGCGGCGCGCGTCGGCGCGCATCGGCCGTGCCGGTGTCGGTGCCGTGCTCATCGCCTGTCCTCCTGGTGTCCGCGCCGCGTCCCAAGGATGCCACTGGGGGCCCGGCGGTCGCCGGGCCCCCAGTCGCAGAGAACGAGAACTCAGTCCTTGATCTCGCAGATCGCGGCGCCGGACGAGATCGACGTGCCGACCTCCGCCGACAGACCCTTCACCGTGCCCGAACGGTGGGCGTTGAGGGGCTGTTCCATCTTCATGGCCTCGAGGACGACGACGAGGTCGCCCTCCTTGACCTCCTGCCCCTCCTCGACGGCGATCTTGACGATCGTGCCCTGCATCGGGGAGGCGAGGGTGTCGCCGGTCGCGGCGGAGCCGGACTTCTTGGCCGCGCGGCGCTTGGGCTTCGCGCCCGCCGCGAGACCGGTACGGGCCAGGCTCATGCCGAGCGAGGACGGCAGCGACACCTCCAGGCGCTTCCCGCCGACCTCGACGACGACGGTCTCGCGGCCGGTCTCCTCGTCGGTGTCCTGGTCCGCGGGGACCGTGAAGGGCTTGATCTCGTTGACGAACTCCGTCTCGATCCACCGGGTGTGGACCCGGAACGGGTCGGCGGTGAACGCCGGGTCGGCCACGACCGCGCGGTGGAAGGGGATCGCGGTGGCCATGCCCTCGACGGTGAACTCGCCCAGCGCACGCGCCGCGCGCTGCAGCGCCTGCTCACGCGTCGCGCCGGTCACCACGAGCTTGGCGAGCAGCGAGTCCCAGGCGGGGCCGATGACGCTGCCGGTCTCGACGCCGGCGTCGAGGCGGACGCCGGGGCCGGTGGGCGGGGCGAACAGGGTGACGGTGCCGGGGGCGGGCAGGAAGCCGCGGCCCGGGTCCTCGCCGTTGATGCGGAACTCGAAGGAGTGCCCGCGCACCGCGGGGTCGCCGTAGCCGAGCTCCTCGCCGTCGGCGATGCGGAACATCTCGCGGACGAGGTCGAGGCCGGTGACCTCCTCGGTGACCGGGTGCTCGACCTGGAGGCGGGTGTTGACCTCGAGGAAGGAGATCGTGCCGTCCACACCGACGAGGAACTCGACGGTGCCGGCGCCGACGTAGCCGGCCTCCTTCAGGATCGCCTTGGAAGCCGCGTACAGCTGCGCGTTCTGCTCCTTGGACAGGAACGGCGCGGGGGCTTCCTCGACGAGCTTCTGGTGGCGGCGCTGGAGCGAGCAGTCACGGGTGGAGACGACGACGACGTTGCCGTGCGTGTCGGCCAGGCACTGGGTCTCCACGTGCCGCGGCTTGTCGAGGTAGCGCTCCACGAAGCACTCGCCCCGGCCGAACGCCGCGACGGCCTCACGGACCGCGGAGTCGTACAGCTCCGGGATCTCCTCCAGCGTGCGGGCGACCTTCAGACCGCGCCCGCCACCACCGAAGGCCGCCTTGATCGCGATCGGCAGACCGTTCTTCTGCGCGAACTCCACGACCTCCGCCGAACCCGACACCGGATCCGGTGTGCCGGCCACCAGCGGCGCACCCGCACGCTGGGCGATGTGACGCGCGGCGACCTTGTCACCCAGATCCCGGATCGCCTGCGGCGGCGGGCCGATCCACGTCAGACCCGCGTCCAGCACGGCCTGCGCGAACTCCGCGTTCTCCGAGAGGAAGCCGTAGCCCGGGTGGACCGCGTCCGCCCCGGAGTCCTTGGCGGCCTGGAGCACCTTGGCCATGTCCAGATAACTGGCGGCCGGGGTGTCACCGCCCAGAGCGAACGCCTCGTCGGCCGCGCGCACATGCAGAGCATCCCGGTCCGGATCGGCGTAGACGGCCACGCTCGCGATTCCGGCATCCCGGCAAGCCCGAGCAACACGGACAGCGATTTCGCCACGGTTGGCGATGAGCACCTTGCGCACGATGACTCCCTCCTTGAGAACAAGCTGAGTTTAGGGACTACCGACACGGCCGTACGACCCGTCCCCAATAGTGAACTTGCCCACACGGAGTGTGATCCGAGGCTTGCTCGAGTCGCGAAATCCCTTGTCGCACCACGGTACGCCGGGATCCTCAACGGCACAGTAGCCACGAAGTGTGGCCCAAGTCTCTGTCCGGACGGTCAACGGCGCGCGGCGTTTCTTTGTGGACTCCCTACGAACGGCCGATGGAATCTTTGCTTCGGGCGCGGCGGTGGCGCGGGGCGGGAGTGCTGCGTGCGTGACCCCTTGTCCGATGCATTACCGGTTAGTAGGGTCCGCGCTGTACCGGACGTACTACAGGTAACAAGGGGTGGGTGCCGTGGTGCGCAGACCAGTGGCCTTCGTGACCGCGATCGTTCTGTTCGTGGAAGCCGTGGGCATCGTGATCGTCAACGGCATCATGGCGACGGTCGCGGACAACCAGAGCATGTCCCTGGCGGGGATGGACCCGGACGCGATGGTCACCGGCACCTGGGTGATGGGGGGCGTCTCGGGCGTCCTGCTCGTGCTGTGCGGGCTGATACCGCTGCTGGCCGGGATACGCGACCGGGCCCCGGGCCGCTTCGGCCGGATCGCCCTCATCGCGTGCGCGGTCGTCCACGGGGTGCTGGGAGCGCTGGCGGTGGGGCTGATCGGCTGGGCCGCCTTCGCGTTCCTGATGGTCGTCCTGGCGCTGATCGTGCTGACCCTGGTCACGTTCGACCGGCGCGGGCCGGAAGCCGGGAAGGTCGGCGCCCCCAACGCTCCGGCGCCGGTGTGAGCCAGCGGCTCACACCCACAAGTCGGTGACGGAGAAACCGAGTTCGCCGAGCAGCCGGCGCAGCAGCGGCAGCGAGAGGCCGATGACGTTGCCGTGGCTGCCCTCGATCGCCTCGACGAACGGTGCCGAGCGGCCGTCCAGGGTGAAGGCGCCGGCGACGTGGAGCGGTTCACCCGAGGCGACGTAGGCCGCCACCTCGGCGTCCGTCGGCTCGCCGAACCTGACGACCGTGGACGCGGTCTCGGACGCCGTACGGCCGGTGGCCGTGTCGATGACGCTGTGCCCCGTCCGGAGGATGCCCGACCGGCCGCGCATGGACTTCCAGCGGGCGGTGGCCTCCTCGCTGTCGGCGGGCTTGCCGAGCGCCTCGCCGTCCAGCTCCAGCACCGAGTCGCAGCCGATGACCAGTGCGTCCGCGGCCTCGGGACGGGCCGCCACCGCGGCGGCCTTCGCCTCGGCCAGGACGAGTGCCAGCTCACCCGGGGTCGGGGCTTCGATCGCGTCCTCGTCCACACCGCTGACGATCACCTCGGGGGCGAAGCCCGCCTGACGCAGGAGACCGAGACGGGCGGGGGAGGCGGAGGCGAGCACGAGGCGGCGCTGATCAGTCATACCCGCCATCGTAGGCGCGCCCGGGAGCCTCAGCGGATGCCGAGGACGAACATCGCCACGACCATGGCCAGCGCCAGCAGCAGCCCCGCGCGACGCATCATGTCCTGGGCGTCGCGCAGTTCCTTCGGCGGCTTGTTCTCGGGGTCGGACCACAGCATGGTTTTGATGGTGCTCCCGGACACGGCTGCGGCGCCTGAGTACGCGTACTCAAGCGCCGCTCACCGGCCCCGGGTCAGGAGGGCCAGTAGGTCCGTGCCCACGACCGGGGCCCCGGCCGGAACGCGCCCCTGCGGGCGATCCGTCCCGGGTCCGACCACTGCTCGGGCGGCAGCGGGGCCCCGGACGGCACCGCGGCGACCGCCGCCGCACGTGCCTGGACCACGGCGAGGGCCGCGGCGAGCTCCTCCGGGGTCGGATTGCCCCGTACGACCTTGATCATGGTGGCTCCCGTGGTTAGAGGGGGATGTTGCCGTGCTTCTTCGGCGGCAGCGACTCACGCTTCGTACGGAGCTGGCGCAGGCCCTTCACCAGGTGCGCCCGGGTGTCGGACGGCATGATCACCGCGTCGACGTAGCCACGTTCGGCCGCGACGTAAGGGTTGAGCAGGGCGTCCTCGTAGCCGGTCATCAGCTTGGCGCGGGTGGCGTCGGGGTCCTCGGCCGCGGCGATGGTGCGGCGGTGCAGGATGTTCACCGCGCCCTGCGCGCCCATCACCGCGATCTGCGCGGTCGGCCAGGCCAGGTTCAGGTCCGCGCCCAGGTGCTTGGACCCCATGACGTCGTAGGCGCCGCCGAACGCCTTGCGGGTGATCACCGTGATCAGCGGGACGGTGGCCTCGGCGTACGCGTAGATGAGCTTGGCCCCGCGGCGGATGATTCCGCCGTACTCCTGGTCGACACCCGGCAGGAAGCCGGGCACGTCGACGAAGGTGAGGACCGGCACGTTGAACGCGTCGCAGGTACGGACGAAGCGCGCGGCCTTCTCGCTCGCGTCGATGTCCAGACAGCCGGCGAACTGCATCGGCTGGTTGGCGACGATGCCGACCGGATAGCCCTCGACGCGTCCGAAGCCGGTGATGATGTTCGGGGCGAACAGGGCCTGGGTCTCCAGGAACTCACCGTCGTCCAGCACGTGCTCGATGGCGGTGTGCATGTCGTACGGCTGGTTCGCCGAGTCCGGGATGAGGGTGTCGAGCTCGCGGTCCTCGTCGGTGGTCCCCAGGTCCGCCTCCTCCGGGAAGGCCGGCGCCTCGGAGAGGTTGTTCGACGGGAGGTAGGACAGCAGCGACTTGACGTACTCGATGGCGTCCTTCTCGTCACCCGCCATGTGGTGCGCCACACCTGACGTGGTGTTGTGCGTGCGGGCGCCGCCCAGCTCCTCGAAGCCGACGTCCTCGCCGGTGACCGTCTTGATGACGTCCGGGCCGGTGATGAACATGTGCGAGGTCTGGTCGACCATGACCGTGAAGTCGGTGATCGCGGGCGAGTAGACCGCGCCGCCCGCGCACGGCCCGACGATCAGGGAGATCTGCGGGACGACACCCGAGGCGTGGACGTTGCGGCGGAAGATCTCGGCGAACAGGCCGAGGGCGACCACACCCTCCTGGATGCGCGCGCCACCGCCGTCGTTGATGCCGATCACCGGGCAGCCGGTCTTCATCGCGAAGTCCATGACCTTGACGATCTTCTCGCCGTAGACCTCGCCGAGCGAGCCCCCGAAGATCGTGAAGTCCTGGGAGTACACGCAGACGGGACGGCCGTCGACCGTGCCGTAGCCGGTGACGACCCCGTCCCCGTAAGGGCGGTTCTTCTCGATGCCGAAATTGGTGGACCGGTGCCGTGCGAACTCGTCGAGCTCGACGAAGGAACCTTCGTCGAGCAGGAGCTCGACCCGCTCACGGGCGGTCAGCTTGCCCTTCGCGTGCTGCTTTTCGACGGCACGGGCGGAACCTGCGTGTGTGGCCTCTTCGATACGGCGCTGCAGGTCCGCGATCTTGCCCGCGGTGGTGTGGATGTCGCTCTGCGGCTCGGACATCGGGTGGCGGCTCCCTGCCTGGTCACGGGGACGGCTGGTACATCTGGTGCATCCGGTACGGGTGCTGGACCGATAGGTGCTCGACGGCTACCTGCTCGTCGGCGGGTGTTTGCTACTGACCCGTAGCGTATCGGCGGGGATACGGTTCGGCAGTGCGTCGTTGGCCACACCTAATGTGGGTTGCATGACACCTCCCGATGCGCCGCACAACCGCTGGTCGGACCTCGACAGGCCGCCCCTGAACGTCGCTGCGCTGCGCCGCGGACTGCTGAGGCCCGACGGACTGTGGACCTCGCTGGACGTCGTCGACGCGACCGGCTCCACCAACTCCGACCTCGCGGCACGGGCCACCGGGGGCGGGCTGGCCGAAGGCACGGTCCTCGTCGCCGAGGAGCAGACCGCGGGCCGGGGGCGGCTCGACCGGAGCTGGACGGCGCCGCCGCGTTCGGGCCTGTTCCTCTCCGTCTACCTGACCCCCGGGGGCGTGCCCGCCGAGCGGTGGGGGTGGCTGCCGCTGCTCGCCGGTGTCGCCGCCGCCACGGGCCTCGCGCAGTCGGCGGGCGTCGACATGGCGCTCAAATGGCCCAACGACCTGCTGGTGACGATCGGAGGCGCGGAACGCAAGACCGGCGGCATCCTCGCCGAGCGTGCCGGGGAGGGCGTCGTCATCGGCATAGGCCTCAACGTGTCGCTGCGCGCGGCCGAGCTCCCCGCCCCCCACGCGGGGTCCCTGGCGCTCGCCGGGGCCGTCTCCACCGACCGCGAGACCCTGCTCCGGGCCGTCCTGCGGTCACTCGAACAGTGGTACGGACAGTGGCGTGGGGCGAACGGGGACGCGGCGGAGAGCGGGCTCCAGGCGGCCTACGCGGCGGGCTGCGCCACCCTCGACCGGACGGTGCGGGCCGAACTGCCCGGCGACCGGTCCGTCGTCGGTGAGGCCGTCGCGATCGACGGCGACGGGCGGCTCGTGCTGGCCACGGGCGACGGGATCCAGGAGCCAGTGTCGGCCGGCGACATCGTCCACCTGCGCGGGGAGCAGGGAGGACTCACCTGACCCGCGTCCCGCACATACGGGTGATGTCATGCACGACGTATCCGGATCCGTGCCACCGTGGACGTGAGCCACGGCACACCTGCCGTATCGTTGAGGCGATCCAGCGACAGATCGGCAGGGCAGTGCGCAGGGAACGGGCAGGAGGCGGCCGGTGACCGTCGACGACACGAACTCCGACGACGGCGCGGAGCCCTCGTCGGGACCGTCCGTCCACTCGACACCGCATCACGAGGTCGACCACACGGCCGAGCCGACCGACGACCCGCTCGCCATCCGGCTGGAGTCCCTGATCCTGGGGGCCGACCGCCGCTACACGCCGTTCCAGGCCGCCAGGACCGCCGGGGTCTCCATGGACCTGGCGTCCCGGTTCTGGCGGGCCATGGGCTTCGCGGACATCGGGCAGGCCAAGGCGCTCACCGAGGCCGACGTCCTGGCGCTGCGCCGGCTGGCCGGTCTCGTGGAGGCGGGGCTGCTCAGCGAGCCGATGGCGATCCAGGTCGCCCGGTCGACCGGGCAGACGACCGCCCGGCTCGCCGAGTGGCAGATCGACTCCTTCCTGGAGGGCCTGACCGAGCCCCCCGAGCCCGGCATGACCCGGACCGAGGTCACCTATCCGCTGATCGAACTGCTCCTGCCCGAGCTTCAGGAGTTCCTGGTCTACGTGTGGCGACGCCAGCTCGCCGCCGCCACGGGCCGGGTCGTGCAGGCGGCGGACGACGAGGAGATGGTCGACCGCCGGCTCGCCGTGGGCTTCGCCGACCTGGTCGGCTTCACCCGGCTGACCAGACGTCTGGAGGAGGAGGAGCTCGGCGAACTGGTCGAGGCCTTCGAGACCACCTCGGCGGACCTTGTCGCCGCGCACGGCGGACGGCTCATCAAGACCCTGGGTGACGAGGTCCTCTTCGCCGCGGACGACGCGGGCACGGCCGGCGAGATAGCGCTCCGGCTGGTCGAGGCCATGTCCCAGGACACGACGATGCCCGCGCTGCGGGTCGGCATCGCGTTCGGCACGGTCACGACACGCATGGGCGACGTGTTCGGCACGACGGTGAACCTGGCCAGCCGGCTCACGTCGATAGCGCCGAAGGACGCCGTGCTGGTCGACGGAGCCTTCGCCGCGGAGCTGATCAGGCACGGAGACGCCCCCGCCTCCGAGGCGGAGGAGACCGCGGCGGCCGCCGAGCGGGCCAGACTCGCGGAGAAGGAGGGCCGCCGCCCGGACGAGGAGCCACCGCTGCCCGCGTACCGCTTCGGGCTGCAGCCGATGTGGCAGCGGCCGGTGCGGGGGCTGGGCGTGGTCGAGCCGTGGCTGCTGGCCAGGCGGGGCAAGCCGTCGTCCTGACCCGTGCGGGCGCGGGTGGAGTGCGCCCGCGGCGGACCGGCCCGCCGTGCCCCCGCCTAGGATCCCGGTAACGCTCGTCAACCGGAGGGGTGCAGTCATGGGTGTCACGTCCGAGCAGAGGTTCGGGGAGTTCGTCGTCGTGCGCCGTCACGAGGGCCAGGAGCACGTGGCCGAGCTCGTGCTCGACCGCCCGAAGGCGATGAACGCCGTGAGCACCGCGATGGCGGTCTCCGTCGCCGAGGCATGCGCCGCACTCGGGGCCGATCAGGGGGTGCGGGCGACCGTCCTCACCTCCAGCCACGAGCGGGCCTTCTGCGTGGGCGCGGACCTCAAGGAGCGGAACTCCTTCACCGACGCCGAGCTCGTGCGGCAGCGGCCCACGGCGAGGGCGGCGTACACCGGTGTCCTGGAGCTGCCCATGCCGGTCGTCGCCGCCGTGCACGGCTACGCCCTCGGCGGCGGCTTCGAGCTCGCGCTGGCCTGCGACGTGATCGTGGCCGACCGTACGGCCGTGGTCGGCCTGCCCGAGGTGTCCGTCGGCGTCGTCCCCGGCGGCGGAGGTACGCAGCTGCTGCCCCGCCGGGTCGGCGCGGCGCGCGCCGCCGAGCTGGTCTTCAGCGCACGCCGGGTGGAGGCGGCCGAGGCGCGGGACCTGGGACTGGTCGACGAGCTGGTCGAAGCGGGCCGGGACCGCGAGGAGGCGCTGGCACTCGGCGCCCGTATCGCGGCGAACTCGCCGGTGGGGCTCCGGGCCGCCAAGCGGGCGCTGCGCCTGGGGCAGGGGCTGGACCTGCGGGCCGGTCTCGAGGTGGAGGACGCCGCCTGGCGGTCCGTGGCCTTCTCCGGCGACCGGGCCGAGGGTGTCGCCGCGTTCAACGAGAAGCGGAAGCCCAACTGGCCCGGCGAGTGAGCCGGGGAAGCTTCTGAAGATCATCAGCGCTGCCAACTGATCAAATCATCACGAACCTACCTAAGCTGGTGCGATGGGTGGTGATGATGCGCGGCTGCGCGCCGTGGTTGCGCTGGCACAGACGATGGCGGCGGCCTACACCCCGCGTGAGTCCTGGCACGCCGCGGCGGTGGGGGCGTGCGAGGCGCTCGGAGGCAGCTTCGCCGCCCTCTCCGTGTGGGAGCGGGACCGGGGCCGGCTGCGCGTGCTGGTCAACGCGGGGGAGCGGGCCGAGGGGGAGGACGAGTTCCCCGAGTGCGAGGCCTACCCGGTGCACCAGTTCCCGGAGATCACCGAGTTCCTGCACGAGCGGTGGGCGGGTGGCGGTGAGCCCGACGCCTGGGTGGAGACCGCGGACGGCGCTCCGGCCGCCGGTGCGCCGGCCCGGGGCGCCCGTCCCTACTGCCACCAGCGCGTCGCCGCGCTGCGCCGGCGTGGCCGGGGCTGCTGCGTGGTGGCGCCGATCGTGCTGCACGGCCGCGCCTGGGGAGAGCTGTACGTCGCCCGGCCGGCCGGGGCTCCGGTGTTCGACCGCGACGACGCGGACTTCGCGACCGTCCTGGCCGCCGTCGTCGCGGCCGGCATCGCGCAGACCGAGCGGCTGGAGGAGGTCCGCAAGCTTGCCTTCACGGACCCGCTGACCGGCCTCGCGAACCGCAGGGCCGTCGATCTCCGGCTCGACGAGGCGGTGGACCTGCACCGCACCGAGGGTGCCGTGGTCAGCCTGGTCGTGTGCGATCTGAACGGCCTCAAGGCGGTCAACGACACGCACGGCCACGCGGTCGGCGACCGGCTGCTGGAACGTTTCGGCTCGGTGCTCTCCCTCTGCGGCGCGATGCTCCCCGGCGCCCTGTCCGCACGCCTGGGCGGCGACGAGTTCTGCCTGCTGACCCTGGGGCCCCCGGCGGACGAAGTGGTCCGGGTGTCCGAGGAGCTCTGCGCGCGCGCCGTCTCCCTGGAGCTCGGTGACGGGGTCGCCTGCGGGGTGGCCTCCACGGGCGACGACATCGGCCCGGTCCGGTCGTCGCGCAGGCTCTTCCGGCTGGCGGACGCCGCGCAGTACCAGGCGAAGGCCGCGCACTCCAGGAGGCCCGTGGTCGCGGGGCGCGACGGTGACGTGATCCGGCTCGCCGACTCCCCGCCCCGATCCCCCCACGACCGCCGCAGGCTGCGGGGCAATCCGCCCGGCGGCGACCGGTAAGGGGTCAACCACGTGACCACTGGTGACATGTTGGGTTTCAGTCCGTAGGGTTCTGAATATGGATATGCAAACAGTCGTGGTGGGGACGTCCGGTACCACCGCCGAGGACGTCATCGCCGTGGCCCGCCAGGGCGCCCGGGTCGAGCTCTCCGCAGCCGCCGTGGAGGCCCTCGCCGCCGCACGGGAGATCGTCGACGCCCTCGCCGCGAAGCCCGAGCCGGTCTACGGCGTCTCCACCGGCTTCGGCGCACTCGCCGCCCGGCACATCAGCCCCGGTCTCCGGGCGCAGCTGCAGCGCAACATCGTCCGCTCGCACGCGGCGGGCATGGGCCCCCACGTCGAGCGCGAGGTCGTCCGCGCGCTGATGTTCCTGCGGCTGAAGACGCTCGCCTCCGGCCACACCGGCGTACGCCCCGAGGTCGCGCAGACCATGGCCGACGTGCTCAACGCGGGCATCACCCCCGTCGTCCACGAATACGGATCGCTCGGCTGTTCCGGCGACCTCGCCCCGCTCTCGCACTGCGCCCTGACGCTGATGGGCGAGGGGGAGGCCGAGGGCCCCGACGGCACCGTGCGGCCGGCCGGAGAGCTCCTCGCCGAGCACGGCATCACGCCCGTCGAACTGCGCGAGAAGGAGGGCCTCGCCCTCCTCAACGGCACCGACGGCATGCTGGGCATGCTCGTGATGGCACTCGCGGACCTGAAGAACCTCTACACCGGCGCGGACATCACCGCCGCGCTCTCCCTGGAGGCACTCCTCGGCACGGACCGGGTCCTCGCCCCGGAACTGCACGCCATCCGCCCGCACCCCGGCCAGGGCGTCTCCGCAGGCAACATGCTGCGGGTGCTCGACGGGTCCGGCCTCACCGGCCACCACCAGGACGTCGCCCCCCGCGTCCAGGACGCCTACTCCGTGCGCTGCGCACCCCAGGTCAACGGCGCCGGGCGCGACACCCTCGCCCACGGGCGGCTCGTCGCGGACCGCGAGCTGGCCTCCGCGGTCGACAACCCCGTCGTCCTGCCCGGGGAGGGGCGGGTGGAGTCCAACGGCAACTTCCACGGCGCCCCCGTCGCGTACGTCCTCGACTTCCTGGCGATCGTCGCCGCCGACCTCGGGTCCATCACCGAGCGCCGTACGGACCGCCTGCTGGACAAGAACCGCTCGCACGGGCTGCCGCCGTTCCTCGCCGACGACGCCGGCGTCGACTCGGGGCTGATGATCGCCCAGTACACGCAGGCCGCCCTGGTCAGCGAGCTGAAGCGGCTCGCGGTCCCGGCCTCCGTCGACTCGATCCCGTCCTCCGCGATGCAGGAGGACCACGTCTCCATGGGCTGGTCGGCCGCGCGCAAGCTCCGTACCGCCGTCACCGGCCTGGCGCGGATCGTGGCCGTCGAGCTGTACGCCGCCACGCGCGCCGTGGAGCTGCGCGTCGCCGAGGGTCTGACCCCCGCGCCCGCCACGCTGGCAGTCGTCGAGGCGCTGCGGGCCGCCGGTGTCCAGGGGCCCGGGCCCGACCGTTTCCTCGCGCCGGACCTGGCCGCGGCCGAGGCGTTCGTACGCGAGGGGAAGCTCGTCGATGCCGCGGAAGCGGTGACCGGCCCGCTGGCCTGACCCGTACGCACGAGGGCTGCCGCACCCCGTGGGATGCGGCAGCCCTCGCGTACCTCAGAAGCCGGTGCCCTGTGTGCCGCCCCGGCGCACCGAGTACGCGACGAACCCCGCGCCGACGCACAGGGAGAGCGTGCCGCCGATCAGGTAGGGAGTCGTGTCGACGCCCGCCCCTGTGTCGGCCAGCCTGTCACCGGCGGTGAACTCCCCGGTGACGGACGCCTGTCGGACCTCGGTGGGGGGAACGGCGGACGAGCCGGTGGAACCGCTCCGCGTCTCTGCTCCGCCGGTCGCGTTGGCGGAGGGTACGAACCAGAGAGCACAGAGCAGGGTGCCTGCCGCCGTGGTGGTCAGCAGCGTGCGACGAGCCATGGACACAGAATCGATCCCCTTGCGACAACCATCAGTTAGCCCTGCGGGCCGATGCTAAGCAAAGCAGCGGGTCGGTGGAAAGCCACAGGTCCGGGGAGCCTTACGCTCCGGCGTATGAGCACTTCGGAGACACCCTCATTTGTTCGGCTTCGCGTGGAGATGGTGCTGGAGATCAGCGACGCGGACGCCCTGACCGGCACGGCACTGGAGAGCATCGCCGCCGATTTCACCGCCCCCGGCGCATCCGCCGACGAGTCCCCCGAGGAACGCACGCATGCCGAGGAGACCGTCAGGGAAGACGCAGCGGAGGCCCTCGCCTCGCTGATCGACCCGTTCGACCTGGTCAGCCAGGTGCCCGGTGTCGAGCTCGCACAGGCCTCCTGGAGCAGCGAGACGATCGACTACGACCCCGACGCCGAGGACTGGGCCGCCGGAGACGACGGGGACCAGGAGTACTACGGGATCGAGGACAATGAGACCGACGACGAAGAAGGCGGCGGGCACACGGAACGCTGACGCCCGGAAGGCACTCCTCAGTGGTGGCGGGAACCGCCGCGGCCCCGGGCGCGTCGATGAGTGGTGTTCCCCACATCCTCGGCGGATGTGGAACGGAAGACCCGGTCGCGGTGTTCTTGGAACATTGACGGGGAATCGCCGTCGGGCGACCCTGTCCGGGGATCTTGGGGAATCGGCAACGATGGAGAAGCGTGTGATGACGGACAGCAATCGGCGCAGGGGCCTCATGGCCGCGTCCGCACTGCTCGGCGGCGTGCTGGTGCTTTCTGCCTGCAGCGACGACGGCGGTACGAACACGGGCTCGAGCGCCGACAGCTCGAAGACGTCACAGTCGCAGGTGGACGAGGCGGCCGCCAAGGACGCCTCCGAGGCGCAGATAACGATCGCGCCGAAGAACGGCGCGACCAACGCGAGCATCAACAACGCCGCGATCGTCACCGTCGCCAAGGGCAAGCTGACCGAGGTCACCATGACCACGGCCGAGGGCGACGCGGTCGAGGGCACCCTCGCGTCGGACGGCTCCAGCTGGAAGCCCAGCGGCCAGCTCGAACGCTCGACCACGTACAAGATCAGCGCCACGGCGGCCGACTCCAAGGACCGTCAGGCGCACGCCAACAGCTCCTTCACCACGGTCTCGCCCGAGAACAGCTTCATCGGGAACTTCACCCCCGAGGACGGCTCCACCGTCGGCGTCGGCATGCCGGTCTCGATCAACTTCAACAAGGCGATCACCAACCGGAAGGCCGTCCAGGACGGCATCAAGGTGACGTCCAGCAGCGGCCAGGAGGTCGTCGGGCACTGGTTCAACAACCAGCGTCTGGACCTGCGCCCCGAGGACTACTGGCAGGGCGGCTCCACCGTCACCCTGAAGCTGTCCCTGGACGGCGTCGAGGGCGCCGACGGCGTCGTCGGTGTCCAGCAGAAGACGGTGACCTTCAAGGTCGGCCGCAACCAGGTCTCCACCGTGGACGCCAAGGCGCACACGATGACGATCACCCGGGACGGCAAGACGGTCAAGACCATCCCGATCTCCGCCGGATCCTCCGACAACCCGACGTACAACGGCCAGATGGTGATCTCCGAGAAGTTCAAGGAGACCCGCATGGACGGTTCGACCGTCGGCTTCACCGACGACGACGGCAAGGGTGAGTACGACATCAAGGACGTGCCGCACGCCATGCGGCTGTCCACGTCGGGCACCTTCATCCACGGCAACTACTGGGGCGCGAAGTCGATCTTCGGCAGCGCGAACACCAGTCACGGCTGTGTCGGCCTGTCCGACACGAAGGGCGCCGGCGACGCCAACACACCGGCCGCCTGGCTGTACGACAACTCCCTGATCGGCGACCTGGTCATCGTCAAGAACAGCCCTGACAAGACCATCGCCCCCGACAACGGTCTCAACGGCTGGAACATGAGCTGGTCGGAGTGGACGGCGGGCTCCGCCGCCTGATCCCGAGGCCCCTTTTCCCCGCACGAAGGCGGCGGTATCCGGACGATCCGGGTGCCGCCGTCTTCGGCGTATGCGGGCCGCAGGTGTTCTCATCCAGCTCTCATCGGAGACTTAACTCCTCATCACGCCCGCTCCATATCTTCGCGCCATGTTCTTCACCTACCTCCGGCGCGAGCTGCGCCGCCGCAGAAAGGCGGCGCTCGTCGTCGCCTCGGGGCTCGCCCTCGGCATTGCGCTGGTCATCATCGTCAGCTCGGTCTCCGCCGGCATGAGCAAGGCCCAGGACAAGGTCCTGGAATCGCTGTACGGCCTGGGCACGGACATGACGGTGACCAAGGCCGCGGCCGCCCAGGGCTCCGGAGGCACCGAGCGTCCCCGGTTCGAGTTCGACGCCAAGGACGACGACGACGCGACCCAGAGCACGGACCGGGTCATGGTCCAGGGCTTCCAGACACTGGCGGCCAGCACCGTCGACAAGGTGGGCAAGCAGGACGGCGTCGCGGACGCCGTCGGCGGGCTGAGCCTGACGGTCATGAAGGTCGACGGCCAGTTCAAGCGCGGCGAGTTCAAGCAGGACGAGAGCTCGGGGCAGAGCCAGGGCGGCCCCGGCGGCGGCCAGGGCGGCGGCCAGCCGCAGGGCGAGGTCCAGGGCGGCGGCGCCTCCTTCGACGTCAACTCCTTCACCGTGTACGGCACCGACGTCACCCAGCAGGACCTCGGCCCGCTGACCTCCTCCAAGATCACCAAGGGGCGTACGTTCAAGGCGTCCGAGACCGACGCCGAGGTCGCGGTCGTCGACTCCGCCTACGCCAAGGAGAAGGAGCTCGCGGTCGACAAGACCGTCACCATCTCCGGCACCGCCTACAAGATCGTGGGCGTCTCCACGGCGGACAGCGGTGACGCGGCCGCAAACGTCTACATCCCGCTCAAGCAGGCACAGACCGTCGCCGACTCCAAGGACAAGGTCACCACGGTCTACGTCCAGGCCGCCGACTCCCAGCAGATCGACACCGTCAAGGCCGCCATCCAGAAGAACGTCTCCGGTACGACGGTCACCACCTCCGCCGACCTCGCCGACACGGTGTCCGGTTCCCTCTCCACCGCCTCCGACCTGGCCTCCAGCGTCGGCAAGTGGCTCTCGATCGCGGTCCTCGTCGCCGCGTTCCTCGTCGCGGGCCTGCTGACCTCCTCCGCGGTCAGCCGCCGCGTGCGCGAGTTCGGCACCCTCAAGGCCCTCGGCTGGAAGAGCGGCCGCGTCACCCGCCAGGTGATCGGCGAAGCCCTGGTCAACGGCCTGATGGGCGGTGTCCTCGGTATCGCCGTAGGCCTCGCCGGCGCCTACGTGGTGACCGCCATCAGCCCCACCCTCACCGCCCAGCTCGGCTCCTCGGGCGGCGGCGGAGGCGGCGGCATGGGCGGCGGCGGCCCCATGGGCGGCGGCGGTCCCGGCCGTCAGACCGCGTCCAAGACCCTCGACATCGCGCTGACCGCACCGGTCTCCCTCACCACGATCCTCGTCGCCGTCGCACTCGCTGTGGCCGGCGGACTCATCGCGGGAGCCTTCGGCGGCTGGCGGGCCTCCCGGCTGCGGCCGGCCGACGCCCTGCGCCGCGTCGCGTGACACCGCCCCGCCCCACCCCTTCCCGTACGTAGCAGCAGGAGTCCACACGTGTACCAGCTCAAGGGCGTCACCAAGCGCTACATGCGCGGCAAGAATCCCGTCGACGCGCTCGCCGGTGTCGATCTGACCATCGAGGACGGTGGCAGGCTCGTCATCCAGGGCCCGACCGGCGGAGGCAAGTCCACCCTCCTGCAGATGCTGGGAGGGCTGGACCGGCCCACCTCCGGCACCATCGAGCTCGACGGCGTCGACCTGGCCGAACTGCCCGAGTCCCGGCTCACCAAGGTCCGGGCCGAGTCCATCGGATTCGTCTTCCAGAGCTTCAACCTGATCCCGACGCTCACCGCCCAGGAGAACGTCGAGACCGCCCTCGTCCCCCTCGGCCTCGGTGCGAGGACCCGCCGCGAACGCGCCGCGGAGGCGCTGGAGTCGGTGGGCCTCGGCGACCGCCCCACCCACCTGCCGAGCGAGATGTCCGGCGGCCAGCAGCAGCGTGTCGCCATCGCCAGGGCTCTGGTCAAGCGGCCGAAGGTGCTGCTCGCCGACGAACCGACCGGCAACCTCGACGAGTCCATGCGCGACGAGATCATGGACCTGCTCGACGGACTGTGGAAGGAGCACGGGCTGACCTTCGTGATGGTCACGCACGACAGCTCCCTGGCCCGCAAGGCTCCCCGGGTGGCGACCATCCGCAAGGGAAAGGTGACGGTGACGGAGAACGCGGCGGCCTGATCCGCAACCCCGCGGATCTCACAGCCGACCTCCTCCGGCTGTGAGATCCGCCACCCGCACGGCCCCGCGGAGCGGGCGCCGTGCGGCCCCCCAGCCCCGGCGGCGGAGGGCTGCGGGAGGGCAGAAGCGTGCGTACCGGGACGAACGGTGGTGGCCACTATGTGGATGTCGCCCTGGCAAGGCCGGTCCGCACTGCGAGACTTGCCGGGTGCAACGGCCCCCACGGGCCGGGGGCGCCTCCGGGGACAGGGAGCGCCGACGCGCATGAGCCCACCCATGGAAGGTTGATCAGATGCCGGCCAGTTCCGACTCCCTCACCCCGCGCAGCGCCGGGGACCGTGTCATCGAGCCGCTCTACGCGGAGATCCTGCGGCGCAACCAGGGCGAGGGCGAGTTCCACCAGGCGGTGCGCGAGGTCCTGGAAACCCTGGGCCCCGTGCTGGCGCAGCGACCGGAGTTCGTCGACGCCCGCATCATCGAGCGGGTCTGCGAGCCCGAGCGTCAGCTGATCTTCCGGGTGCCGTGGTCGGACGACTCCGGCGACATCCACGTCAACCGCGGTTTCCGCGTCGAGTTCTCCAGCTCGCTCGGTCCCTACAAGGGCGGGCTGCGCTTCCACCCCTCCGTCAACCTCGGCATCGTGAAGTTCCTCGGCTTCGAGCAGATCTTCAAGAACGCCCTCACCGGCATGCCGATCGGCGGAGGCAAGGGCGGCGCGGACTTCGACCCGAAGGGCCGGTCCGACGCCGAGGTCATGCGGTTCTGTCAGTCGTTCATGACGGAACTCCACCGCCACCTGGGCGAGTACACCGACGTCCCCGCCGGTGACATCGGCGTCGGCGGCCGCGAGATCGGCTACCTCTTCGGCCAGTACAAGCGGATCACCAACCGCTACGAGTCCGGGGTGCTCACCGGGAAGGGCCTCGGCTGGGGCGGCGCACAGGCCCGCACCGAGGCGACCGGCTACGGCTGCGTCCTCTTCACCGCCGAGATGCTGCGCGTCCGCGGGGAGTCCCTGGACGGCCAGCGCATCGCGGTGTCCGGCTCCGGCAACGTGGCCATCTACGCCATCGAGAAGGCGCAGCAGCTCGGCGCGACCGTGGTGACCTGCTCCGACTCGGGCGGCTACGTCGTCGACGAGAAGGGCATCGACCTCGATCTGCTCAAGGAGATCAAGGAGACGGGCCGGGGCCGGATCTCCGAGTACGCCGAGCGGCGCGGCGAGCACGTGCGTTACGTCGAGGGCACCGGCGTCTGGAGCGTCCCCGTGGACGTCGCCCTGCCCTGCGCCACCCAGAACGAACTCCACGAGGCCGACGCCCTCGCCCTCGTACGCAACGGGGTGAAGGCGGTCGCCGAGGGCGCCAACATGCCGACCACGCCGGAGGCCGTCCACGTCTTCCAGGAGGCGGGCGTCGCCTTCGCGCCCGGCAAGGCGGCCAACGCGGGCGGCGTGGCCACCAGCGCCCTGGAGATGCAGCAGAACGCCTCCCGTGACTCGTGGACCTTCGCCCACACGGAGGAGCGGCTCGCGCAGATCATGCGCCACATCCACGACTCCTGCCACACGACCGCCGAGAAGTACGGCAGCCCGGGCAACTACGTGGTCGGCGCGAACATCGCCGGCTTCGAGATCGTCGCCGAGGCCATGCTGGCGCAGGGCCTGATCTGACGGGGCGGCGTCGCGGGGTCCGGGGGGACGACCCCCCGGACCGCGCGGCGACGCTCCCCGCGCTTTGCTCGCCGGTGTGTCGGGTTGGGCGGACTCCTTGTGGTCCGGATGTCACCGGGTGCGGCTACTGCTCGGCACGGCGCCTGAAGTACTCCGCGCAGCCCGTGTTCACGGCCGTGACCGCGGCCAGGACCCACGCCGCCACGGGGTGCCCCGTCCCGTACACCGCCGCCGCGCCGCCGCCGAGGACCAGGGCCTTCACGGCCAGCACCCCCGGGAGCGGCAGGGAGAAGCGGGCGCGGGGCGCGGCGAACAGGCCCCACAGCGCCACGGCCGCCGCCGGTGTCCCGATCCCCAGAGCCGCCGATGCCGCCGCGCCCTCCTGCGCGGTGAAGCCCCACCAGGCCAGAGCGCCGATCGCGACCAGCTCCAGGACGAACGCGAGCACCTCGTTCGCCGCGAACCAGGGGCGGTCCCACGGGAGGGCGCGGTGGCCGTCGTCGGCCGTCATACGGAGTCCTCTCGTACGGGGTCCCTCATTGTGCGTCCCCCCGGGGTGTCATACGGGCGCCCGGCGCGGTGCCGGACGAGGTCAGGAAGGCGGTCCGGGGCAGGGTGGCGTCGGCCGCGCGGGCAGCCTCGGCGGTGGACGGGTCGGTAGTGGTGAACACCGGCGCGGCGCCGCCGTCCCAGGTGTTGCCCTCGGACCTGGCGGAATCCGCGAGCACCGCGTCCCGCCCCTCGCCGCTGTCCGCCGCCGCGTTGGCGTTCAGCACGGCGGCGGCGGTGACCAGGTGGAAGCCCGTGCCGTTGCGGAAGGCCGTGTTGCGGGTGAGACGGATCGCACCGGGGTTGCCCTCGTCGTTGAAACCGAGCCCGACGTTGTCCCAGGCCATGTCGTCGGTCAGCACATGGGCGACGGAGGCCGAAGTGTGGCCGCCGCCGAGGGTGAAGCCGTTGCCGTTGCGGTAGGACCAACTGCCGCGCACCGTCACCGGGCTGGTGAAACCGCCGAGGTCGATCCCGTCGGCCCCGTTGCCGAACGCACGGCAGCCGCTCACCGTGTTCCCGCTGCCCGAACCGAATTTGACCCCCAGGCCGACACCACCCGCCTCGCCGGGCCCGTTCGCGTAGAAGTCGCTGTCCAGCACGGTGTTGTTCTCGGTGCCCGCGTCGCGCAGGGTCAGCCCGGACTCCGCGTTGTCGTGCAGGGACAGGCCGCGGAAGACCGTGTTCCGGCAGCTCCGGCAGACGTACGCGTGACTCGCCGAACCCCGGATCTCCAGGCCCTGCACGGTCCAGTGGTCCGCTTCCTGGGTGACCGCCCAGGAGGCGGCGGGCACCCCCGAGGCGTCGATGACGGGCCGCTCGCCCCGGTAGTTGCTGAGCGTGATGCGCCGGTCCGCCGTGCCGTCCGTGGTCAGGGACGTCTCCTCGGTGGGGCGGTAGGTGCCCCCGCGCAGGGCGATCGTCTGGCCCGGGCGGACCACGGACGCCGCCTTGCCGAGCGTGGCGTAGGGCCGGGCACGGCTGCCGTCCCCGTCGTCCGAACCGTCGGGCGCGAGATAGATGTCGGCGCCGGTCACACCGATCGCGGTGTCCGCCCGGAGCTCGGCGCGCGCCGTCGGGGAGGCGGACGCCGCTGCCGGCTCGGCAGCCGTCCGGGAGGGCCGGGCGGGGGACGGCGCCGGCGGCTGCGCGGGACGGCTCACGGCGGGCGGCGCCGCCCGGGGGCCGGGCGCGGGGGAGTGCCACACCGGATAGGTCAGCGCCCCCACGGCCACGGCCAGGGCGGCGGCCGACGCGACGACCGTCTTGGCCGTGAAGTGGTGCAGCAGGTCCTGGACGCGGCCGGTGGCCGCCTGCCCGACCAGGGAGGCGGCCTCGGCGGCCTGGCGCACGCCTTCCGCCAGACCGCCGGGCACCGGCAGCAGCCCGAGCCCCGGCAGCAGCTTCTCCGGGGCGACCAGGCCGGTTCCCTGCGCCCCGCACTGTGCGCAGCCGCGCACATGCCGGGTCAGCCGCTTGCGCCAGAGTGCCCCCGTGCCGCCGTCCCAGCCCTGCACGGCATCGGCCAGCCCGGGGCAGCGGGGCGCGACGGCCAGGGCGCGGACCACCGTACGGGCCTCCTCCAGCCGGACCTTCATGCGGCGGACCCGGACCGCGGTGTGCCGGGCGTCCAGACCGATGGCGCGGGCGACGTCGGCCCGGCCGATGCGGCCCGCCTCCTCCTCCCACCACAGGGCGAGCAGCCGGCGGTCGTCCTCGTCCAGCCAGCGTGCCGCGCGTGCCAGATCGCGGCGCTGGCCGGTGAGTTCGAGCTCGGCGACGGTCCGTTCGGCGAAGTCGGTGAGCGGGTCGGCGACGCACTCCACGTCATGGCCCTGGAAGCGGTCGCGGGCCGTACGCCGCTGGTGCTGCTGTATCTCCCGGTAGGCGATGGCCACCGCCCAGGAGCGGAACCGCTCGGGCTCGCGCAGTGACGGCAGCGCGCGGACGATCCGCAGCATCACCTCCTGCACGAGGTCGTCGACGTCCGTGTGGCCGTTGAGGGCCCGGCCGACGATTCCGTATACCAGCGGCAGGTGCGCGGCGAGCAGTTCCTCCAGGGCCCCGCTGTCACCGCCCCGGGCGGCCTCGACGAGCGCCGAGGTGTCGCGTACCGCCCGGCCGGTCCCGCTGTCCGTCATCCCGCCACGGCTCCTCACTCGCTTCGCGGCCGGTCACCGGCGCCGCCGCGGAAGCGCCCGTACCCGGCCCGGGGCCCAGAGGCAGGCATCGTGGCACAACGGCGGTGACCAGTAAAGAAGTTACCGCCGCGGACACTCATGCCCCAGGTGCCGCACCCGCCCCCTCGGACCCGGTCCGATGTCCCGGAAAAGTTTCTTCCGGATTTCTGTCATCCGCAGCCGCCCCACGCATCTACCTGGGCACTGCGGCTCACAGCACCGCACCTGACGACCTATCCGAAGGAGCGAACGATGACCGAGAGACCGAACAGGAAGCGGCGCGCCCTGGCCGTCGCGACCGTGCTGGGAGGTGTCCTGGCCGGTGGTCTGGTGTCTCCCGCGGGGGCGGTGGCGCTGCCGTCGGTGGGGGGTGTGTATCAGCTGGCGGTGAAGAAGAGCGGTAAGTGCGTCGATGTGCCGGGGGCTTCGGCGGCGAACGGTGCGTTGTTGCAGCAGTGGGGGTGTACGGAGGGTGCGGCGTGGCAGCAGTTCACGCTGGCGGCCGACGGGTCGGGGAAGTACCGGCTGGTGAACAGGTCGAGTGGTAAGTGCGTGGATGTGCCGGACTACTCGAAGGTGAGTGGGGTGCAGCTCCAGCAGTGGGGGTGTGCCGGTCAGACGAACCAGCAGTGGACGCTGGCGGCGAGTGGTACGGACACGTTCCAGGTCGTCAATGTGAACAGCGGTCTGTGCATGAGCCTGAAGGACGCCTCCACGGCCAGTGGCGCGGCGGTCATCCAGGAGACCTGCACCGCCAACAGCAACAAGCAGTGGGCCTTCAAGCCGGTCGGCACCACTGGGCCGGCCACCGTCGCCGCCGACGGCACCGGCACCTACCGGACCGTGCAGGCAGCGGTGAACGCCGTCGGCAGCGGGAACGCGAGCCGCGTCACCATCACCGTCAAGCCCGGCACCTACCGCGAGCAGGTCACCGTCCCCGCCGACAAGCCCTTCATCACCCTGAAGGGCCTCGGTGACTCGCCGGACGACGTCGTCATCGTCAACAACCGTAACGCGGGCGACTACGGCACCGCGGGCTCCGCCACCGTCGTCGCCCTCGGCCACGACTTCGACGCCACCAACCTCACCCTGTCCAACGACTTCGACGAGAACACCTCCGACACCGGCGACCAGGCCCTCGCGCTCTACCTGGACGCGGACAAGGCCGTCCTCGACGACGTACGGCTCCTCGGCGACCAGGACACCTTCCTGGTCAACAACAAGGCGCGCGCCTACATCGTGGACTCGTACATCGAAGGCACCGTGGACTTCGTCTACGGCGGCGGGACCGCCGTCTTCCACGGCTGCACGATCCACGAGAAGCGCAGCACCGGCGGCCCGATCACGGCGGCCAGCACCCCCGCCGACAAGACGTACGGCTTCCTCTTCTACCGGTCCACCGTGACGGGCGCGGTGTCGAACACCACCCAGCTCGGACGCCCGTGGCGCGCGGACGCCCAGGTGCTCTACCGGGAGTCCTCGCTCTCCTCGGCCCTGGCCACCGCCCAGCCGTGGACGGACATGTCGACCAACTCCTGGAAGAACGCCCGGTTCTCCGAATACCGCAACACCGGCGCCGGAGCCACCGTCAACGGCAACCGTCCGCAGCTGACGGACGCGCAGGCCGCGAACTACACCCCGCAGAAGTACCTGGCCGGAACGGACGGCTGGAACCCGGTGCGCTGACCCGGCGCACACGACCCGCACACGTACGAGAGAGGAACGAGCACACATGCGCGAACACAGGAACAGGCGGAAATTCCGGCTCGGAGCCATGCTGACGGCACTGCTCCTGGCCGTCGGCGGAGTCCTGGCCGGTGGTCTGGTGTCTTCCGCGGGGGCGGTGGCGCTGCCGTCGGTGGGGGGTGTGTATCAGCTGGCGGTGAAGAAGAGCGGTAAGTGCGTCGATGTGCCGGGGGCTTCGGCGGCGAACGGTGCGTTGTTGCAGCAGTGGGGGTGTACGGAGGGTGCGGCGTGGCAGCAGTTCACGCTGGCGGCCGACGGGTCGGGGAAGTACCGGCTGGTGAACAGGTCGAGTGGTAAGTGCGTGGATGTGCCGGACTACTCGAAGGTGAGTGGGGTGCAGCTCCAGCAGTGGGGGTGTGCCGGTCAGACGAACCAGCAGTGGACGCTGGCGGCGAGTGGTACGGACACGTTCCAGGTCGTCAATGTGAACAGCGGTCTGTGCATGAGCCTGAAGGACGCCTCCACGGCCAGTGGCGCGGCGGTCATCCAGGAGACCTGCACCGCCAACAGCAACAAGCAGTGGGCCTTCAGGTCCGTGTCCGGGCGTACCTGGTCCGACAAGGCCGACGGCTTCGCCTCCACCGGAGGCGGCACCACGGGCGGCGCGGCGGGCTCGACCGTCACCGTCACGAACTACGCGGACCTGGTGAAGTACGCCACCGCCACCGAGCCCTACGTGATCAAGGTGGCCGCCGCGGTCACGGTCACCCCGTACGGCCATGAGATACCGGTCAAGTCGAACAAGACGATCATCGGCGTCGGCACCTCGGGCCAGATCGTCGGCGGCGGGTTCTTCCTCGGCACCGGCGTCCACAACGTCATCATCCGCAACCTCACCATCCGCGACACCCGGATGACCGAGGACGACCCGGACGACAAGGACTACGACTACGACGGCATCCAGATGGACACCGCCGACCACATCTGGATCGACCACAACCGCATCGAGCGGATGAACGACGGGCTCATCGACAGCCGCAAGGACACCAGCTACCTCACCGTCTCCTGGAACGTCCTCGGTGAGCAGAACAAGGCCTTCGGCATCGGCTGGACGGACAACGTCACCGCGCGGATGACGATCCACCACAACTGGATCCACGACACCAACCAGCGCAACCCCAGCATCGACAACGTCGCCTTCGCGCACCTCTACAACAACTACATGCAGAACGTGACCTCGTACGGGAACCTGTCACGCGGCGCCTCGAAGACCGTCATCGAGAACAGCTACTACCAGAGCGTCGCCAACCCCTACTACGTCGACACCACCGCCGCGTCCCTCACCCAGACCGGCAGCATCTGCGTCTCCTGCACCGGCAAGCAGCAGACCAACGGGACGACGTTCAAGCCGGGCGACCACTACAGCTACACCCTGGACCCGGCAGCGGACGTCCCCGCCCTGCTCAAGCAGTACGCCGGCCCGCAGGGCAACATCGGGAGCTGACCCACAGCGGCAGGTGTCCGGCCGCCGCCGGGAAGGCCCGGTACGGGACAGACCGTGTCCCGTACCGGGCCCATGGCTTGTCGGTGAGGCCTCCGGCGTGCCCGGGGGACTCGTGGCCGACGGGCTCAGACGTGTGAGGCCCCGGCCGCATCGACCGCTTCGAGCTGTTCGCGCCGCGTCCGCTCGCTCCCCCACACCCCGAGCGGCTGGAGGGCCTGGTTGAGCGTGCGGCCGTGTTCGGTGAGCGTGTACTCCACGCGCGGCGGCACCTCGGCGTACACCTCCCGGTGCACGAGGCCGTCCTCCTCCATCTCGCGCAGGTGCTGCGTCAGCATCTTCTCGCTCACTCCCACGAGACCGCGGCGCAGCTCACTGAAGCGGCGCACCCCATGTGCGTCGAGTTCCCAGAGGATCAGCCCCTTCCACTTGCCGCTCACCACGTCGAGCGCGGCGTCGATGCCACAGATGTAGGGCCCGTTCCTCGGAGCCTTGGCCATGCGTCGTCCCCTTACTCAGAGGTAAGTACCGCAGTAATTAGTGGGTACTTCCGAGAGTAGTGACGCGCGCCGAGCATGGAGGGGTGAACGGACAACAGAACCCCACCACCAGCCGGAACAGCGGCGTCACCGTCATCGGACTCGGCCCGATGGGCCGGGCGATGACCCGCACACTCCTCACCGCAGGACACCCGGTCACCGTATGGAACCGCACCGCCGGCCGGGCCGAAGGCGTCGTCGAGGACGGGGCGACGCTCGCGGCGACACCCCGCGACGCGATCGAGGCGAGCGGCCTCGTGCTCCTCAGCCTCACCGACTACCAGGCCATGTACGACGTCCTCGACGGCGCCACCGCGTCGCTCGCCGGGCGGACCCTGGTCAACCTGAGCTCCGACACCCCCGAGCGCACACGCGAGGCGGCGGCCTGGGCGGCGGGCCACGGCGCCGCCTTCCTCACCGGAGGCGTCATGGTCCCCGCACCGATGGTCGGCACCGAGGCCGCCCACGTCTACTACAGCGGCCCCGAAGAGGTCATGCGGGCCCGCAGGGACACCCTCGCGCTGCTCGGCACACCCAGATACCTGGGCGAGGACCTGGGCCTCGCCCAGCTGATGTACCAGGCCCAACTCACGGTGTTCCTCACCACCTTGTCCGGCCTGATGCACGCCACCGCGATGCTGGGCACCGCCGGGATGAAGGCCGAGGAAGCGCTCCCCGAGCTGCTCTCCTCCGCCGACTCGACCGGCGACATCCTGCGGGCGGGCGAGGAGAGGCCCGGCGCCGCGCTGGACGCCGGAGAACATCCCGGCGAACTCAGCACGGTCACCATGATGGGGGCGACGTCCGACCACATCGTCGAGGCCAGCACCTCGCTCGGGCTGGACCTCGCGCTCCCACGGGCGGTGCAGGCGCACTACCGGCGCGCGATCGAGGACGGGCACGGCGGCGACAACTGGACGCGGATCATCGACGGCATCCGGTCACCGCGCTGACGCGACGCGGGTACGGCACCGCGCCCGCGGGTCCTGCGGGGAGGTTCCGTTCTGCCGACAGCAGATACGCCCGGCGCGGAGGGCGAAACCCTCCCGCGCCGGGCGCACCGCTCCTAGGCTCGGACGATGAGCAGCCACACACCGGACCGTGCCCGCGTCATCCCCCTGCGCCCCGTCCCCGCGGCGCCGGAGCGGGAGCCCCTCTGGAGGGACGTCGTGGGTGACGTGCTGCGCCGCGAGCGCACCGGCCAGCAGCGGACGCTCAAGGACGTGGCCGAGGCCGCGCGGATCTCCGTCCCGTACCTCTCCGAGATCGAACGCGGGCGCAAGGAGGCCTCGTCCGAGGTGCTGGCCGCGGCCGCCCGTTCGCTCGGGCTGGGACTGGCCGACGTGCTCTCCCTGGCACAGGGCGAACTCACCCGCAGGAGCGCCCCCTCCCGTACGTCCACGACCCGGATGCCGAGGGGAGCGGTCCGGCTGGCCGCCTGACCGGCCCGCTGTCCCCGGCCCGCCCGTCCCCGGGGACGTGAGCCGTCAGGCGCTCATGTCCATGACGACACGGCCCTCGATCCGCCCGGCGGCCATCTCGTCGAACACCGCGTTGACGTCCGTCAGCGGCCGGAGTGTGTACGTCGGCTCGATCAGGCCCCGGGCGAAGAAGTCGACGGCCTCCGCCAGATCGGCCCGGGTGCCCACGATGGAACCCCGCACCGTCAGGCCGAGGAGCACCGTGGAGAAGATGTCCAGGGGGAACTGCTCGGGCGGCAGGCCCACCAGCGACAGCGTCCCGCCGCGCCTCAGCGACCCCACCGCCTGGGAGAAGGCCTTGCCGTTCACAGCGGTGACCAGACCTCCGTGCACCCCGCCGCCCGTGAACTCCTTGACCGTGCCCTCCGGGTCCGGGTCGGTGAGGGCGTTGACCGCCAGCTCGGCGCCGTGGCGGCGGGCCAGCGCGCACTTGTCGTCCGAGACGTCGACGGCGACCACGCGCATCCCCATGGCGCGCGCGTACTGGACGGCGATGTGGCCCAGCCCGCCGACGCCGGAGACGAGTACCCACTGCCCCGGCGCGACCTCCGACTCCTTGAGGCCCTTGTAGACGGTGACCCCGGCACAGAGGATCGGGGCCGCGGCGCGTAGGTCCACACCTGCCGGGAGGACCGGGGCGTAGGCCGCGTCGACCAGCATGTACTGCCCGAACGAGCCGTCGACCGAGTAGCCGCCGTTCCGCTGGTCCGGACAGAGCGTCTCGCGACCGGTGACGCAGAACTCGCACGCGCCGCAGGCCGACCAGAACCACGCGTTGCCCACCGTGTCACCCACCCCGAGGCGCTTCACCCCGTCGCCGACCGCCACGACCTCGCCCACGCCCTCGTGCCCCGGGATGAAGGGGACGACCGGTTTCACCGGCCAGTCACCGTGCGCCGCGTGCAGGTCCGTGTGGCAGACGCCCGAGTAGAGCACCTTCACCAGGGCCTGACCGGGGCCCGGAGCCGGCAGTTCCACCTCCTCGACGACGAGGGGAGAGGTGAAGTCCTTGACCACTGCTGCCTTCATGACCGGCATGGCGAGCCTCCGAGAGCACGGTGAGGGGGATGCCCGGTTCCTCACCAGCAGTCTGCGGTCACGTCCGCCCGGTCGCGACCCGTGGGCCGGAGCCCGGCCCGTCGCCGACGCCGGTGAATTCGCCGATGGCGCCAGGGCCCCGCGGCCCGAACCTTGTCGGGTCAGGCACCCGCACCCCGCACCCCCGTCAGGAGCGCTCCATGCGTCGTCGTTCTCCCCGCCGGCTTCTCGGCGTCCTCGCGGCAGTCACCGTCGCGTTCTCCCTGTTCTCCTCGGCGTCGACGGCGGGCGCGGCCCCGGCTGCGACGACCGCCGCCACGTCGACGGCACAGGCCGGCACCGCCGTGCAGCCGCTGTCGACGAGCACACCGGTCGTCTTCGTCCACGGCTACACCGGCAACGCCTCGAACTGGGTCACCGCCATGAGCGTCTTCCAGCTCAACGGCTGGTCCAGCTCCAAGCTCTTCGCGTACGAGTACAACTCCTACGGCAACAACATCACCAACGCGCAGGGCCTGGCGTCCTTCGTCGACAACGTCAAGTCCCGGACCGGGGCGAGCAAGGTCGCGATCGTCAACCACTCGATGGGCGGCCTCGTCAGCCAGTACTACCTGAAGGTGCTGGGCGGGAACACCAGCGTCAGCCACCTCGCCTCGATCGCGGGCGCGAACCACGGGACGACGTTCGCCTCCGCCTGTCTGATCTACACGACCTGCCAGCAGATGTACCCGGGCTCCTCGTTCATCTCGCAGATCACCTCGGGCGACGAGACCCCCGGTGACACGAAGTACGCCACCTGGTACTCGGCGTGCGACGGCGTCATCCTCCCGTACACCAGCACCAGGCTGACCGGCGCGACGAACAACCTGGTGGCCTGCCAGACCCACATCGGGTTCCTGGCGGACACGATCGTGCTGGGCCAGATCGCGCGCTTCGCCGCCTCCTGACCCGGACGTGCCCGTCCCCGGCACCCTGTGGGGTGCCGGGGACGGGGCGTGCCGTGCGGCCTGGCCCGGGAAGCCTCAGGCCCCCGGCGCCGGGGCGATGCCCGTCGGGCAGGCCCGGCCCCAGTTGGTCTCGGAGGGGGACTCCAGCGTGGCGCCCGTGCCGCCGATGCCGCAGTAGCCGTCGGGGTTCTTGTCCAGGTACTGCTGGTGGTAGGCCTCGGCGGGCCAGAAGGTGCGGCCCTCCGCCGGCAGGATCTCCGTGCTGATCTCCTTGAAGCCCGCGCCCGTCAGCACCTGCTGGTACGCCTCACGGGACGCCTGGGCGGCCTCCGCCTGCTCGGGGGAGTGGGTGTAGAGCGCCGAGCGGTACTGCGTACCGACGTCGTTGCCCTGGCGGAAGCCCTGGGTCGGGTTGTGGGACTCCCAGAAGAGCTTCAGGAGCTCCGCGTAGCTCACGACCTGCGGGTCGAAGACGACCCGGACCGCCTCCGTGTGACCGGTCAGGCCGGAGCAGGTCTCCTCGTACGACGGGTTCTCGGTGTAACCGCCCTGGTAGCCGACGAGCGTCGTCCAGACGCCCTCCGTCTGCCAGAACTTGCGCTCGGCGCCCCAGAAACAGCCCAGCGCGAAGTCGGCGACCTCCAGGCCCTGCGGGTACGGGCCCGTGAGCGGGTTGCCGAGGACCGTGTGGCGGGACGGCACCGAGAATTCGGGGGTGGAGCGGCCTCGCAGGGCCTCCTCCGGGGTGGGGAGCTGCGGGGTGCGGTGGGTCAGGAACATGCGGGGGCTCCTCCGGGGTCGGGGTTCGCTCGGTACAACGCCGTGAGGGCGCCGCGGATTCCGCTGGCTCAGGCCGCGGGGGCCGGAGGATCGCGACGTTCGTCACCCTCGCGGTTCGCACCGGCCGGGTACTCGTAGGAGGCCATGTACGCGGCCGTCTTCCTGCGCGCGCGCAGCCAGAAGAAGACGGCGAGGCCTATCAGGATCAGCGGGATCAGTCGTGCCATGGGTGCCGGTCCAATCCTTCGGTCGGGCGTGCCGGGTCAGTGGAGCAGGGTCGCGGGGCTGCCGCCGTTCGCCTCGTACCCGGCGACGGCCAGCGCCCGGTACACCGTGTACTCGGCGGCCGGGTCGGGGTTCTGGGTCCAGGGCAGCGCACCGACGTGGCCGTCGACGTGGACGAACTGGTGCATCGCCTCCGACCAGCGCTCCATGCGGACCAGGAAGAGGACCAGCAGGTGCCGCACGTGCGCGAGCACCGGGTCGTCGGCCCGCGCCGCGTGCACGGCGAACATCGCGCCCTCCACCGCCCTCGTCACGACGACACCCCGGTAGAAGCCCTGCACCAGATTGACCTCGGGCAGGTGCTCGTACACCGCGAACAACGGCAGCGCGGCGAGCAACGAGCCCTGCGGGGCGCGGGCGGCGGCCGTCGTCGCGAAGCGCTCGGCCTCCTCGCGGGAGCCGTGCCACTTCTCGCACCAGAAGTGCAGGGCCGCGATGTGCGCGCCCATGTGCCCGGGAGCACGGTCGATGATCTTCGCCCAGACCTGGTCGAACTGCTCGTGGGAGTAACCCAGACCGCGGGCGACGGCCAACTCCACGATGTAGGGGACGGGGTCACCGGGGGCCAGCAGAGCGGCCTCGCCGCAGACGGTCCGGGCCTCCTCCAGGATGATCCGGAAGTCGTCGGTCCCCACCGTGCCGGTGCGCCACGCCTGCTGCACCAGGAACTCCGCGTGCACCGCCGCGGCGCCCGCGTCCTTCGGGGCCTCGGCCCGCCAGGCCCTCAGCCACGCGCCTCCGGCACCGGGCCGCTGCGCCAGCTCCAGGGAGGCCGCACCGGCGAACGCCTGCACCCGCTGCCAGCGGACCTCGCTCTCCTTGGGCGTACCCGCGAGCAGCTGGGAGGCGGCCTTCCAGCTCTGGGTGGCCTGGACGACGTCGAGGACGTCGAGCAGGTCCTGGTCGGGACCCGGCATCCGGACGTCCAGCTCCTCCTGCCGCGCGAAGCCGTAGGTGTCCGGGTCGGCGGCGTCGGGCGAACCGGGCGCCACCTGGCGGATACCGCCACGGCGCCGCAGCATGATCGGGCCGACCACGGCGGCCAGCATGCACAGGGCGAGCAGGAACCACAGAATCTCCATGCGGTCCATTGTCCCCGGACGGGTAACCGGGCGGCGAGTGGCCTGTAACTCCCCTTCCGAGGAACTACGCTCGGGCCCCATGAGCGACCAGCACAGCTTCGAGACCCTTGCGATCCATGCCGGCAACACGGCGGATCCCCTCACCGGCGCAGTGGTCCCGCCGATCTACCAGGTGTCCACGTACAAGCAGGACGGCGTCGGCGGACTGCGCGGCGGCTACGAGTACAGCCGCAGCGCCAACCCCACCCGCACGGCGCTGGAGGAGAACCTCGCGGCGCTGGAGGGCGGCCGGCGCGGACTCGCCTTCGCGTCGGGCCTCGCGGCGGAGGACTGCCTCCTGCGTACGCTGCTGACCCCCGGCGACCACGTGGTCATCCCGAACGACGCCTACGGCGGCACGTTCCGGCTGTTCGCGAAGGTCGCCTCGCGCTGGGGCGTGGAGTTCTCGGTCGCCGACACCTCCGACGTGAGCGCGGTCCGGGCCGCGCTCACCCCGCGCACCAAGGCGATCTGGGTGGAGACGCCGTCGAACCCGCTGCTCGGCATCACCGACATCGCCGCCGTCGCGGGCGTGGCCCGGCAGGCGGGCGCGCGCCTCGTGGTCGACAACACCTTCGCCAGCCCCTACCTGCAGCAGCCGCTCTCGCTCGGTGCCGACGTCGTGGTGCACTCCACCACGAAGTACATGGGCGGGCACTCGGACGTCGTCGGCGGCGCGCTCGTCGTCAGCGACCCCGAGCTGGCCGAGGAACTGGCGTACCACCAGAACGCCATGGGCGCGGTGGCCGGGCCGTTCGACGCCTGGCTGGTGCTGCGCGGCATCAAGACCCTCGCGGTCCGCATGGACCGTCACGACGAGAACGCGACCAAGGTCGCCGACCTGCTGACCCGTCACCCCAAGGTGACGCAGGTCCTCTACCCGGGGCTGCCGGAGCACCCGGGTCACGAGATCGCCGCCAAGCAGATGAAGGCGTTCGGCGGGATGGTGTCGTTCCGGGTCTCGGGTGGCGAGGAAGCGGCCGTCGAGGTCTGCAACCGCGCGAAGCTCTTCACCCTCGGGGAGTCGCTCGGCGGCGTCGAGTCGCTCCTGGAGCACCCGGGCCGCATGACGCACGCGTCCGCGGCGGGCTCTCCGCTGGAGGTGCCGGCCGACCTGGTCCGGCTGTCCGTCGGCATCGAGAACGCCGACGACCTGCTGGCCGACCTGACGCAGGCGCTCGGCTGACGGGCTGCCGCACGGGGCGCGCGCCGTCAGGCCCGCGCCCCACGTCCCTCAGCAGACCCGGTCGAGGAACAGGGCGGCGGCGAACAGCGGTTCGCTGCCGCCGGCCCGCAGCTCGCGGGCGCGGAGGTCCTCAGCCATGGTGCGGAGGGCCTCGCGCCCTCCGGCGGTTCCCACGCCTCCCGCCTCCAGGACCGCACGCGCCCCGCCCTGGACCAGACGGAGCCCGTGCGGGCCCGCGACGTGCAGGAGCCCGGTGTCCTGGAGCGTGCTCGTGACGCCGAGCAGGGCGTTCAGCCTGGCGCCCTCCTCACCGACCCCCTGACCCCGCGTGCCGCGCAAGGTCTCCAGAGCCCGCCGGGCGTGCGGGAATCCCGCCCTGGCCTCGCCCTTCGCTCCGGCGGCGCCGTAGCGAGCGGCCACCGAGGAGCCCGCCGACGGGGTGCGGGGGGCCTTGCGGTCGCGGAGCACGGCCAGGGATCTGGCCGTCGCCGTCACCTCTGCGGCCTTCGCGCCCGGTTCCAGGGACGCAGCCGAGACCAGAAGCCCCAGGGCCCAGATCGCGCCCCGGTGCTGCCCCGCACCGCAGGCGGCTCGCCGTGCCGTCCGCTCGGTGGCGCGGCCGATCGCCCCCAGCTCCTCCCGGAGCTGACCCGTGGCGGAGCCGGTGCGTCCGGCCGCCGCGGCCATCGCGGCGAGGCCCGGGGCGAGTGCCTTGGCCGCCCAGCGGGCCGTGGCGGCGTCGGGTCCGGGGCCGCGGCCGTCCGCCGGCCCCGGGGTGCGGGTGAGGACGACGGCCTCGACCAGGGCGCTCACGGCAGCTTCCGCGAGCGCGTTACGGCGCATCGCCGGGGGCCCCGCTCGGGGGTGTGCCGCCGGGGCCGCCGCTCGGAGGGGTGCCGCCGCCGCCTCCGCCCCCGCCGTCGCCCGCGCCGGTGTTCTCGGTGGCCGGGTCGATCCCGAGGGTCAGGGTGGCGACGTACCCCGTGTCCGCGTCTCCGGTGACGGTCGTCAGCCCGTCCTTGGCACCGCCTCCGGCGTACACCATGTCGTCGTCGAGCGCGGTGGGTGTACCGACGTGCCGGGAGTACGGAGACACTTTGTAGACGGCCTCGCCGTACGAGTCCTCGAAGAACAGCTGGCCGGTGTAATTGACCTTGCCCCCCTCGTAGGTCCCGTCGTCCCGCTTGCCGCCGGTGTGCACCTTGACGTGGATGTGGGTGACGCGCGGGGTGTACCAGCCGGGGTAGATCGTCGTGAACTCCACGACTCCGTCGTCCCCCGCGATCTGGTAGCCGCGCAGATACGTCTTGTCGTCCGCGCCGCTCGTGTCCTCGCTCTCCGCCGGGGCCTGACCGCCCGGGCTGGCGGTCGTGTAGCCGGAGTAGTAGCCCCACGCGTCGCAGTGCCAGATCTCCACCGCGGCTCCGGCGACGGGGCCGCACGACTCGGTCGTGTCCTGGACCGTCAGGCGCACGGTGAGCGGAACGCCCTGCTTCCCTTCGGTGATGTCCTTACGCACCAGGGCGTCGTCGAGGTAGTAGGGGCCCTCCGTGACGCTGGACATGAGGACACACTGCCCGGACCCCGAGGAGGACGCCGTCGCCGAAGCGCCGGCGGACGACGCGCCCGTGGTTCCCTCGGCGCCGCACCCGGCCAACGCCAGCCCGGCCACCCCGGCCGCCGCGCCACCCGCCGCCAGGACCTTCCGCCTGCTCACACCGTTCTCGTACATGCTCCGGACGATAGGGCGGCCACCTGGGCACAGTCCGTGTCACGGCTGTGTGGCGGCTGTGCGTGTCGCGGCCCCGGTGCACGAGCCGATGTCCGGCGGCCGGGACCCGGTCCCGTCCGCCGGACGACGACGCGTACCGCGGTCAGACTGCGACCCTCTCGTCCTCCAGCGAGCCCCGGATCTGCTCACGCAGTTCCGGACTGTCGGTGTGCTCGTGGACCGATACCGCGTGCTCGGCGGCGGCGCGGACGACTTCGTCCTCCTCACCGGAAATGGTGAGTGCGCAGTTCGAGACGCTCGGATACTTGCGGCAGTCGGCGATCTTCCGTGTCATGGCGGCCTCCTCGACTCGCGAGTGCGGCACTTCCAGGGTAGATCCGTCCGGCCCGGCGGACAGCCGGGCACACCGCGCGGGACCGCGGGTGCCGAGGGTCAGCTGTCCTGAGCCGGCTGGCTCGCCGCCTGGCGGGCCGCCAGGGAGGAGTTGAACCGGGTCAGCAGGGCGCAGAAGGTGTCGCGCTCCTCCTCGGTCCACTCGTCGGTCACCTGCGACATCAGCTCACGCCGCGAGGCGCGGACCTCCTCCAGACGGGACTGGCCGCGCGGCGACAGCTGCAGCACGACAGCGCGCCCGTCCTCCGGATGGGAGGTGCGCTTGACCAGACCGGTGTCGACGAGCGGCGCGACCTGACGGGTCACCGTCGAGGAGTCGATCCCCATGCCCGCCGCCAGGGCCTTGACGCCCATGGGCCCTTCGGCGTCGAGCCGGTTGAGCAGCAGATAGGCAGCCCGGTCCATCGAGTTGCGGACCTGCCCGACACCGCCGAGGCGGGTCTGTTCGGCACGGCGGGCGAAGACGGCCACCTGGTGCTGGAGTGCGTCGAGCAGGTGGTCCGTTCCCGGGTGTCCGGGGGTCGCGCCCCCGGAAGGAGACGCAGCAGTCGTCATGTCCTGAGGGGGCATGGCCGGGGGCTCTCTTCGTGCGGTGTCGGATAGGTGGGGGACAGAGTACGCGGCCACGGGGCAACGTGTACCAGCGCTGCACAAACCTGTGGACACCACCGCAGGCCGCCATGAGATGCGACGGCTCCCGGGGCTCCGAGCTGCAAGACTTGCTGTCATGACCTTCCGTACGTCAGGCCCCTTTCCTCCGCTGATCCTCGACGACATCCGAGGGGCGCAGAAGATGCTGTCCGGGGTGGCCAGAACGACCGGGATGGAAGGCAGCCGCTACCTCAGCTCCCTCGTCGGTGCCCCTGTCCACCTCAAGTGCGAGAACCTCCAGCGCACCGGCTCGTTCAAACTCCGGGGCGCGTACGTGCGGATCGCCGGACTCAGCCCCGTCGAACGGGCGGCCGGGGTGGTGGCCGCGAGTGCCGGAAACCATGCGCAGGGTGTCGCACTCGCGTCTTCGCTTCTAGGCGTACGCTCCACGGTCTTCATGCCGGTCGGCGCACCCCTGCCGAAGGTGGCGGCGACCCGGGACTACGGCGCGGAGGTCAGGCTCCACGGCCACGTCGTCGACGAGACGCTCGCCGCCGCCCAGGAGTACGCCGAGGAGACCGGAGCGGTCTTCATCCACCCCTTCGACCACCCGGACGTCATCGCGGGACAGGGCACCGTCGGCCTGGAGATCCTCGAACAGTGCCCGGAGGTCCGCACCGTCGTCGTCGGCATCGGCGGGGGCGGTCTCGCGGCGGGGATCGCGGTCGCGGTGAAGGCGCTGCGCCCCGACGTCAGGATCGTCGGTGTCCAGGCCGCCGGCGCGGCGGCCTTCCCGCCCTCGCTGTCCGCCGGGCATCCGGTGGCGCTCGGCTCGGTGCAGACCATGGCCGACGGGATCAAGGTGGGGCGGCCCGGCGACCTGACGTTCCCGCTGGTCCAGGAGCTGGTGGACGAGGTCCGTACGGTCTCCGAGGACGAGCTGTCCAGCGCGCTGCTGCTGTGCCTGGAGCGGGCGAAGATGGTCGTCGAGCCGGCCGGGGCGATCCCGGTCGCGGCGCTGCTGAGCGATCCGGACGCCTTCCGCGGTCCCGTCGTCGCCGTGCTGTCGGGCGGCAACGTCGACCCCCTGCTGATACAGCGCATCCTGACGCACGGCATGGTCGCGGCGGGCCGTTACCTGAGCCTGCGGCTCCGGCTCACCGACCGGCCGGGGGCGCTGGCCGCGATGCTCACCACCCTGTCCGTCGCCGACGCCAACGTCCTCGACATCCAGCACGTACGGACCGACCCGCGGCTCGGGCTCACCGAGGCGGAGGTGGAACTCCACCTGGAGACGAAGGGGCCGGAGCACTGCGAGGAGGTCGCCGCCGCGCTGCGCGCCGCCGGCTACCTGGTGCGCTCCTGAAGGACCGGTTCCCTCGTGGAAAACCTGTTGTGTGTCGCGATGTATCGCGTTACGGTGCATCGCCGAACACTCGGTGTTCCCCGCCTGCGAAGGCCGGGAACTCTACGATCCGCTCAGGAATTCACGCGAAGCAACTGGGGGAACACGTATGCCAGGCGCCATCTACGCCGAAGGCCTGGTGAAGACCTTCGGCGATGTACGAGCACTGGGCGGCGTCGATCTCGACGTGCCCGAAGGCACCGTCCTGGGCCTGCTGGGGCCCAACGGCGCCGGTAAGACGACAGCCGTACGTGTCCTGACCACCCTGCTCCGGCCGGACAGCGGCCGGGCCGTCGTGGCGGGCATCGACGTCCTGAAGAACCCCGACGAGGTGCGGCGCTCGATCGGCCTGTCCGGCCAGTTCGCGGCCGTCGACGAATACCTCACGGGCCGCGAGAACCTCCAGATGGTCGGGCAGCTCTACCAGATGAGCTCGCGCGACGCGAAGAAGCGGGCCGGGCAGCTCCTGGAGAAGTTCAACCTCGCCGACGCCGCCGACCGCACCGCGAAGACGTACTCCGGGGGCATGCGCCGCCGCCTCGACCTGGCGGCTGCGCTCGTCGTCTCCCCGCCGGTGATGTTCATGGACGAGCCCACCACCGGGCTCGACCCCCGCAACCGGCAGCAGCTGTGGGAGGTCATCGAGGAGCTCGTCGCGGGCGGTACGACGCTGCTGCTGACCACGCAGTACCTGGAGGAGGCCGACCACCTCGCCCACGACATCTGCGTCATCGACCACGGCAAGGTCATCGCACGCGGCACGTCCGACCAGCTCAAGGCCCGCACCGGCGGCGAGCGGGTCGAGGTGGTCGTGCACCAGCCGGACCAGATCGAGCCGGCCCGCTCGGTCCTCGCCTCGTACGGCAAGGGGGAGATCGCCGTCGCCGAGCACACCCGCAAGCTGACCGTCCCGGTCACCGGCGGGGCCAAACTGCTGGCCGAGGTCATCCGCGACCTCGACACCCGGGGTGTGGAGATCGACGACATCGGCCTGCGCCGCCCCACCCTCGACGACGTCTTCATCTCGCTCACCGGCCACGCGGCCGAGCTGGAGAAGAACAGCGGCAACGTATCCACCGAGGCCGCACAGGGCCGGAAGGAGGGCGTGCAGTGAGCGCCGTCACGGACACACCGGACCTCGCACCGCTCAAGTCCCGCGGGGCGATCGGCCGGTCGGTGGCCGACTCCCTGGTCGTCGCGCGGCGCAACCTGATCCGCATGGCCAGGATTCCCGAGATGGTGATCTTCGGCCTGGTCCAGCCCATCATGTTCGTGGTCCTGTTCACCTATGTGTTCGGCGGCTCCATCAAGGTGGGCAGCTCCCTGTCGTCCACGGCCTACAAGGAATTCCTGATGGCCGGGATCTTCGCCCAGACCGTCACCTTCGCCACCGCGGGCGCCGGAGCGGGTATCGCGGACGACATGCACAAGGGACTGATCGACCGCTTCCGGTCCCTGCCCATGGCCCGCGGCGCCGTCCTCACCGGACGTACGCTCGCCGACCTCGTGCAGACCGCCCTCACCCTCGTCGTCCTCGCCGGTGTCGCACTGATCATCGGCTGGCGGACCCACGAGAACATCGGCAAGGTGCTCCTCGGCTTCCTGCTGCTGCTCCTGCTCGGCTACGCGTTCTCCTGGATCGGCGCACTGATCGGCCTCGTCGTGCGCACACCGGAGGCGGCCACCTCGGGCGGACTGATCTGGCTCTTCCCGCTGACGTTCATCTCGAACGCCTTCGTGGACGCCAACCAGATGCCGACCGTCCTGCGCCACATCGCGGAGTGGAACCCGTTCAGCGCCACCGTGGCTGCCTGCCGCGAACTCTTCGGCAACGTCCCGCCGGGCTTCGTGACCTCGGACGCCTGGCCCATGCAGCACCCGATCCTCGCCTCGGTGATCTGGTCGGTCCTGATCGTCGTGGTCTTCCGCACCCTGGCGGTCCGCAAGTACCGCTCGGCCACCGCCTGACCCCGGGCACGACGGAGCCCCGGCCGCAGCTGCGGCCGGGGCTCCGTACGTCGCGTCCTGTGCGGGTCAGCCCTGGTACGGCTTCGCCGAGACGATCTTCACCGTGGCCTTCTTGCCGTTCGGCAGCTCGTACTCCGCGTCGTCGCCCACCCGCTTGCCGTTCACGCCGGTGCCGAGCGGGGACTGGGGGGAGTAGGTCTCGATGTCCGTGCTCGCGTACTCGCGGGAGGCGAGCAGGAAGGTGACCGTGTCGTCCGGGTCGCCGTCGAATGCGATCGTCACGACCATGCCGGGCTCGACCACGCCGTCGTCGGCCGGGGCCTCGCCGACCTTCGCGTGCTCCAGGAGCTGGGTCAGCTGACGGACCCGGAGCTCCATCTTGCCCTGCTCCTCCTTGGCGGCGTGGTACCCGCCGTTCTCGCGGAGGTCACCCTCCTCACGGGCCGCCGCGATCTTGACGGAGATCTCCGTGCGCGCGGGACCAGACAGGTACTCCAGCTCCGCCTTCAGCTGGTTGTACGCCTCCGGCGTGAGCCAGGTGACGTTATCGCTGGTCTGGGTCACAGGGTGCTCCTCGTCGGTGCTGGGAATACAAAGCAACGCCCTACCCCAAGCATGCGCTGCCACGGGTGGGCGAAACCACGAGCCTAACAATTCCGTGCGAAAAGGGGGAGAAGGTAAATCGTCACACGCGCGTCCGCGCAGGTGGGCGCGGGAGCGCGGGCATCCTGGGCGGCGCGCGCCCTCGGGCGCGGTCAGCCGCCGGCGGTACAGCCCTTCAGCTCCACCGCGGTCGCCCTGGAGGTGGTGCGCAGCGAGACGACCTCGTCGATCCGCTCGGAGCGCTCGTCGAACCGGAAGCCCGCCCGCCCGACCTCCGCCCCGTCCTCGCTCAGGGCGCGGAGCGTGCACTGCCCCGTGGCGTCCCGGTCCTTGCGGACCTCCAGGTGCGCCTCGGCGCGGCCGTCCGACACGATCCTCGACTTGATGAGCTCGGCGCTGACGTCCTGACCGGCCACGTAGTCGTAGCCGAACCAGCCGATCATGGCGAGGAACGCCACACCCAGCACAGAGCCGGTGATCTTGAGCTTGCGGTCCGCGCGCTCGTCCTGCGACCGGCCGTAACGCCCCTCGGGCAAGGCCTCGCGTACCGCTGCCATGATCGTTCCTCCCGTGCCGGGGATCGAGGAATTTTCCACCCCCCGGTTCAGTCACTATAGAAGCCGACCACTGCGACGAATCACTGAGGACCGAGTCTTGACCGAGCAGCTGAGACTGATGGCCGTGCACGCCCACCCCGACGACGAGTCGAGCAAGGGCGCGGCCACCATGGCCAAGTACGTGTCCGAGGGGGTGGACGTCCTGGTCGTCACCTGCACAGGGGGCGAACGGGGATCCATCCTCAACCCGAAGCTCCAGGGGGACGCCTACATCGAGGCGAACATCCACGAGGTGCGCAAGAAGGAGATGGACGAGGCCCGGGAGATCCTGGGCGTCGCGCAGGAGTGGCTCGGCTTCGTCGACTCGGGTCTCCCCGAGGGCGACCCGCTGCCCCCGCTGCCCGAGGGCTGCTTCGCCCTGGAGGACGACGAGACGGCGGCGGGGCGTCTCGTCGCGAAGATCCGTGCGTTCCGGCCGCAGGTGATCACCACCTACGACGAGAACGGCGGGTACCCGCACCCCGACCACATCAAGACCCACACCATCTCGATGATCGCGTTCGAGGGGGCCGCGGACACCGAGCGGTTCCCCGAGGCGGAGTTCGGCCCGGCCTTCCAGCCGCAGAAGCTCTACTACAACCAGGGCTTCAACAAGCCGCGCACGGTCGCCCTGCACGAGGCGCTCCTGGCCCGCGGGCTGGAGTCCCCGTACGGCGACTGGCTGGAGCGCTGGAAGGAGTTCGAGCGCGCCGAACGCACGCTGACCACGCACATCCCGTGCGACGACTTCTTCGAGATCCGCGACAAGGCGCTGATCGCGCACGCGACGCAGATCGACCCGGACGGCGGCTGGTTCCGGGTGCCGATGGACATCCAGCGGGAGGTCTGGCCCACCGAGGAGTACGAGCTCGCCAAGTCCCTGGTCGATACCTCCCTCCCCGAGAGCGACCTCTTCGCGGGCATCCGCGACAATGCCTGATATGTACGCGACCCAGGCACTGACGCAGCTCGTTCCGCTCGCCGCCGACGAGCTCGACAAGAACAAGGTGACGCCCGGCGTTCTCGGCTTCCTCGTCTTCGCGGCGCTCGCCGTGGGGGTGTGGTTCCTGATGAAGTCGATGAACCGCCACATGGGCAAGGTCGACTTCGAGGAGGCCCCCGACCCGGCGGCCGGGCCGGAGTCCGCCGACGCCACGAAGCGGAGCACGGCGGCCAAGGGCTGACCGGGCGGGGCGCACCCGCCCCGCCCCCACGACGACGGCTCAGGGCCGCACGCCCACCGGCACTCCCATGACCTCGCGGGCGTGCCGGGACGGCGTCAGGCCGAGGCGCCAGGCCTGCCAGCCGTCGTCCAGGTCCACACCGCGGTTGAGGACCACCCGGAAGGCCTCCGCACAGTCCTCCAGCTTGGCGTCCCGCAGCGGGTGGGCGGCCTCCAGCAGGTCGGCCAGCTCCTGCTGCGCCACCGCCGTGCCCACCTCGCTGCCGCCCGGCGAGGCGTACGGCAGCAGCGTGCACCGCAGGAACGCCGCCCAGTCGCCGCCCCGGACGTCGCCGTACGAGGCGAACAGGGTGATCGCCTCGCCGCAGAGCTCCAGGGCCTGCGCGGCGCGGTTGTTGCCGCCGTCGATCAGGGCCAGCTCCAGGCAGGTCCAGGCCTCGCCGTGCGCCACCCCGATCCGGCGGAAGTCCGCCCGGGCGTCCACCAGGAGCTGCCGTGCGAAACCGGAGTTGCGCAGGTTGCCGGTCTGCTCCGCCCGCTGGTCGCGGGTGACGCGCCCCGAGTGGTGGCGGGCGCAGGCCAGCCCGTAGACGTCGCGCATCCGGGAGAACATCGTGCGGGCCCGCTCCAGCTCGCGTACCGCCTGAACGGTGTCGCCGTCCTCCTCCAGGGCCTGACCCAGGTAGTAACGCGTCCACGCCTCGCCCCGCGCGTCCTCGTTGCCCCGGTGCCGGTCGAGGGCCCCACGCAACTGCTCCACCGCCGCAGCCGCGCTGCTGCCGTCCTCGTCCATCAGCCGGGCACGGGCCAGCTGGGTCAGGGCCCACGCCTCCCCGCGCTCGTCCCGGGTGCGGCCGTACAGCTCCAGGGCGGTGGACAGCTCCTCCTCCGCCCGGGCGACCTCGCCCATCCGCAGGCAGACCTGGCCGAGCTGGAAGTGCGACCAGGCCTCGCCGTGCAGCGACTCGCCCTCGCGGTGCAGGGTCAGCGCGGTGTCCAGCAGGGTCAGGGCCTCGGCCAGATTGGCCCGGTCGCGTTCCACCGCGGCCAGGGCGTGCAGGGACCAGGCCCGGTCCTCGGCCTGTTCCGGGGACTCCTGGAGGGCGAGCGCCTCCCGCAGCCGCGCCGAGGCCTCCGTGAGATTGCCCTGGTGGTGCAGGGTGATCCCGAGCGAGCAGAGCGCGAGCGCGGCGCCCGCGTCGTTCTGCGCCTCGCGGTAGAGGCCGACGACGGAGGACAGGGTGGTACGCGCCTTGTCGAGCTCCCCGAGCTGCCTGGCCGCGATGCCCGTACGCCACTGGACCGACCGCTCCAGGAGGCCCTGGTCGACGGCGCGCGTCAGCTCGCTGATCTCTCCGAGGCGGTAGAGGTCGCCGCGCAGCAGGCAGTAGTCGCACAGGGCGCCCAGCAGGTGGAGCACCGAGCGCTGGTCGACGCCCTCCGTGTGCCGCAGCGCCGAGGTGATGAAGCTGGACTCGTCGTCCAGCCAGCGCAGGGCGGCGTCGAGCGAGCTGAAGCCGTGCGAGCCGAACTGACCGGCGCGGGTCGACATCTTGCCGTCGACCATGCGGATCACGGCGTCGGCGAGCTCCGCGTAGTTCTGGATGAGGCGTTCCTGCGCGGCCGTACGGTCGGCGGCCGGTTCCTCGTCGAGCAGCCGGGCCAGGGCGAAGTCGCGTACGAGGTCGTGGAGCCGGTAGCGCGCGCCCCGCACATGGACCAGGAGACCGGCCCGGGCCAGCGACTCCAGCAGACGGCTCGCCTCCTGCTCGTCGGAGGACAGCAGCGACGCCGCCGCGGCGGCCCCGAGGCTGGCGCGTCCGGCCAGGGCGAGCCGCCGCAGCAGCCGGCGGGCAGGCTCGGACTGGTCGGTGTAGCGCAGCCACAGGGCACGCTCCACGGGCGCCACCGGACCGTACGCCCCGAGGGCGGTGGCGAGCTCGGCACGGTTGCGCGCGCCGAGCGACGAGCCCGCCACACGCAGGGCCAGCGGCAGGGCGCCGCACAGCTCCACGACCGTGTCGGTCGAGGGGAAGTCGTACGGACCGCCCTCTTCGTCCTCCGCCGACTCGCGCAGCACTTCCTCGGCGCCCGCCGCGTCCAGCCCGCCGACGGGCAGGTGGTATACCCGCGCGGGGATGTCGTCGGGCAGTTCGAGGGGCTCGCGGGCGGTGACGAGGACCAGGCT